>DASYFE010000041.1:0-30612 GCA_036498585.1 Pyrinomonadaceae bacterium | reverse complement strand
GTTCCGGAATAACGCTCGTGTTCAAAGAACGGGCGGCCACGGAGGGCCGCCCCTACAGTTGATTTCAAGCATCAAACGAGGGTCGAGTGGTAGGATTGGGCGCAGCGGTGAGCATTGGAATCGAAAAACTATTGAACGAAGGCGCCGCGCGGCTGCTGGCGCGGGCGAGTGACAATCGTTCGCTCGGTCGCGAAGCCATGGTTCCGCGGGTCACGGCGGCGGTCGAGAAGTATCTATTAAAGGACAACCCTCACGCTGAGATCGCGAAATTTATCGACGAGATGCAGGCTGACGACCTGTGTTTGATCATCGCCTGTGAGCGTGGTGACGAACGCGCCTGGAACGATCTGGTTGAGCGATTCACCGCGACCGTGCGTTCCGCGGCGCGATCGGCAAGTAAAAACGAAGACGCCGCCGAAGATCTCGCGCAGTCGATCTGGGCTGAGCTTTACGGGCTGCGCACGCGGAAGGACGGCATGCCCGCAAGCAAGCTCGCGTACTACTCAGGCCGCGGCTCGCTTGCCGGTTGGCTGCGTGCTGTTGTGGCCCAACTTGCGGTGGACGTATTTCGGAAGCAGTCGCGGCTCGTGCAAACGGAAGAAGACACCGATCTCGAGCGCCTCGCACGGGTCGCGGAAGGCCATACGATTGTCGCTGGCATACCGTCGCCTGAGGAGTCGATTTCGAATCGCTTCGCGCAGACTGACATGCAACAGGCGCTCAACCAGTCTGTACAGGAGTTGCCCGCAGAAGATCGATTGTTGGTGAAACTCTATTACTTCGACAACCTGCGATTGCGTGAAGCGGGCGCTGTGCTGGGTGTTCACGAAGCGACCGCGAGCCGTCGTTTGGCGAGGATTCAGACCGATTTGCGTAAGCGAGTCACGAAGATCCTCGTTGATGAACGTGGTTGGACGCAGGCTGAAACCGAACGGTCATTTGCGGAGGTCGCGCAACATCTGGACACGGATTTGGAGTCGCTTTTAGCCACAAAAGGCACACAATGAATTTAGTGCAAGGTATGGGGATGGATACGTTCTTTACAAGGCAGCGTTTAGATTGACGATGAACCACGAAACAAACAACGAGATGGATCTGTTGCTGCGGCGGCTCGGACGGCGAGACGATGCGGCAGTGCCTGAAGATCATCTCGATGCTGACGAGCTCAGCGGGTATGCAGAGAATGCGCTGCCCGCCGCGGCGCGTGCGCGTTACACAGTGCATCTCGCGGAGTGCTCGCGCTGCCGAAGTCTCGTCGCGCAACTCAGCTCGTCTGCTGGCGTTGTTGCTGCGACTGACAGCGCCGCAGTTAGAGAGCGGTCAGGCTTGAGAAAATTTTTAGCGAGTCTCTTCACGCCGATGGTTTTGCGCTATGCAGCGCCGGCGTTGGGATTGATCCTCGTCGCAGCGATCGGTTTCGTGGTCCTGCGTCGTAATCAACCGGACCGATACGTAGCGCAGAACACTGAAACCGCTCCTCCGCAACAGCCAGTTGTATCTCCGGCGGCGCGTGCTGACAGTTACGCTGACTCAAACACTGCGCCGAGCCCAGCGCGAGTCGAGGAAGAGAGGAAGCAGAAGAATCAGCCCGCGCAGCCGGCTCCGCCTCCGAATATGCCGCCTTCAGTTACGAGCGTTGACGCTGAAGTATCGAAAGAGAAAGCAGTGGCGCAACCGAAGCCCGAAGAACAACCGGCATCAGCAGCGAACGAGCCGCCACCGCCGAAGACTGCGCCAGCCGCTACTCCTGAACAAAGCCCAGGCGCTGCAACGGAGACAGTTAGAGTGCAACCCGTCGCCGGACCAGAGGCGAAGAAAGAACTGAGAGTAGCGCAGCGGGAGGACAAAGACAGTCTGGCGCGCGCGAAAAAACCTGCGGACGCAGTGAGTGCGACAGCATCAGGTGCACGCGGAGGGTTTCAGGCTGATGGCGTCGCCGATATGAAGACGGACACTCGAACCGTCGCGGGTCGGCGTTTTCGTAAACACAGTGGCGTCTGGGTCGACACTGCTTACGATTCTTCGAAAGATGCCGTGACACTCAATCGTGGCTCTGAACAATACCGCGCACTCGTGGCTGACGAACCGGGGATCAAAACCATCGCGGACCAACTCGAGGGCGAGATCATCGTGGTCTGGAAAGGCCACACCTACCGCATCCGTTAGCTCAAGTGTTACAGTTACTGCACTGGAGGTCCTATGTATTGTCCTTCCTGCGGTAACGAGATAACTGTCGAGCTTAAATACTGCAACCGATGTGGCGCCAACTTGATGCTGCCCGCGACGAGCGCCCCAATGATGTTGGCCCCGCCGAAACTGATCGTTCCCAGCATTGTCCTTGGTATAACGATCCTCGGTGGCATGGGCGTCATCTTCGGCAGCGCTACGGAATTCGCCCGCCAAAATATGAATTGGGCCGCGATCGTTTGGATGGTCCTGTTTAGCTCGGCGACACTGTTCGGCTGCATTGGTCTACTGATCCGTTTCTTAACGAAGATGATGACCTTCCAGCGCGAGCTCGCGCCACCGCAACAGCAACCCCGACCTGCATTCACCGATCGACCGACGATGCCTCACCTGCCGCCGCGCATGGAACCACCAGTCGGAAGCGTTACTGAAAACACGACACGCACATTCAGTCCGATCTACAGAGACTCCGCCGATCGCGGAACACGCTAAATCAAAAACAAATACAGATCACTATGAAGCTTCGAAATCAACTTTACCGAGTTTTTCAAAGCGTAATGATTTTTCTACTCGCGGCGAACCTCGTTGTTGTTGCCGCTCAAACCAGACAACAGTCGCGGAGAGCTGCGCCGGTTCGCAATCGCGCCGTTTCGAACATCGTGCGCGAGATCGACGCGCGCAACATCGAAGCGACGATCAGAAAGCTCGTTTCCTTCGGCACGCGCAACACGTTGTCAGAACAGAACGATCCGAAGCGTGGCATCGGCGCAGCGCGTGACTGGCTGTACGCCGAGTTTCTCAAGGCTGCCGAAGCCTCGAACGGTCGCATGACTGTCGAGAAGCAATCGTTTGAGCAGGCGAAAGCCGCACGTGTTCCTGAGCCGACGATCCTCACGAACGTCGTCGCCACGTTGAAAGGATCGCAACCCGAAGCGACTGATCGGATCTATGTTGTAAGTGGTCACTACGACTCGATGTGCAACTCGCCGACTGATGCGAAGTGCGATGCGCCGGGGGCAAATGACGACGCGTCGGGAACTGCCGCGGTGCTCGAGATGGCGCGTGTGATGGCGAAGTATGAGTTTGACGCGACGATCGTTTTCATGGTCGTTCCCGGTGAGGAGCAGGGCTTGCTCGGCTCGACCCATTTCGCCGAACAGGCAAAACAGAAAAACTGGAACGTCGATGCGATGTTCACGAACGACATCGTCGGCAACTCGCTGGGCGGCAATGGCGTGCGCGACCGCGATCACGTGCGTGTGTTCTCCGAAGGCGTGCAGTCAAACGAAACGCCGGCCGAGGCGACGACGCGACGAAGTGTTGGTGGCGAGAACGATTCCTCGTCGCGGCAATTGGCGCGATTCATCAAGGAGACTGGGGACGCGTTTGTGCCGCAGTTCAAGGTCATGATGATCTACCGGCGCGATCGTTATGGGCGCGGCGGCGATCACATTCCGTTTCTCGAGCGCGGCTATCCGGCGGTGCGGTTCACGGAGGTAAACGAAGAGTTCCGGCACCAGCATCAGAACGTACGGGTCGAGAATGGCGTGCAGTTTGGCGACCTGCCGGAGTTTGTTGATTTCGGGTATGTGGCGAACGTGGCGCGCGTGAATGCGGCGTCGCTTGCGGCATTAGCATGGGCCCCTGGCAGACCCAAGGGCGTGACGATTGTCGCGCAGCGTTTGTCGAATGATACGGAGCTGCGTTGGGATGCGAACAAGGAGCCGGATCTGGCGGGGTACGAGATTGTTTGGCGCGAGACTACTGAGGCTGTGTGGACTGATTCGAAACCGGTGGGGAACGTGACGAGTTTTACGATGAAGGGGATGTCGAAAGACAATTACTTTTTCGGGGTCAGGTCGGTAGATAAGGACGGGAATAAGAGCCCGGTGACCTACCCGCGCCCGCAGACACGGCAGTAGTTTAGCTGGCTTTGCCCAAAAGTCTGATTTCTCTGTGCAGCCTCTGCGTCCTCTGTGTCTCTGTGGTTGTTTTTCCTAAGCATTCTTCAACCACAGAGACACAGAGAACGCAGAGGCTGCACAGAGAAGAGCGGATTTTTTCGACCGATCTCTCCGGCCGTGCGTCTAACCGAACATGAAAAAGATAGTTGCATTAATACTGCTCGCCGTGCTGACGCAGCCGCTTGTCTTCGCCCAGAAGCAGCGCTCGTTGACTCAAGACCAGCGGATTATCCACGTCCTTAACCGGCTTGGATTCGGAGCGCGCCCGGGTGACGTCGAGCGCGTGAAGGCGATGGGCCTGGAGGAATATATCAACCAGCAGCTCAACCCCGCAAAGATTTCGGACACCGTGGCGGAAAATAAGCTTCGTGAGCTGTCAACCCTCAACATGACCACGGCGGAGCTCTACGAAAAATATCCTCAGCCCGGTCAACTGTTGCGACAGCTTCAAGCGCGAGGAATGGCGCCCGAGGAAATGCAGGCTGATGCGGCGAAGAACAACCAGAACACACCGCCTGCGAATCCGCTCGATAACGAAAAGAATCGGAAAATCATCGAGGAATACTACCGCGATAACGGGTTGCAGCGGCCGCAACGCATCATCGCCGAGCTGCAAGCGTCGCGAATTCTACGTGCGGTCTATAGCGAGCGACAGCTACAGGAAGTGATGGTCGACTTTTGGACCAACCACTTCAACATCTTCGCCAACAAAGGCGCCGATCGCTGGTTGCTGCCCGCTTACGATCGCGACACGATTCGTCCCAACGCGCTCGGTAAGTTCTCGACGTTGCTGCAAGCCACGGCACAGAGCCCGGCGATGCTTTTTTATCTCGACAACTTCCAGAGCGTCAGTCCGAATGCGAACCAGGGACGGCGCGGCGGTCTTCTCCAACAGCTACGCCCGCAGCAACAACCGCAACAACAGCGACAGCGACGCGGCATCAATGAAAACTACGCGCGCGAATTGATGGAGCTGCACACACTCGGCGTCGACGGCGGCTACACGCAAAAAGACGTACAGGAAGTCGCGCGCTGCTTTACTGGCTGGACCATCTTTCAACCGCGCGGTGGCGGCGCCGCTGTGAATGCGATGATGGGTGAAGCGGGTCGTCGCAACGCAGGCACGTTCTTCTTCAACGCGCGCGTACACGACGATGGCGAGAAGACGGTCCTCGGTCATAAGATCCCATCTGGTGGTGGAATCAAGGACGGACTAACGGTGCTCGATATCCTGGCCCATCACCCGTCGACGGCGAAGTTCATCGCGACCAAGCTCGTGCGTCATTTCGTGTCAGACACACCACCGCAGAGTCTCGTCGATCGAGTGGCGGCAACGTTTACGAAGAGCGATGGTGACATTCGTGAGACGCTCAAAGCAATCTTCTTCTCGAAGGAGTTCAACTCGACTGAAGCTTATCGCGTGAAGATCAAGCGCCCGTTCGAGCTCGTGATCAGCGCGATCAGAACGCTCGGCGCCGACACCAACGGCGGCCCGGGCACGCACCGTTGGATCGAGCGCATGGGCGAGCCGCTCTATGGGTTCCAAACGCCGAATGGTTATTCGGATGCAGCCGAGAGTTGGGTCAACACCGGCGGACTGCTCGAGCGAATGAACTTCGGACTCGCGCTCGCAAACAATCGCGTGCAGGGAACCACAGTCAGTCTTGCGAAGACGAATGGCGAGCAGGCGAAGGTGATGGATGAGTATTTGAAGACCATTCTTGGAGGAGAAATTTCGTCTGCAACAAGGGAGACTCTGCTCAAACAGCTTGAGCCGTCGGATCCGGCGACCAAGGTTGTTGGATTGATTTTGGGAACGCCGGAATTTCAGAGGCAATAATTATGAACCGCAGATTTTTTATCAAATCAGGAAGCGTCGCACTCGCCAGCGTTGGCATGTCGCTTTCCGCGCCGTCGTTTCTCGAGCGTATCGTGCTCGGCAACACATCGCCAACCGGAAAACGAAAGACGCTGATCGCGATCTTTCAGCGCGGCGCAGTTGATGGACTCAACGTCGTCGTGCCGTTTGGCGAAGCGAACTATTACGAGCTGCGGCCGTCGATCGCGATTCCGAAGCCCGGCAATTCCGATGCGGCGATCAATCTCGACGGCTTCTTCGGTCTGCACCCCTCGATGAGTGCGTTCAAACCATTGTGGGACTCGAAGCGACTCGCGATCATTCACGCGTCCGGCTCACCCGACAACACACGTTCACACTTCGACGCCCAGGATTACATGGAGTCGGCGACGCCCGGTGTGAAGTCGACGAGTGACGGCTGGCTCAATCGTTATCTACGGAGTAAGAAGGATTCGGAGGAGTCGCTGTTTCGCGCAGTGTCGATGACCAAGACGATGCCGCGCGTGTTACAGGGAAGCGCGCCGGCGGTGGCGATGTCGAACCTTTCAGAGTTCGCGATTCGTGCGGGCAAGTCGTCAGAAAACTTGCAGGGCGGGTTCGAAGCGATCTACGCGCGCGAGACGAAAGACTCGCTGGCGGGCACGGGACGCGAGACGTTCGAAGCAGTCAACTATTTGAAGAAGGCGAATCCCGCGCAGTATCAACCGGAGAATGGCGCGCAGTATCCACGCACTCCGTTCGGCACTTCGTTGTTGCAGATCGCCCAGCTCATCAAAGCGGGCGTCGGTTTGGAAGTGGCGTTTACAGACATCGGTGGCTGGGACACGCACGTGAACCAGGGCAATTCACGCGGGCAACTGGCGAATCTGTTGCAGCAGTTCAGCAGCGGCATCGCGGCGCTCTACCAGGATTTGGGCCAGCGAATGGATGACGTGGTTGTGTTGACGATGTCCGAGTTTGGCAGGACGGTGCGCGAGAATGGCAATCGCGGCACAGACCACGGGCATGCGAACGCGATGTTTGTGTTGGGTAATAGTGTGAAGGGCGGGAAGGTTTACGGACAATGGCCGGGACTCAAGAGCGATCAGCTTAACGAGGGCCGCGACCTGGCGTTGACGACTGACTTCCGGGATGTGTTCGGCGAGATCGCCACGCGCCACCTCGGTAGCACCGACGTCAAATCAATATTCCCTGGTTACTCATCGAGCGCCTCAAAGTTCAAAGGTTTTCTTAGTTAGCTACAAAGAGGCACAAAGAATTATTTTGTGCCTTTTGTGGCTACCAACGTACGCGGCCAAAGCGGTTGATGATGTACAACATAAACCCCGCGATCACTGACACCGTGACCGCCAATGTAAACGCCTCGTTATCACGTCCCGCCTGCACTGCATCGTAGATCGCCACCGAAGCGGTCTGCGTCTTGCCCGGAATGTTCCCGGCGATCATGATCGTCACTCCGAAGTCACCGAGCGCGCGTGCGAACGCGAGCGCCGTCGCCGCCAGCACACCCTTCGCCGCCAACGGCAACGTCACACGAAAGAAGATCAGTCGATTATTCAACCCGAGCGTGCGCGCTGCCGCTTCGAGATCCGTACTCACTCCTTCAAACGCAGCCCGCAAACTCTTCGTTACGAGGGGCAGCGCGTGAATCGACGCCGCGATGATCGCCGCCGTCACAGTGAACGTCAGTCGAATGCCGAGTGTGCGATATAGAAATCCGCCGATCGCCGAGCGTGTACCGAGCAACACGAGCAGGTAGTAACCCAACACGGTCGGCGGCAACACGAGCGGCAGCGTCACAAGCGCATCGACGAGGTTGCGACCGGGAAAGCGCTTGCGGGCCAACAACCACGCGAGCCCAGAGCCGGCGATCAATGCGATCAGCGTAGCGGCCGTGGCTACGGCGAACGAAAGCCTAATGGGAAACCAGTTGATCACGGGTGTCTCGCAGCATGATACAAGAAAACAGTGTCCCGACAATTATTCCGCAGAGGTCCCACTGTAGATCGGTGGCCGTATCGTACGGTCCCCAGATGCGGCGCCCGCCGAAATAGATCTCATCCCACAACTCAATGATCTCGTAGATCGCCGACAAGCTGAACACGATCATCGCGGCGAAGAATGCCTGGAGTTTGAGCGGCAGTCGATAGCCGAGTTGTTGCAGCACGCGGCCAGTCAGCCAAACGATGATCGGGCTGACGAGCACCTGGACCATTGTGTGTGCGAACTCGTCGTACTGCATTGGCCCAAACTGCCGGCCATACATACGAAAGAAGTTTCCGAGCGCGTCGACCTGCAACGCGAGAAAGACGAGCGCTAGCAGCGTCAGAGGGATCTGAATGTTGAGACGAATGCGAACGTATGCATAAAACAGTGTCAGAAAGATCAGGACGAAGATCGTGTTGAAGGCGAGCGAGAGATAGCACATCTTTGTGAGGAAGGCTGCGCCCGCTAACAACGCGATCATCGCTACGGGTATTTCGAGATAGCGCAAGCTTGATCGCATACCCGGCGCTACCGCGCTCGGTTCTGTATAATCGCTCATGTGACGTTCCTTAAGCCGAAGGTTTTGCGATTCGAGTCGTTGCCTTCTACAAACACCGAGCTGGCGCAACGTGCGTCTGAAGGCGCGGCGGAAGGCCTTGCGATTGTTGCGGAGGAGCAAACTGCGGGCCGAGGTCGTTTGCAGCGCGCGTGGTCGTCGCCGAAGGGCGCGGGGCTTTACTTCAGCATCCTGTTACGCCCGACGATCCCTCAAAATCACTGGCCTTTGATCACGTTTATGGCGGCACTCGCGGTTGGCGACGCGTTGCGTGAAGTCGCAGGTGTTGAGACGGACATCAAGTGGCCCAACGATCTTCTTTCAGGTGAAAGAAAAATCTGCGGCATCCTGGCTGAGGCGATCGAAACTCCTTTGGGACGCGCCGTGATTGTCGGCATCGGGATCAACCTGACGGAAAATGCCTACCCGCCGGAGCTCGCGCAGGTGGCGACTTCGGTGTCTGAGACGATAGGCGTCGCGGCCGACCGCGAGCAGATTCTCGCGGCGCTGTTGGACGCGCTGTCGCGCTGGTATCCGCGACTTGCTGAGCCGGCACAGATTGTTGACGCGTGGTCCAACCGTTCTTCTTACGCAATCGGAAAGCTGGTCCAGGTGAGTAACGGTGACGACGTTTGGCAGGGAACTACTTGCGGCGTCGAGCCGGATGGCTCATTACGACTGCGTACAGCAAGCGGTGAGATCAAATTGGTAAGGGCCGGAGACGTTTACAGCGTTAGATCGTCTTCTCTGTGAGATCTCTGTGTTCTCTGTGTCTCTGTGGTGGTTTACACGCTAAAAACCACAGAGGCACAGAGGACACAGAGGTTGCGCAGAGAAGAAAATGTTATGTCGACTGAAATTCGCAAACGAATTATCCTGAACACGTTCGGTTCGTTCGGCGATATACATCCCTACATGGCGATGGCGCTCGAGCTGCAGCGACGCGGTCATGTGCCGGTCATCGCGACTATGGAGGGTTATCGCGAAAAGATCGAAGGCGTGGGTCTGGAGTTTGCGCCTGTCCGTCCTGATATTCCTCAGCCAAAAGAACAAGGTTCGGAGCTGGTCGAAAAGATCATGGAGCCAAAGACTGGCCCACGATTTTTGACCGAAGAATTAATCTTTCCGGCCGTTCGCGAAAGTTATGCTGACTTGCTGCAAGCAGTCGAAGGCGCTCATCTGCTCGTCACTCATCCCGCGGCGCCTGCTGGTCCACTGGTGGCTCGCAAGACCGGCATCCCATGGGTCTCGACAGTGCTCGCACCTTTATCTTTTTTCTCTCCTTACGATCCGCCGGTGCCGCCGTACTGGCAGTGGACCAGAAAGCTGAGCCTGCTTGGACCCGGCGTGATGGGATTCTTCCTGAACGTGATGAAGGGCTCGTACAAAGCGAAAGCCATTACCGAATTCCGCGACGAGCTCGGACTTTCAGACACCGGCAATCCGATGTTCGAAGGTCAGCACTCACCCACACTCGTCCTCGCCTTGTTTTCAGAGTTGTTTGGCCAACGACAACCAGACTGGCCGCCGCAAACCGAGATCACCGGCTTCTGCTTCTACGACGGCAATCACAACGTCGAGATTCCGATCGACTTCAAGCACTTTTTGGACAATGGTGCGCCACCGATCGTGTTCACGTTGGGGTCGTCAGCCGTGTGGGTGGCGCGTGATTTTTACGAGGAAAGCATTCGCGCAGCAAAGCGGCTTGGGCGTCGCGCCGTGTTGCTCATCGGTGACGAGCGTAACCTGCCACGCGCGCTTCCCGAAGGAATCATCGCGCTCGACTACGCGCCGTATCAAACGTTGCTGCCGCGCGCGTGTGCAGTAGTCCATCATGGCGGCGTCGGCACGACTTCGCATGCGTTGCTCGCCGGTGTGCCGACGCTGATCGTTCCGTTTGCTTTCGATCAATCAGACAACGCGGAACATGCGCGCAAGGTCGGCACTAGTCGCACGCTCTATCGCGATAAGTATCTCGAGACGAGAGTCGCGGACGAGCTGCACGAGTTGCTCAAACGGCCGTCATATGCGCGCCGGGCGATGGAAGTCAGCCAGCGGCTGAAGCAGGAGAATGGGCCCGCGCGTGCTGCGGAGTTGATCGAGGAAGTGCTGTCAGGAAAGCGAAACCGCACAGAGGAAGCCGTCTATGCTACTGGCGATTGATGCCGGGAATACAAACATCACGCTCGGGCTCTTTCGCGGTCAGGAGTTGATCGCGCAGTGGCGACTACTCACCGAGCGCGAGCGAAGCGCCGATGAGTATGAAGCTGACGTGCTTGATGTATTTGGGCGCGGCGGCATCGATCGGAAAGAAGTGAAGGGGATTGCGATCGCGTCGGTCGTGCCGCAGTTGGATCAGGCGCTCAGACAAGTCGCGGCGAGTTTCTCGGTCGAGCCGCTGTTTGTAGACCACACGACTGACACGGGTTTAAAGCTGCTTTACCATCCGCCGTCAGATCTCGGTGTGGACAGAATCGTCGATGGTGTCGCGGCGATGAACAAGTACGGTACGCCGTGCATCGTCGTTGATTTCGGCACTGCAACTACTTTCAACGCGATCAGTAAGGACAACGAGTTTCTCGGAGGTGCGATCAGTCCCGGGTTGTTTACGTGTGCCGAGGCTTTATTTCAACGCGCCGCTAAACTGCCGCGCGTTGAATTCGTTCGTCCGCGCATGGCGATCGCGTCTTCGACTGTCGAGGCGATGCAGTCGGGGCTCTATTACGGTTATGTGGGACTCGTTGACGGCATGATCGAGAAGATGATCTCTGAAAGGGGATCGGTGGCGCGAATCATTGCGACCGGCGGACTCGCTCCGCTGATCGCTGAGGCCTCGCAGTATATCGATGCCGTAGACGAGACCCTCACGCTTGACGGCTTGCGTATCGTGTACGAGAGAGTGTCGACTTGAATTACTTCAACTACTTCACCGAAATCGAAGACGCATTCGTCAGGCGCCGCGGCAAGCACTTGTTTCTGAGTCCGATGGATTGGGCGTTGATGGAGACGTGGAAGCAGCAGGGAATTCCGCTGCATATCGTGCTTCGCGGCGTCGAGAAATCGTTTGACTCGTATGAAGCTCGACCGCGCAAGCGATCGGTGAAGTCGCTTCTCTATTGCCAGGAAGAAGTTGAAGCGCAGTACGCGGAGTGGATTGAAGCGCACGTTGGATCTTCAAATGCCTCAGCGGAACCTGAATCTGACAAGACTTCGTTTTCATTTGCGGCAATCAGTGAACATTTACAGCGTAGTCGCAATGCGTTGTCTGAGCTCGCACAGTCGAGAAAGCAGGAAGACGATCTTTCGGAGGCGTTAACACGCGCGATCGCTTTGCTCGCTGACATCGAGAAAGATTTTGCGAGTGGCGCGACGCTCGACACGCGCAAACTCGAAGACTCGTTGACTGGTCTCGAACGAATGCTGAACGATTCGATGCTTTCAGTTGCCGGCTCGAGCACGTTGGATGAATTCAAAAACGGAGTGAAGGATCAGCTCAAACCCTATCGTTCGCAAATGGACGCTGCGGCTTACAAGCAGACTTTCGATAATTTGCTGTTGAAGCGTTTGCGAGAGGAGTTTGCGGTCCCGCGCCTCAGCCTCTTTTTCGTTTAGCAGTACAAGAGAAATGATGACTTTTGAAGTTGAGATCGAACGAATCCTGCCGGGCGGCTTGGGGTTGGCCCATGCTGATGGGAAGACTGTTTTTGTTTCGCTGGCCGCGCCGGGGGATCGTGTGCGTGTTTGCGTAGAGCGAGAGCAGGGGAAGGTTCTGTTTGCGTCTATTGTAGAGATCATCACGCCGTCGCCGGTAAGAATTGAGCCGCCGTGCCCGTACTTCGGTCGTTGCGGTGGTTGTGACTTTCAGCAACTCACTTATGAAGCGCAGCTCGCCGCGAAGTCGGAGATGATCCGCGACTGTCTGCATCGCATCGCGCGTCTCGAGAATGTTCCCGACATCGTCGTCACGCCCTCGCCCAACGAATGGCGCTATCGTATGCGCGCGATGTGGCAGATCGATCAGGAAGAGCACGCGATCGGTTATTACGAGCGCGGCTCGCGGCGTGTTTGTGACGTAGTTGACTGCGCGGTTCTCCGTCCGGAGTTGCAGGCAAAGCTCGAAGAGGTGCGGGCGACTGAGTGGTCCCGGTTTCCACCCGAGCTGAAACACCTTGATGTCGTTTCGGGTGAGGAGGGTGTGTCGTTCGCGCCGGCCTTTGCGAATTTCGAGACGCGTGAATTGAGCTTAAGTATTCGCCGCGAGGTTTATCGTTACAGCGCAGAAGGTTTCTTTCAGATCAATCCGTCGCTGCTTGGACCGTTGATTGAGTTCGCGGTAGGCGACGCGTCAGGTGAGAGCGCGCTCGATCTTTATAGCGGCGTCGGGCTGTTCACGTTGCCGTTATCGAGGCAGTTTCAGCGAGTGACGGCGGTTGAAGCGAATCCGGCTGCGGTGCGTTTTGCGCGTCGAAATCTACAAGGTACGAACGCGCGCGTGATTACATCCGGTGTCACTGAATGGTTCAGAAGCGGCCCGGTGCGTGATGTGAGCTTTGTTCTGCTCGATCCGCCGCGAGCAGGCGCTGAGTCAGCCGTGATTAAGGGGATTTTGAATCTTCATCCACCGCAGATTTCTTACGTGTCCTGCGACCCTGCGACACTTGCGCGTGACTTGAGGAAGCTCGTTGCCGGCGGCTACACGATCAATTCAATCCGCGGTTTTGATCTTTTCCCACAGACTCATCATGTGGAAACAGTCGTGCGACTTACAGTATAGTTAGATAGGATTTACATGATTTTTCAAGATTGACAGGATTTGTAAATCTTGAAAAATCTTGTAAATCCTGTCAAAACTGACTCACAACAATGCGTCCTCACAGCAATTTGTTCGCTCACCATCCTCTCGTTCACCTTGCGGTAGCATTCTCCGCCGGCATCTGCATCGCATCTTCTTTAAGATTCTCATTGATCGCAGGCTTAGTGTTTACAGTCCTTGCACTGATTCTCTTCATCAAACAGCGCTTTCGACTAACTGTCCTGGCATTGTTATCTGCATTTTTCTTCACCGGCGCAACGCTGGCCGAGCTGGAGCGACGGGTAGACCAGTCGCGTCCGCTGAAAACTCTCATCGAACAATCAGAAGGCGAGCCGCTCACGCTCACCGGCTGGCTTGATGGTCCGCCTGAATTTGCGCGCGATCGTGTTTATCTCTCCTTGCGCGTCGAGAACGTGACCGGTCGCGTATCTCTGCTTGTAACACTCCGAGACTCGGGAAACGAATTCAGATCTTTACAACTCCGTTACGGCACACGCATTCAGGTAACAACAACACTCGATCGCACCGGCAACTATCGTAACCCTGGCGTTTCATCACTCACGGAATTTCTCGATCGCAATGGCTATGACGCCACTGGCGTAATCAAGAGTCCCGCCGCGATAACACGCCTCGACGACACGCGTGTATTCCCACCACTCGCATGGCTCTATGACTGGCGAACACGACTGCAACAGCAGATCGACACTCGTTTCCAACCCGAAACTGCAGGCGTCCTCGACGCGACATTGCTCGGCAACCGCTACAACCTCTCGCCTGCCGCTTCCGAACGCTTTCGCGAAGGCGGCACGTTCCACGTTCTTGTAATCAGCGGTTTGCACATCAGCTTCATCGGCGCCGTCGTGTTTCTGATCGTTAAGCGTCTGACCAAACGCAGGCTGCTGCAATTCGTGTTTCCCGCGCTAATTGTCTGGGCGTACTCGTTCGGGGTCGGCGCTGACGCGTCCGTGGTGCGCGCCGCGTTGATGTTCACGTTTGCAGGCGTGGCGACGATTCTCTTTCGACAATCGAGGTCGCTCAATGCGTTAGGCGGCGCAGCGCTGGTCTTACTGGTTCATAGTCCGAAAGAGATCTTCAATCCGTCGTTTCAACTAACGTTTCTGTCAGTGCTGGCGATCGTAGTGATCGCGTGGCCGATGCTGTCGAACATGTCGGCAATCGGCGCGTGGTATCCAACGCGCTATAGGCCCTACCCGCCCGTGTGCTCGCGTGGATTCAAATACATTTGCGAGATGCTGTTCTGGCGCGAGAAAAAGTGGACACAGGAAATAGCGCGCACAACGCACAAATACTGCCTGTTCAAAGCGCCACTCGCGTCACGTTTGGAGCGTTATCACGTGCAGCCGGTGTTGCGTTACACGTTTGGCGCCGTTGTGGTGTCGGTGAGTGTGCAACTGATGCTGCTGCCGCTGATGATCGTCTACTTTCACCGAATCTCGCTCGCATCGCTCGTGCTAAACATCATAGTCAGTCTCCTGCTGGCTGTGCTGGTTGTGGTTGCGTTGCTGGCGCTACTAATCGGGCAGGCTCCGTTATTCAAGCTTGCAGATGCGATCAACTGGCTGATGGTGCACAGCGTGGATCCGTTTTCGGATTCCGGTTGGGCTGGATTCAGGCTGCCGGAGTATTCAGGCTCTGCGTCGCTAATCTACGCTGTTTATTACTTACCGTTGTTGGCTCTGCTCATCGCGTTAATGCACTGGCGCCCAATGGCCTTGCAAGCTGAACGTCGTTGCAAACTTCACCGTTACGTTCTTCCACTCACGTGTGCACAACTGCTCCTGCTTGCCATTCTCATCCTGCATCCAGTCAGCAGTCGCCGCACGCAGTACGATCTGCGCATTGATTTTCTCGACGTGGGCCAAGGAGATTCCGCGCTCGTAACGATGCCTGACGGAACAACGTTGCTGGTCGACGCTGGCGGAAACACGATGGATTCAACCCGCAGAATTGGTGAGATTGTCGTGTCGGAATACCTCTGGTGGCGAGGCTTGAGTGAGATCGACTACGTGCTGGCGACGCACGCCGACGCCGATCACATCGACGGCCTTAACGACGTTCTCAAAAACTTCACTGTGAGAGGCGCTCTCATAGCGCGACGCCCCGTGGATGATCCGGAGTTCGCGAAGTTCTCACAAACACTCACCCATACGAACACACACTCTGAAACGATCGAAGCCGGCGACGTAATCCGGTTCGGAGACGTGATAGTAAACGTCTTATGGCCGCCTGCTGGTGGTGAGAAATCAACGAACAACGATTCGATCGTGCTGCGAATTCAGTACGGCGAGCGCTCGATACTGCTTACGGGCGACATCGAACAGGCTGCCGAGCGTTCGCTTCTCGCCTCGCAACAGCAACTACACGCAGACGTGATCAAAGTGCCGCATCACGGCAGCAAGACTTCTTCAACGGAAGCTTTCGTCGCTGCGACCAACCCAACAGTCGCAGTCATCTCAGTCGGACAAACCTCGCGCTTCGGTCATCCGCACCGAGAAGTTGTTGAGCGCTGGAAATCCACCGGAGCCAGGGTTCTGACGACGGGCAATAGCGGCACCATTACTGTCACTACTGATGGTCACAAGCTCACAATTAAAGAGTTTAACGCAAAGGCGCAAAGATAAGACGCAAAGGCCGCAAAGGCGCGCCCAAAACATTTGACCCGCCTTTGCGTGAAAACTATCTTAGAAGCCGTACTTCTTCATGATGGCTTTGCCTTGTGGCGAGCGGAGGAAGTCGATGAAGGCGCGTGCGGCTGGCTCGTTTTTGGTGCTCTTCATGATTGCGAGGCCCTGGTCGATTGGCTGGTGCAAGTCTTCCGGGATCAGCGTCCAGCGTCCGTTACTGTTTATACTCAGCGTCAACGAAACGATCGCGACTTCAACGTTTCCCGTTTGCGCATACTGAAGTGTCTGTCGAATGTTGTCACCATAGACAAGCTTCGGTTGCACGCGGTCCCAGACGCCCGCGCTTTGCAGTGCCTGCTTCGCCGCGAGACCATAAGGCGCGTGATCCGGATTCGCGATCGCGATGCGCTGGATCTCGGGCCGCGCGAGGTCCTCGATGCCCTGGAATCGCACCGGACTCTCGTTCGCCGTCCACAACGTGATGCGGCCGCGCGCGTAGACCGTTTTGGAATCCGGAATGATCAGCCCTTTCTGGTCCAACTCATCAATGTAGCTCACATTTGCGGCGGCGAAGAGATCAAACGGCGCACCATTCTCGATCTGGCGCGTGAGCATTCCAGTTGAGCCAAACACAAAGACGACTTTTGTTTTGGTCGCTGATTCGAACTCGCGTCCGAGCTCTTCGAATACGGGTGTGAGATCTGAAGCTGCGGCGACAGTCAATTCGCCACTGGCAGAACCACTTGGACTCTTGGGAGTTTTATCCTTGCACGCGGTGACGCACGCCAGCGCTAGTAACAACGCGGCGAGCGGCGCCAGCCGCGTCTCAAGTCGGGAAATCATTGGGCGTGTAAAGGTCTACCTGCGAACTACCCACCTTGTAAGTTTTCAACACACCGAGCGGCGGCGCATAAATATGAATAGTGATGAGGTCCTGTCCACTATCATCGGGATTTCCCAGTCGATGAATGTCCGGTAAATCGGCGCCCGTGACGGCGCCAGTCGGACACTCGCGACTCGTGTCGTAACACAAACCCTGGTCTTCCTTGTATGAAAACATCGTTTCCCACATCAAGCCCTTTTGAACTTTCACGACACCGTGCGAGCCATTGTGATCGTGAATCGGCGTCTTCTGGCCTGGGCGCCAGCAGATCACCAACATCTCGACGGCTGCATTCCGGCAAACTCGATGGCGCCAGTAATTGCCTTCCTTGAAACCGCAGTAAGGCTCGAGATCGAGATCGGTAATCTCGACATTCGAGACCCAGTCGTTCAACTGTTCAAGCGTTGGCGGACTGGCCAGGCTGTTGAGGCGTTCGATTAGATCGGAAAATGTCAGTGTCGAAACGGCTTGCATCGGTGCGAATCTAACACGGATTGGACGGATTTTGAAAAGCGATCTACACGGATTTTAAAAGAATTCTGAGATCGCGGACGTTTGTGCCGGTAGGGCCGGTGATGATGAGGTCGTTGAGTTGTTCGAAGAAGGTGTAGGAGTCACTGCGTGCTAGATACCGTGTAGGCGGGAGGTTCAGGTTTCGAGCGCGTTGAAGGGTCGTTTCGTCGGCGAGGGCGCCCGCGGCAGGGCTGTTGCCGTCGATGCCGTCCGTGCCGGCGCAAAGGATGACGAGGTGTGAGTTTTGATCTTTGAGATTGATGGCGCAGCGGAGTGCGGTTTCGAGGTTTCGGCCGCCGCGCCCGTCGCCTCGGACGGGACAGGAGAACTCGCCGCCTGAGATTGCGCAGCCGTCTCGCGCATCTTGAAGAAGTAATTCGCAGCCTTCCTCTATTGGTTGTTCACGGATGTGGTCCAGTATGGCGCTCGTGTAGCCGAGTTCGCGTGCTTTGTTAGCGGCAGCATCGATTGCGGATCGATTATCGAGGAGAACGATATGAGAACCGGTGATAGCTGGTGAACGTTGTGCGCCGTGAACGGCTTTCATGATCGATTCCGGCAACACTGTCTCGAGATGATAGTGCTCGACAACTTCGAGCGCGTTCGGTGCGTCTGCGGGTGGGTTGAGGGTTGGGCCAGAGGCGACGCTCGCTTCATCGCCGGGATTGGTGTCAGAGACGATTAACGTGAACATCTGTGCGTGCGGGGCGCGTCGTGCGAGTCCGCCGCCTTTGACTGCCGAGAAGGCGCGGCGCACGGAATTAATTTCCGAGATGCTTGCCCCGCAGGAGACAAGAGTTTGGTTTGCCGAACGAAGATCGTCGAGTGAGACGTCGTCGCTGATGGGCCACTCGATCATTGCGGAGCCGCCGCCCGAGATCAGGAAGAGCACGGTTCCTTGTTCGTTGTTGGCGCGATCGAGTAACTCGAAAGCTGCGCGTGCTGCAGTGATGCTTGCTTCGTTGGGGAGTGGATGACCGCCGATGAAGCTTTGCCAGCGTGCTGATTGGTGGAGTGATGTTGAGACGATGACGCCTGCGGATAGCTTGTTCCCGAGCGCGTCGTCGAGACCGAGAGCCATTGAGGTTGCGGCTTTACCGATCGCGATCGAGTAGATGGGGGAGGAGATTTTGAGTTGGGAGAGCGCCTCTTTAACTTTCGGGCGAGGGTCGACTGAGGTGAGGGCGTGATCAAATATCGTGCGAGCGTGCCGGTGGAGTTCGTGTAGATCGGGCACAGTCGTTAGATAGGATTACAGGATTTGCAAGATTTACAGGATGATTTTCTGGCTAAACCTCAGTTGTATTCATCTCGTCCCAGTCGGCGACCATTTCGTAAGCGCGGCCCAGGACCGGACGAGGACGCGAGCCGTCCGCCTGTCCAATCAAGCCTTCACGCTCCATCATGTCGAGAATTGCCGCCGCGCGGCCGTAGCCGATGCGTAAACGACGCTGCAACACTGACGTCGAGGCGCGCTTCATCTCCACACAGATCCGCAGAGCTTCTTCAAACAACTCGTCGTGTTCGCCTGAAGCGTTCTCGAGCCCGAGCGCGTCTTCTTCAGATTGTGTGATGCTCTCGTCGTACGATGGCGGGCCCTGCGCCTTGATATGCGCGACGATCTTACCGATCTCAGTCTCGTCGATGTACGCGCCGTGAACACGAATCAGACGCGAAGTTCCCGGCGGCAGGAATAGCATGTCGCCGCGTCCGAGTAGTTGCTCTGCGCCGTTCGTGTCGATGATCGTGCGTGAGTCGATTTTCGACGACACGCGGAACGAAATACGCGACGGGAAGTTTGCTTTGATCAATCCTGTGATCACATCGACTGACGGCCTCTGCGTCGCGAGCACGAGGTGAATACCGACCGCGCGCGCCATCTGCGCGAGGCGTGTGATCGATTCTTCAACTTCACGGCCCGAAGTCATCATCAGGTCGGCGAGCTCGTCGATGATGATGACGATGTACGGCAGCGGCTTCCACGGCTCGCCTTTGTCGTCGTATTCCTTGATGAGGTTGCGACGCATGATCTCGGTGTTGTAGCCGTCGATATTGCGCACGCCCCAACCAGCGAGGTCGCGATATCTTCGCTCCATCTCGGCGACTGCCCACTTGAGCGAGCGCGAGGCGAGTTTTGGATCGACGATGATCGGTGTAGCGAGATGAGGAATGTCTTCGTAAAGTCCGAGCTCGAGTCGCTTCGGATCGATCAGGATGAACTTCACTTCATCCGGCCGCGCGCGATAGAGAATCGAGACGATCAACGCGTTCACGCCGACTGACTTACCCGAGCCTGTCGTACCAGCGATGAGCAAGTGCGGCATCTTTGCGAGATCCGCGACGTAGTTCAAACCGTCGATCGTTTTGCCGAGCGCGATCGTGAGTTTCGATCCCGACTCCTGAAACGCACGCGACTCGATCACTTCGCGCAAAAAGATTGTTTCTCGACGCGGGTTCGGCACTTCGATACCGACGTGCGGTTTACCCGGCATGCGATCGATACGAATCGACTCCGCTTTCAACGCTAGACACAGATCGTCGACAAGCGACACGACGCGCGAATACTTCACGCCCGGATCGGGCTTGAATTCGTAAGTCGTAACTACTGGACCCGGACAGATATGTTTGATCTGGCCGGTGACATTGAACTCTTTGCACTTCTCGGCTAGCCTTGTCGCCAGGCTCAAAAGTTCTGCATCAGCTTGCTCGCTGTGTGGCGGCGCTTCGTTGAGAAAATCGAGCGTCGGCAAACCGTAATCGCTGTAGTTAACACGGCGTGACGAGTCGAACGGCAGTTTCGCGGTCGCAGGCGCTTCGGCTTTGACGCGCAACACGGAAGCGCCCTTGACCATCTCTTCCGCGTCGTCTTCCTCGTCAGTGATGTCGGGAACGATCGATCGTCTTCTTGATCTTTCAGTAACGATGGGAGACGCGACACCAACACCTGCACCGGCACTTGCCGCGACTGCGGTTGCCGGTGGCTCAATCGCTGTGGATTTTGCTTCAATGCGAATCACAGGCGGCTGCTCAACAACAGGCTTGATCGGCTCCTTCATGAAATCGGCAACGCGCTCCGCGGCAGTCAAATTCACAGTCTGCTTTAGCACATTCTTCGCCGCTTCGCGTTCAGCCTTAATCGCCGCCTTGGTTTCTTTCTTCACTCGCGCCTGCTCAGCACGCATCACACGCCACGCACGGAAACGCTCCGGCAGCTTTCCGACAAAAGCGAAACGCGAACCGATCGCATTCGCGAGGATCTCGTAAAGTCGCACAAACGAGAAATTCGTCGCGAGCAACAATCCCGTCGCTGCGATCGCGACGAGCAACACGGTGGCTCCAACAGTACTGAGTCCACTCGCGAGTCCCTGGGCCACGACTGCACCCAGCAGTCCACCCGGTTGCACACTCGAATCAAACAACGGACGCAGATGCGAGATCGACAATAACGCCGACGCTGAAATAACGAGGACTAAGACACCGAGGATTCGCATCCATGGTCGATGAATGGTCGGCGAGTGAAACCGTCGCCACGCAGCTAAAAATAAAAGCAGCGGCAACAGGAAAGCGGCGAGACCGATAAGCTGAAAACCTGTAGCGGCAACGTTCGCGCCGATTGCGCCGGCCCAGTTGTGCGTCTCGGTTCCGCCCGCGGAGTTCCACGACGGATCGTTCGGATAGAACGCGGCCGAGATGAGACAGAGCGCCAGCAGTAATCCAAACGCGATGAAGAGAATCGCGAGGATCTCATTGCCACGACCAGCGCGCGGAAGAATCACGCGCGGCTTTTCTTCGATGTGTGCAGCCATTTAAAAACTCTCCAACACGAACTGCGATGCCTACGCCGCCTTGCGAGCCAGCAGGTAGGCTTTGATGAAGTCGTCGATGTCGCCGCCGAGCACTGCCTCGACGTTGCCTCGTTCCAGCTTAGTGCGAGTGTCTTTTACGAGCTGATAGGGCGCCAGCACATAACTTCTGATCTGGGACCCGAATGAAATATCGGCCTTGTTGGCTTCGAGCTCGGCGGTTTCGGCGCGTCGTCGTTCCAACTCGAGTTCATAAAGACGTGAGCGCAGCACCTGCATGGCGACGGCTCGATTTTGGTGTTGTGAACGTTGGTTTTGACAGGATACGACGATCCCGGTCGGCATGTGAGTAATACGAACCGCTGAATCGGTAGTGTTGATATGTTGTCCGCCCGCGCCCGTGGCCCGATAAGTATCGACACGCAAATCTTTGTCGTTGATCTCTACTTCGATGTCCTCGTCGATCTCCGGATAAACAAACAGAGATGCGAATGACGTATGTCGCCTCGCCGCCTGATCAAATGGCGAGATGCGGACAAGGCGGTGAACGCCGGCTTCGGCGGCCAGCAGGCCGTAGGCGTACTCACCTTCGACTCTGAATGTAACGCTCTTCAGTCCCGCTTCCTCGCCTGGTTGATACTCGAGCACTTCAGCTTTGAAGCCGCGTTGCTCGGCCCACTTGAGATACATGCGCAGCAGCATCTCGGCCCAGTCCTGCGACTCGGTGCCGCCCGCGCCCGGATGAATCGTGCAAATAGCGTTGCGGCGATCGTTGTCGCCGGCGAGCAGCATTTCTGTTTCGGCCTGGCCTAAGTCATGCTCAAGTCGTTCGAGCAGTGATTGCAGCTCTTTGATTGACGACTCGTCTTCTTCGGCAAACTCAAAGAGCACTTCAGCGTCGGCGATCTGCGATTCGAAGTCTTCCTGACGCTCAATCTTCTTTTCAAGTCGACTACGATCCTGCAGAAGTTTCTGTGCGGCCTCCTGATCGCTCCAGAAGTCGGGCGACGAGGCCTGGGCTTCGATGCGGTTCAACTCCTCGCGACTTGCAGGGACATCAAAGAAACCTCCCGAGCTGGTCCACACGTGCGCGGAGAGTGTCGAAGTTAGTGCGTAGCTCTTGAATTGATAAAACGTCCATATTAGTCATCACGTGTTAGACAGGATTTACAAGATCTTTCAAGATGCACATGTTAATCCTGCTAAATCTTGTCCTGTCTACGACTGCTCCCACAAAAATAATCGCTGAAATCACTGCGCAAACGTACACGAACAAATCGCCGTGCCGCGTGTAAAAAGTGTCTCGCCTATCTCCCGGGTTATTCGTCCAAACACGAACATCCGGCTGGAACGGCTCAGTCAGACCGTAGACATGGCCCTCTGCGGTTATCTCCGCCGACAAGCCACTGTTCGTCACACGAAACACCGGTCGCCCGTTTTCCACCGCGCGAAAGATCACGTTCGCGAGATGTTGTCGCATCACGGCTGTCGGTCCGAGGTATCCGTCGTTCGATATATTGATCAGCACGTCTGCTCCATCATGAGCGAGCCGCCGCGCGATCCACGGATACGCCGACTCGATACAGATGAAGACGCCAACCTTGTGATCTCCGAACGGCATCAACGTGTAGTTGCTGCCCGGAGTGAACTCACCGACGATTCCACTTATCAAAGACGCTCCCGGTAACCATTGCGGGAGCGGCACATATTCGCCAAACGGCATTAGGCGAATCTTATCATACTGCGAGATCAGGCGGCCCTCTTCATTTACGAGCAGCGCGGAATTGTATGAGCCATCGTTCGGCGCGGGCTCGAGCGAGTTGAAGAGCAGCGACGTGCGATTTTGTTTAGTGAAGCCAGCGACGAACTCCTGAAATGTTTTGTTGGAACTGTAAGTGAAGTTCATCGGCGACTCGGGCCAGATCACGAGGCGTGGTCCTTCAGCATCGCTCGGTGTTGCGAGTCCTTGTGTGCTCAGCGCTACGTGTCGCTCGATGAGCGCAGTGGTTTCTTCTGTACTCTTGACCGGGTTCATCGGCACGTTTGGCTGAACAGCGACGATCTTCACCATGCGCTCCGGGAATATCAGGGGATGGTCAAGAAAAGGGGGCAGGGAGCCACGAATCACGGCAGCGACACCGAACATGGTCAGCAGCGCGAGGGCGATCGACAATGCTGTCCGGTGGATGATCAGTAGTGCGACGGCGGAATTGATCGCGACGAGCAGAAAGCTGACCGCGTAGACGCCGCCCCATGTGGCTGGTGCGATGATTTGACTGTGGTAAGCCTGCGAGTAACCGAGCGCGTTCCAGAGTTGGCCCGTGACGACCAGTCGAACCCATTCGAATGTGATCCAGAATATGGGCGCCAGCAGGATTGTCATGCGTCCCCATTTCCGAATCACGAGTGCGATCAGCGCTGCGAAGAGACCATGAAAGACGCCGATGACGAGCGCGCCGGGGATGAGTAATAAATAAGCCAGCGAGGCCGGCAGCCGGCCGTAGTGGATCATCGAATACGTCAGCCAGTAACAGGTGAAGTAGAAGAAGACTGACCCGACGGTCCAGCCCAGTATGAACGCGCGCAACGGTGCAGGGCGTCGCCCGATCACCACGAGCAGCGGAACGAGACCGATCCACGCGAGCTGGTAATACTCGAAGTTTGGAAACGAGAGGATAAGGAGTAGTGCGCTGGCCGCTGCCGCGCCCCACTCATACTTCCTAATATCGATCTGCTTCATCCGCTGCAAAAATTTTTTCTGACTGACCGAAACATCCTAAATCCATTACGTCAATTAGCCTAATATTGACGCAAAAAGACAGAAACCGTCACTGTCAAAGTGACAATTTCCGTCAAAGAAAGACTAGCCACAAAAAGGCACAGATAGCACAAAAGTCGGAATACAACTGAGCTAAATCTTCTTTTGTGCTTTCTGCGCCTTTTTGTGGCTGTATTTAAAAGCGGGAAGACCCGGTCATTTCTGACCAGGTCCACGTTTCGGGGGGAAGCACTGAAGGAACGCTCGGAAGGTTAGCTGGCGCAGCGGCAGGCGGCGCTCAGGGAATGTTGGCGGCGGGGGACATCGGCTAATTTCGTTTCCGTGTCGTGCCGCGTTCCCTTTGAGCACGCGCCGTGCCAAAAGTTGCTCAGTTACCCATCGTGACCTGGCGTTGCAGTGCGATTGCTTCCTGGTTGTTCGGATCGATCGCCATCGCGCTCAGCGCAAACTTGCGCGCTTCGCCGCGGTCGCCTCGTTCCAGAAAAATCTTGCCTAAGAGAATGTGTGCGTCGATGAGTTTGGGGTCCCAGAAGATCGCAGTCTTCAACGCCGCGATCGCTGCTTCCTGATCGCTGCGACGAAGATTGATGCGACCGCTGAGTAAATACGCTTCCGCGTTTGTCGGCTCGATCATCACTACGCGATGCAACTCGGGCAATGCTTCCTCGTCGCGTCCGGCCTGGTAGAGATCGCGAGCTTTCACGAGCAGATCCTGCGTCGCAGAGCTCGGCGAACCCATCGCGGCAGTGATGTTCTTTTCACGGTCCAGCCCAAACACTTCTTCGCGATTCAGCACGTCGCGCATGCGCAGGTTAACGCTGCTCGTGGCTCCCGATTTCTGCCATTCAGTTTCCCACTTCCCGTATGCGGTGCGGAGATAGCGACGCGCCATATCGTCGGCGGCAGCGGCAGCCTCTGCGTTGCCGAGTTTCGCGAGCGATTTGGAGAAGAGGAAATAGGCCTGGCCGTCCTGCTGGTCGGCGGTGATTACCGGACGAAAGTGATCGGCTGCTTCCTTATATTTGCCTGCGAGAAACAATCCATAGCCGTAATTAAAGTTGACCATCTGGTCTGCCGGCGCTGACTTCGAAGCCTGACTGAGGAAGTCCATTCCCTGGTTCAGCAGGCGCGTGCGCTCCTCACCGTTCTTGTTCTCTCGTGCGGCCTGAACTGCAACCGCGCCGGCGTTGTTGTAAACAGCAATCAGCGGCAAATCACTCGAAAGCGGCACGACTGTGGCGAGCGCACGTCCGTAATCACCGAGCTTCGTGTAGCCGAGACTGGCGTAGAAAGCAGCTTCAGCGTAGTGCGGTTCTTTCTTCTGGAGCTTTGAAAAATACTCGGTCGCGTCTTTCCAGTTGCCGAGGTCCATGTAACCGCGGCCCAGCTCGAAAGCAGCTTGCGGATAGACTGCGCCACCGAGCGACTCAGCGTAGAAACGCAGAGCGTTCTTCAAGTAATTCGCACGCACGTCGCTACGCAGCGGCAACTGCACTGCCTTGACGTAAGCCTCGAACGCCTTCTGCGGAATCTTCGTCGCTTCCTGTACGAGCTGGTTTTGCGAGTAAGGAAGCGCCTTGTCGCGTTGATAAAGAATCTGGTACGCGAGCCAGCCGTGAATCTCCTGGAGCGCGGTCAGTGCGTCGCCGCGGTCAAACTGTCGCGTGACCCAGCCGCCGTCTTTTACTTCACCGAAGTTGCGGCCTTCGTTGACCTTGATCACACGCGCCGTCACCTGCACGTAACCAGCCGAAGAAGGCGATTTCTCACTGTTTTCCGCCCCGTTCTGAGGAGCAGGCGTGACTGTATAACTGCCGATGACGATTATGCTTGCCTTTGCCTGGCGTGCGAGCTTGATGGCCGTGGCGCGCGAAGGAATCACCGTCTCGGGCAAGCGGAGCTGCTGGTACGCGAGCTCGCGCTCATCGCTGGAAACAACGACCAGACCGGGCTTGTTGAGCAGCTCGGCAAGAGCGTCGGCAAAACTCTCGCCGACCCAGTTGTACTCAGGACGGAACGGTTTTGAAGTGTTTTCAAACGGCAGCACCATGACCACGTCTGCGGTCGGATTCTGGGCCTGCGCGCGCGCAAGAGATGGAAGAAATAGTACTGTTAATAGAAGGGCAAAAATCAGCTTAAATCTCATGCCCTCACTGTAGCAGATCGGCGCTAATCAGTAAAAAATCCGCGTTATCTGTGGCTAAATTCAGGTCGGGTTGGAGATCGCGATGGGAGTCCTGGGTGAGGAGGTGTTGGACGGCGGCGTTGTCGACAGGGCGCGAGAATAGGAAGCCCTGGCCATATTCACAGCCCAGCATCTTCAACTGCTGGAGTTGCTCTTCAGTCTCAATTCCTTCTGCAATCACTTCCATGCCGAGGTTGTGGGCGAGCGTCGAGATCGTGCGCACGATGGCGTTGTCGTTGTCGGTCGTCAGACGCATCACAAACGAGCGATCGATCTTCAGGTAATTGAGCGGGAAACGGTGCAGGTAACTGAGCGACGAATAGCCGGTGCCGAAGTCGTCGATGCTCAACTGCACGCCAAGCGAACGCAGTTGCTTGAACATCAATGCCGCCGCCTCCGCGTTTTCCATCACGACGCTTTCCGTGATTTCGAGCTTGAGGCAGTGCGGGTTCAGCTTGCTTGCTGCGAGTGCTTCTTTGATTCGATCCAGCAGATCCGGCTGAGCGACTTGGCGCGCTGAAAGATTCACGCTCAAGCTCAACGAACGATGGCTCGGCGATTCGATCTGCCACTGGCGCACGTGCGCGCAAGCTTCATTCAACACCCACTGGCCTATCGGCACGATCAAGCCGGTCTCCTCGGCGACGGGAATGAAATCGGCCGGCGAAACTAAACCACGACGCGGATGGTTCCAGCGCACGAGCGCTTCGAAACCCGCGAGACGTCCAGTCGGAAGTGAAACGATCGGCTGGTAATAAACACAGAATTCCTTGTTCTCGATCGCCTGGCGCAGATCGCTCTCGAGCTGGAGCCGCGAGACCGCGCGCGCGTGCATGCCGTGATCGAACACCTCGTAACGCGCCTTGCCGTTTTCCTTCGCGCGATACATCGCGATGTCTGCGTCGCGCAGAATGTCGTCAGCCCTATCGTAGCCACTCGAGCTGAACGCGATGCCGATACTCGCCGTCGCGAACGCCGAGTTTTTATCGAGCACGAACGGCTGACTGAGCTCGTCCTGAATTCGTTGAGCGACTCGCACTGCGTCTGTCGCGTCAGTCATTCCACTCAAAAGGATCGCAAACTCATCGCCACCGAAGCGCGCGAGCGTGTCGACAGGACGCAGGGTTCGTTCGAGTCGCTCGGCAAACGCGACGAGCAGCAGGTCGCCATGCGTGTGTCCCAAACTGTCGTTGATGTTTTTGAAACGATCCAGATCGAGGAAGAGGACTGCGAACATGTGATCGTTGCGGCGGCTCGAGCTTTCGATCTCGGCTTTGAGCAACTCAGTAAACATTGCGCGGTTGGGCAATCCCGTCAGTGAATCGTGAAATGCCGCATGGCGGAAGTGTTCCTTTGTCTCTTCAAGCACGCGACTGATGCGTTCCTGTTCCGCGATGTAGTTGTTCAACTCATGAACGTGTTTCTCGGCCTGTTCCGCGCGCTGATGTTCGATCTCCGCACGGGCGCGCTCGGCTTCTTCGGCGTGACGAACGGAAGCCTTAACTTCGCGCATATAACGGTCGTAGCTGAAGTAGATGATGATGACGATTGGGATGCAGATCAGAAATGCCCAGAAGCGTGTGCTCCCGAGACTACTCACGATAAATCCAGCGCCCGCCGCGCCCGCGAAGTAGCTGATCGATATCCAGAGGAAGTTGCGGCTCCACATGCGCCAGATCGACTCGTTGGCTTTGAGCGCAGTGACAACAGCTCCGAGACCGGTATGGACCACGTATTGGACAAGGCCCATCACGCACAGCGCGATGATACCGACTGAAGCTCCGTGTGCGAGGAGCCCGGTCGTAGATCCGAAAGCAAGCTTGAGAACGGTTCCCGTGATGAACACGGAAGTTGCCAACGCGGCGCTGCCGTAAGCGACTGTTCTGGCCTTGCGACTGATCCGCAACGCCGCACAGATACCCGCGAGGGCGCCAGTTAGAATCGCAGCTTCAACGCCGTAATGCAGGAGAGCGATGAACACGAAAGTGTCATCGACCGTGATGTTGACGTTGATTTGTGGAATCCGAATCGCGATGCGCGAACCGATGACCGCTGTGGTCAGCAGCAACAGAAGGAAATAAACGTCGAGATTTTCGTGCGGCAGCGTATACGCGGCGTAGAGGCAACTGGCGATGCCGGCCGCCACTACGGTCCACATGTAAACGCCGACTGAGTTTTGTCTTTGACTGTTCATGTCCTGATCTGGGCTGCTTCTCTGTGCAACCTCTGTGTCCTCTGTGTCTCTGTGGTTAAATGATGTCTTAGCAAACCACCACAGAGACACAGAGGACACAGAGGTTGCACAGAGAAAAGCAGGTTTACTTCATGCCCGGTCCATTGTCGCCGAGTGAGCAGTCGCCAATCGCGTAACCATCGCCGATCGCATAACCGTCACCGATCGCATAGCCATCACCGATCGCGTAACCGTCGCCGATCGCGTAGCCATCACCGATCGCATAGCCGTTACCGAGCAGTAGCACATTGCTCAGGAGGTACGACCCGCTAAACATTGTCGAGCCGTCGCTCTTCATCAGGTACGTTCCGAGCGTCACAGACTTGAGCCACATGTTGTAGTTCAAGCTCTGGGTCGTGAGTCCGTCGTTAACACCGTCACCGAGCAAGTAACCTTGTCCGTAGCTGACCTGATACTTATTGATCAGATCCTTGCCGGTGATCGTGGTGTGCTTAAGCACGAGTCCCTGGGTCCATGGAAAGGTGACACCGGAGACTGTGGTTTGCGGGGCAGGAGCAGACTGGGTTAGTAGCGCAGATCCGAAAGTAGGTTTCAGGAGGCCTAGAAGATCAGTGCGAACGATCCTAGCGAGTGTCACCGCACCGGCAACATTGAGCTGTCCGGCGCCCTGTTCGAGGGTGTTGAAGCCGGCCAGTGGCTGAGCGGTGTACATCAGGAGCATCTTGACGAGGTTGGGAGTGAGACTGGAGTTTGCTTCCAGCAAGAGAGCGGCGGCGCCCGAGACCATCGGCGCGGACATCGATGTACCGCTGAGGTACATGAGTTTCATGTTAGTCGTCGAGTATTTGTTAGTTTCGAGCTCGGGATACTGCTTCAGCAGACCATTTCCGGCTGCTTCGGCAGCGATGATCTTGTTACCCGGCGCAACGAGATCGGGTTTGATGATGTTGTCGTAGTGAACCAGGCCGTACGAGTCGACTGAAAAACTGCGTGTTGGACCACGCGAGCTGTAGCTCGTCACCGCGTCGTCGTTACGCGGATCGGTGCCGAAGCTGTTGCTGGCGCCGACCGTGATCACCGCAGGCGAGTTACCGGGGCTGTGAATCGCGCCGTAAATTTCCGTTCCGTTGGCGTCTTTGCCGTTGTTTCCAGCGGCTGCGACGACAACCACGCCTGCATCGACCAGCTTGCGCACGGCGTTGCAGATCGGATCGTCTTCGTAGGAGTTGATCGCGGGAGTGCCGAGACTCATGTTCACGACCTTGACGCCGTAGTTGCTCTTGTTAGCGATCAGCCAGTCGAGTGCGGCCAGCACGCCGGACACCCGCCCTACGCCCTGCGAATTCAGGACGCGAAGATTGACGAGGGTCGCGGCCGGTGCGACGCCTTCGTAAGCACCGTTGGTCGGCGCGCCATCGCCTGCTGCGATTGATGCGACGTGTGTTCCGTGGCCCCACGGATCGTCAGTGCGGTTTTCCCCAGTGAAGTCTTTGCTGAATTTGATCTTGCCGCTGGTTGCGAATGACTTGTGTTTGCTGTCGATGCCTGAATCGAGCACGGCGATCGTGATACCGGAGCCGTCGAGAGTGCTGTTCAGACCGAGCAATGATTTCTGAGCACGGACCTGCTGGGTTCCTGTTGTGTTCGTGACGTGACCTGAGCTGGTGACTGCTGCGTCGAGCGAGATGTAAGAGACGTCCGGATCGGATGCGAGAACCTCGACGGAGTTGGCTTCAACTTCGACGATCCTGATGTTCAGGTTTGAGAGAATACTGACGAGTAGTCCGCCGACCGTATTCAGTAGTCCACCGAGCAGGTTTGGCGAGCTGGGCTTTGACTGCACGATCACTTTCACGCGCGCGTCACCGTTTCCTGACAGGATAAGTTTCTGCAAGTCAGGGGAGATCTTGGTGTTTGCAGTGGTCGTCAAGGGTTTGTGCGCTGCTCGTGTGTTGGTTGAGACGAACGTTGCTGTGCACAGTGAGACGAGCACAGCGACAGTCATAAAACGTTTCAGGGCTTGGGGGCGAGACATTAAGCTTCTCCAGGGCTGAGATCAAACAAAAAGAACAGTGCTCCGAAAAATGCGAGCACGGTCCTAGTGCTAGCCTCGTGCCACGTGGTTTGTGAGGGTTTCGTGACTTTTTGTGAGACTTAGGGCGAGCAAACTGACAGCGGTGAAGTCAGCTTGAACACTAATCGGTCTGAATACGGCGGACTACAACTGTAGGGGTGGCCCTCCGTGG
>DASYFE010000040.1:0-61544 GCA_036498585.1 Pyrinomonadaceae bacterium | reverse complement strand
GAAGGACATGGTGATCTCCTCTGCCTGTTTTGGTCGTTTGGCAACGTTATCTTAACAGTCAGCAGTTCATCGCCATGTCTTTTCTTTTTCAAAAAGCTCCCCCATTAAGGAGTTTTGCAAGAGCTTCAATCCTGTCTAAGACTTACTGCATAGCCTTAATATCATCGAGCAGTACGCGTTCGTGGCCCTCGGGGTTCACCTTCAAATATGTCTTCCGCAAATTCCCCTCGGGATCGATCACGAAGCTGGTGCGGTTCCAGTACATCGTTCCCTTGTAATCACTCTGTCCCACACCCGCAGCCTGCAACAACTCATGATTCGGATCCGCAAGCAGATCGATCGTGAAACTAAACTTGTTGCAAAAACTCTTGTGTGAATCAACATCGTCTTCACTCACACCGACAACAGCGATGTTCGCATCATCAAACTCCTGCTTTGTCGCCGTAAACGATTTTCCCTGGATCGTACAGCCCGGCGTGTCATCCTTCGGATAGACGTAAACGACGAGCCACTTGCCTTTGAAATCATTAAGCCTGACGGTCTCGCCGTCCTGGTTCTTGAGATTGAAATCTACGAAGCGTTGACCTTCCTGAACTCCCATGATTGTTCTCCCGTTTTGATTTTGATTAAAACGTTGTGTCAGACAGATTCGACTTGTACTTCGTGTTCGTCTTGCGATCGTTGAGCTCGATATAGACATAGCTCGGCGGAACGACGTCAGTCTCGAGCGCGAACCAGATGCCATTCAGGTCCGCTGACTTGCCGAGCGCACAAAACCCATTCAATCGCTTTCCACTCTGATCGTAAATGTCGACCCACGTGCGCGCCGCCTTTGCGTTGGCGCCGCAAGGTGGAAGATCAGGCGACTGGGCAAACATATCATTTGGATACTCATCCCTGTTCAACACATCGAACCGGTAACGCGTGATTTGTTTGCCATTGATTTGAGCATACTCCGCGCCGAGGAAATAGAGTATCGGATTTGGAAGTACCGGAGCAGCGGCTGAGCCGTGCGTTGCGAAAACAAGAAGTAAAGTGACGACCGCGAGTGTTGTGTTCTTTCTCGAAAGGATATTCATGGGGGAAAACTCCTTCGTTGAGATTTTTTACCATGCCACAGCGTAACGACTGCGCCTGGGATCAGCGCCTGCTGCCGCTACGCCAGTTTTCGGATCGTAGGTGATTACCGTCGGCGAGGAGAGCGTGCCCCACTCGCCCTGAACTTTGACCTTGTGTCCCTTCTGCGAAAGCTCCTGGATCGTTTTCAGACCTACACGCGACTCGACGTTAAGCGAGCCCGGCAGAAATTCATGATCGTCAAACGAGCTGACGTAGTGTTGAGTATCAAAGCGCGGCGCTTCGACAGCTTCCTGCGGGTTCATGCCAAACTCGACGATGTTCAGCAAAACTTGCAGCAGCGCCTGGTCCTGGTTGTCGCCGCCCGGCGTACTGAGCACCATGAACGGCTCGCCGCCTTTGAGCACGAGTGTCGGCGTCAACGTAATCCTCGGCCGCTTACCCGGCGCGACGACGTTCGGACTGTTTGCATCTGTAAGTGACGACTGCAAGCGTTGGCCCATCAATACGCCCGTATCGCCTGCGACGACCGCGGGTAGCCACGCGCCGCTCGGTGTGGCGCTAAACATGTTGCCGTCTTTATCGACGACATTGACGCACGTGGTGTCGTTGGCGCGCTCGATCTCCGGCAAAGCGGACGCACGCCCCACTGTCTGTACCGCACTGGCAAGCACGGCCTTCATGTTCGTCGGATCGCCTGGTTGCTGGGCAAGAGACGCGTGGCGCTCATCGATCAGAGGACGTCGCAACGCGGCATACTCTTTCGACAGTAGCTCAGTCGTCGGGATCTTCACGAAATTCGGATCGCCGTAATAACGATCTCGATCGGCGAGGGCGAGCTTGAGCGCTTCGGCAAGCGTGTGGATATAAGCCGGCGAGTTATGTCCCATCTTTTTCAAATCGAAACCCTCGAGCATGTTGAGTGTTTCGATCAGCGCGGGGCCTTGCGTCCAGAAGCCGGCTTTGAAGACCTGATAACCGCGATACTCAGTCTCTACCGGCTGGCCCACCTTCGCGGCGAACTTTGCAAAGTCGTCCGCCGCGATCAGTCCGCCATTCGCCTGCATGTAATCGCCGATGCGACGTGCGATTGGGCCGCGATAGAAATAGTCGCGCGCCGCCATCAGCCCGGCGTGGCGGTTGTTGCGCGTGCCTCTCGACGCGAGACGCTCGGCTCGAACGATCTCACGCAGCGTCCGCGCCAGATCGGCCTGCACGAAGATATCGCCGACTTTCGGGATTTCTCCGCCGGGCAGGAAAACGCGTTTCGCGGGCTCCCACTGGGCGAAGATCGGCGCGCGTGTCTTGATGTACTGCACTCTCAACTCATCGATCGGGAAGCCGTCGGCGAGTTGAATTGCAGGTTCCATGACTTCCGCAAGAGTTTTCGTGCCGAACTGGTCGAGGGCCGTGACGCAAGCGTCGAGAACTGCGGGTACAGTGGCTGAGAGTGGTCCAGTCGGCGGGATCAGTCCAGTCTTTTTCGCGGTCGAGCCTGGCATTGCGTCGGACGACGCGCGGTTGACGAAGAACTCGCGCGTGGCTTTCATCGGCGCCTGGCCCATACCTTCAATCACCACGACTTTCTGGCCCTTGAGCTTGATCAGAATCGGGACCTCGCCGCCAAACGAGAAGTGTGAAAACTCAATCACCGAGGCCGCGAGAATCGTCGCCACACCCGCATCGACGGCATTACCGCCGCGCTGGAGTATGCGTAGTCCGGCCTCGACCGACAGCGGCTGGCCACCCGCTACAACGCCACGTTTGCCCCGAACGACGGGCCTGAACGTGTCAGCGTGCGAAGTTGTTAAAGGAAAGCCGGCGAGAATGAAAGACGTAATAAGACAAAAGACGATCAGGCTGGATTTTCGGACGAACATCGGTGGGCCACCTCTCTCGAGATTGATGCGCGGAATTGTGCCACAAAGAGGCGCAAAAAGTTTAGCCACCAGAGGCACAAAAGGCACAAAACAAAATAGAAGGAGTTTTTTTTGTGCCTTTTGTGCCTCTTGGTGGCTGACTGTTCTTTGAATTGGTAAGATGGCGTGCAGACAAAAAGAGAGGGCGCTGACCTCCCCCAAGACCAGCGCCCTTGCCTTTATCTCAGTTCTCCCATGGAGAATTAACGACGGGCAGATACTAACTGCCAACGACCGGAGGTAGGTTGCAGCAAGCTTGTAAAGCCCTTGCGAGGTTGTGACAAAAGTTTTTCGGCGTCACACAAAGGGGACAACTACCGACGTTCGGAGATTAATGAATCGAGGATCGGACCTTGTTAACACCAAAGATTGCGCCGTATGGCTCCTGGAAATCCCCGATCACCTCAGATCTGATCGTGGAAGGATCAGTGGGCCTTAGTCAGCCTTTGTTTGAAGGTGACGACATTTACTGGCTCGAGATGCGCCCAAAGGAAGCGGGCCGTAATGTCATTATCAGACGAAACGCGGACGGCGTTTGCACCGATGTGAATCCACCGCCTTTCAATGCTCGCACGCGTGTTCACGAGTATGGAGGCGGCGATAACATTATCAGCCAGGGAATTGCTTACTTTTCGAACTTTTCCGATCAGCGACTTTACCGGCAGGCTGGTCCGAACGCGCCCGAAGCACTGACAGCGCCCGGTGAAATGCGTTACGCAGATGCCTGCATGGACCACGCGCGCGGGCGTCTTATCTGTGTTCGCGAGGACCACACGCGCCCAGACGCCGAGGCGGCCAATTCGATAGTCAGTATTTTTACGGAGCCCGGTAACGAATACGGCGTGGTCCTTGTCGAGGGAAATGATTTTTACTCGACGCCACGGTTGAGCCCGGATGGGACTCAACTGGCGTGGCTCACGTGGAACCATCCAAACATGCCATGGGACGGCTGCGAACTGTGGGTTGGCGAGTTTGGTGAGGAAGGCAAACTGGCTTCGACGCGATGGGTCGCCGGTGGGGCTGCGGAGTCGATTTTCCAGCCCGAATGGTCGCCTGATGGTGTTTTGTACTTCGCTTCAGACCGGAGTGGCTGGTGGAACCTCGAAAGAATTACGGCCGATGGCGGTATCGAAAATGTCTACCAATTCAAGGCCGAGCTGGGCATGCCGCAGTGGATCTTCAGCATGTCGTCTTACGCTTTCGCTTCGGCTGACACGATAGTCTGTAGTCATATCGATCAGGGCGTTTCCACGCTCTCGACGGTCGACGTGCAGACCGGCAAGATAACGCACATCGATTGTCCGTACACCGATATTCAGTTTGTACGCGCAGCAAATGGCCAGGGCGTGTTCCGCGGCGGATCTCCGACAGACGTGGCTGCGATCGTGAAATTGGATGTAAGCACCTGCGCGTTCGAGATATTGCGCAAGTCGAACGATCTCGAGGTTTACCCACGATACTTTTCGGTACCACGTGCGATCGAGTTTCCGACTGAGGGCGGGCTCACGGCCCACGGTTTCTTTTATCCGCCGCAGAATCCTGATTACCGCGCGCCCGAGAATGAAAAGCCGCCGCTGATCGTTAAGAGTCATGGTGGACCGACCGCTGCGGCTTCGACCGCGCTCAGCTTGTCAGTTCAGTACTGGACCAGCCGCGGATTTGCCGTGTTGGATGTGAACTACGGCGGCAGCACCGGTTATGGTCGGCAATACCGTGAAAGACTTAACAAGAAATGGGGCATTGTCGATGTTGACGATTGTGTGAATGGTGCTCGTTATCTTGCTGACCGCGGAGAAGTCGACGGCGACCGCCTGATCATCACGGGTGGCAGCGCCGGTGGGTATACCACTTTGTGCGCGTTGACGTTTCGGAATGCGTTCAAAGCCGGGGCAAGTCATTTCGGGATCAGTAATACCGAGTCGATGGCGCGCGATACGCATAAATATGAGTCGCAGTATTTGACGGGATTGCTGGGTCCGTACCCGGAGCGCAAAGACATCTATTACGATCGCTCACCGATCAACTTTTCCGAGCGGTTATCGTGTCCGGTGATTTTTTTCCAGGGGTTGGAAGACAAGGTGGTGCCGCCGGACCAGGCGGAGACGATGGTCGAAGCGATTAGAGCGAAGAAGATTCCAGTGTCGTACGTCGCGTTTGCGGGCGAGCAGCACGGTTTTAGGCAGGCAAAGAACATCAAGCGCGCGCTCGATGGCGAGTTGTATTTCTATTCTAAGGTTTTCAACTTTGATCTCGCTGAGCCGGTCGAGCCGGTAGAAATTGAGAACCTATAACGCCGAAGGCGTTGGCTAAAAATAAACAAACACAAACCCTGAAAGGGTCGCCAACCGCGGAACCCTTTCAGGGTTGTCGTGTTTCTTGGTTGCTGACCCCAGGGTTCTCGTTCCTCGAACCCTGGGCTGAAATTAGCGAACGCCTTCGGCGTTTAATTAATCGGTGGGTCGGAGGCGGTGGCGGCGGCGCCGCTCCGATCGCCGCCACGCAAAGTAAATGTCTGGTCGATAAATAGCGACAGATTGCCACTCTTCCCGTATTCCAATGGCACTGCCGATAACTCAAACTTGTCGCCACTCACCGTCAACTCAAATTTGTAACCCGTCTTTTCCATCACCTCTTTTGGAAACATATTGGCCGCAGTTAACTGCTCCAACGTCGCGCAGGTTCCGTTAGTCTTTTTGTACGCCATCTCCGCTTGTGCAATCGTATACATTAACCCGATAGCCGTTCGCTCGTTCTGAACGGTCGGCGGCGGATTGGTTTCGCCTGAGATACCGGCCACAGCCATCAACACCAGATTTTTCGGAATGTGAATCTCGTGTAGTGGTCCAAGACCTTCATTTGAAAGCGAGTACGTGATTGGTTGGGCTACTACGCTGGCCTTCATGAGAAACGCACGGGTCTGATCGCTTACCATCGTAGACGGCTGCTCGGCCCACACTTTGTAACCCTCCATCAACGACGGAGAAATGTAGAGTTGCCCTTGCTGTGGCTTCGGCTGCCAGCGAGTGGAGTTCCTGAACTGACCGTCTGCGGAAAGCGTTTCGTGTTTCAAATAAGAATCGACGACGTACCGTGTAGTTGCAGGTTCGCCGGAAACCACGAGGAAGTTTCCGACAAAAGCATACGAGAACATATTTGCGTACGAGACGATCTCAGTATCTTCTCGTCGCTCGGTCTGAGCTAACGCGCTGGCGCCTTTGAAACCAAAGCCTTCGATGATCTTGGGCATGAGCGTGCGCAATGCTTCTTTGTCTTTGACGGCGATCGCCAACACTGGCCCATTCTTCGTTTGTTGTTCTTTTTCTTCCGCCGTCGGAGCGGCAATGCCTGGAAGTCCGATTATGCTCATGTTTTTCATCGGCAGGCGGATGGCGACCTCCGGACCAAGCAGCGGCAGGAGATCGTCTTTGATGTTTATCTTTAACTTCTTCTCGATCTCCGCAAACGGAGATTCGAATTCCACTTGTTTGACGTCAACGTTGTTGCCCTTGCCGATGATGGTTTGTTCCTTCGGCCGCGGCTTCGACATCGTCGTATAGATCTGCGGCAGATCAAGTGACATCGAGGCCATGAGCTCGGTATCAGCGGGGAGGATGTTTGGCGCTTCCGACGCGATGGGCGGACCCGTAATCAGCATGGGCATGAACGGTATGGCGTCGGCCTTTCCACCGTTCTGGTTGACGAGCAAAGCGCGCAGATCGAATGAGTCGCCTTCGAATGAGAGCGCGAACGCAACGCCGTCGGGCCACTTCATCTGGCCGCCGTCAAAGAACAGAGAGCCAAGACCTGATAAAGCAATCGAGACTGGATCGGGTGCGGTTGGCTCATCTTTCGCGTCACCAGGCGCTGCCGCCGGATTCACAACCTGTTCGGTTACCGTGAAGTTGTCCGCTGTTGCTTCTTCCTCCTTTTCCTCCGCTTCACCTTTCTTCGAATCGGCTTGAGCCTGAGCCTGCTTTTCCATCTCGACTCGTTCTTGCTCGTATTTCTTCCGGGTCTCTTCTTCCTGTCTTTCAATCACCTTTGTGTCGAGATAGACGAAGACGAGTTCTGAGCTGAAGCGGTTGTGGGCGGCGCGGAAGTTAATGTCTTCAGCAAGGAGCTTGCTTCCGGCCGGCTTGAGCTGCTTCATGGTCCATGGCTTGGGACTAATGACAACGAGCGAGCCGAAGCGTTGGAGATGGAAGTTGGGAGCAGGCGGTTCTTTTTTCTCCGGCAGGAAGTTCAGCGATTTATCCGGAGAAGGCGAAGGCTGGGCGAGAGGCGCCGGCAACACGGTGGGCAGAAACGCATTCAAACTAACGCTGAACTTGGTCGCCTCTTCAACCGAAGCAAACTCGATCGCGATCAGCGCCTCGGGAAGATCCTTGGTTCTATTGCTGGGCCATGTCGCCACCAAAAGACGCGAAGTCATTACCTCTTCTGAGTGAGCATTCAGCCATCTCACGATCGCTCGGAACTCTTTAGGTGGACCAGCAAGCTTCATAACCGGCTCGAGTAGATCGTTGATAGCACTCGAGCGAATGAGCTGTCCGGCGCCTCGCACCTCGCCGTAAATGATGTACGACTCTGCCGGCACGAGCGTGTCGAAAGTCGGAGCGGGAGCTGGCGCGGCTGCCGGTTTTGGTTGTGGCTTCGGAGTTGTTTGTCGTTTTTGCTGTGCTGTGGCCGTGAGGGTGATAAGCAGCAAAATGACTAGTGCCGGGTATTTATGTTTCATGGGAGTCCGACCTTGCCTTTAGCCATTCAAAATTATGCCTCTTGAGACCTGACCACTATAGCCGTGATCGGCCATTCTTTTCCAAGCTTTTTGGTCACCTTCATCCCTCGAAGATCGGGCGCGCGAGTTTGGCAGCGTCGGAGCCGTGTGCGTTCTTCAGATAGATAACGACGAGGAGCTGTGCATTCTCGGGATCAGGCGGTGCGTCGGGTTCGAAAGCCACACCAACGAACCAGCCTTGCGTGCGAAAGCCACCGAGCTGAGTTGATGTTCCGGTCTTACCGACGATGTAGATGGGAAGGGAATCGAGATCTGCTTTTTCAGCAGTGCCGAATGTCACTGCGCCGCGCATGCCGTCGAGCAACATCGATCGTTCTTTATCGTCGATGTGAATCTGTGCGCGAACTTTGCGGACGCCGTCGTAGTTTGGTTTTAGCAGTGCGCCGCCGTTGAAGAGTGCGGCGTACGCGGTTGCCATCTGCACTGGAGTGACTTGAAGAAACGGACCTTCGCCGAGCGCACTCTGCGGTTGCCACTTGCTGCGCGCGAGGACACCGGCCAATTCACTTTGGTCTTCGATGCCGGTCGGACGGCCGAAGCCAAACTCGTGGAGTAGTTCGGTGAAGGTTTCGCGGTCGAGTCGCTCGCCGGTTGTGGCGAAGAAGTAGTTGCACGAGTAGGCCAATGCTTCAGCGGGATTGAATGGTGGCAGCTTTGGCGGATGGGCGCAGGTGTCGATCACGTCATCGCGTTTGTATTTTCCGCGGCAACGAATGCGTGTGTCTTCAGTGATCACTCCGGCGCGTAGCGCAGCAAGAGCAGTGAAAGTTTTGATCGTGGAGCCGGGTGGAAACGCGCTTTTGAAGGCGAGGTCCGGGTTGACTACAGCTCGGATGCGACCGGTCTGTGGATCGAGAACGACGATCGCGCCTTCGCGTGCGCCTAGTGCTGTTGCGGCAACGGCCTGATCGCGATCGCGCTCACCACCAGCAGGTAGACCATCATGGTCCAGCTCGGTCTTCAGCTCGGGTTCGGGTGCATTAGTTGAGCGTGCGAGCGAGAAGTAGGAGAGGATGAGGAAGGCTGGTATCAAAAGTAGGAGGACCAGCCCGGGTGTTGGTTTTTTAGCGAGTCCAAACATGGACCGCATTATCGTTTTTCGTGGGTGATCGCAACACGAGTTTGGTATCAGTGTGAGGTCAGGTTAGCCCCGCGTGTTGGGTTCGTTTCGTACGGTGCTGTCAGGTGTGGGAATCCACACCGATTTCAACTCTGCGTAATCTCTGCGTTCTCTGTGTTGAGGCGTCCATTTAACGCAGAGAACGCTGAGATACGCAGAGAACGCTGAGAGAAGGCGCAAAGACATAAAAATGTTAGCAAGCGTGGCCCAATAATCTCGGAAAAAGACTGTTGCAAATTCCCGCGCTCGCGGGTAGATTGATTTGGTTGCTTACAAGGTAGTGGGTGCTCTCCCGACACGGGGGAATCCCTGCCTTCACTCGATGCGGGGGAGGATTAAACTGTGCCGACCGGAACTTGCCCGGAATGTGATGCTGATGTCCACGTTGATCTGGACACGGACAAGGGCGAAATAGTGTCTTGTGAAGAGTGTGGAACAGAATTGGAGGTCGTGGGCCTCGATCCTGTTGAATTGGACATTGTAGAAGAAGAGAGTGTGGACGAAGACGAAGACGAAGACGAATACTGAGAACGTCTTCGCGATCTGCTGGGCTTTTGCACAAGAGCGCCTACTTATTTCTTCTCTGTGAAACCTCTGTGTTCTCTGTGCCTCTGTGGTTAACTAATTTTCAGCTATAACTAACCACAGAGACACAGAGAACACAGAGGTTTCACAGAGAAGAGCGATCTTGGGAGTCTTGTGGCAAAAGCCTACTTGCCAGCTGCTCGATACTCAGAACGGCTCTGTCTCAGGGTTAAGCCCCTCGGTCCCTCGACTCTGATCGTGTGTACTTGCCCATCTCGTCTCTTTTCCTCGGGCGGATAAAAGGCCAGCACATAAGCGGAACTGACTTCCTCCGCGAGCGCGCGAAACAACGGGGCATAGTCTTTTTCGTTCGCGTAAACATTTCGACCACCCGTCGACTCTGCTAGCCCGCTCACGTCCAGCGGCGTCGGTAGTGGTGTCTGCGTTGACGACGCTATCACGCGCGAGTAAGACGGCAGGGTCACGACAAACACGCTTACGTCCGCGGCGTTGGCGCGCTCGATCACGGTTTGCGGCGCGACTGTGTCACCCACCGGAAAGCCGTCTGTCACCACGAGCACCGCGCGCTTCATCAAACGCTTCTCGCGCGTGCGCGGCGCATTTCTCACGAGCATCCGGATCGCGTCGTCAACCGCATCGTAAGTGTGCGTCGACAAGCCGTCCGGCGCGTCACGTGAGAGTCGTTCGAGCGCTTCGTCGAGCTTATTTGGATCTGAAGTAAGCTTTTGAACAGTCTTTACACGCATACCGAAAGTCATAACTGCATAGACGACCGGATGGCTCGCGAGCTGGTTTGAAAACGACTGGAGCGCGTTGCGAAGGCGGATGACCTCTTCCGTCGTCATGCTCCCGGAAACGTCTAGGGCAAAAACGATTGCGAGCGGTCGCGACTCGCCCTGCCGTTTCTCGATCTGGAAGAACGAAATCGGTTGCTCGACCCCGTCAGAGTAGACCTTGAAATCTTCCTGATGCAGGTTGCGAATCGGACGGCCCTCGACGTCCATTGCCGTAACGTCGACTGACACGAGATCGGTGTCAAAGCGCACGATGTCTTCAGGTTCCTGCTCTTTTGGAAAGACTTTACGGGGTCGCTGGGTTTGACTTGCGGGGCCCTGGTTTTGAGGCACACCGGGCGCTGCTAGTGCGAACAGCAGCAGGAGAGGAAGGGATAGTTGCGCTATAAAAGCCGCCGGTTTTTTCATTAATGCTCTTTCTTTGGCGCGTTGTTCAGGATTATACGGGCGCGACCTGTGGAAGCAAACGGTGATATCATCCCGAGCGTCTTAACTCCGTAGATCTCGACCTATTACGTGAAGGATTGCTTATGAGATTCAATAAAAGTCTGTTTGTGGTCGCTGTGATTTTGGCGGGCGCGACCGCTTTGATGGCTCAGGATAAGACGCTGGGCACAATCAAAGGCAAAGTTCGCGTCGAAACCGGCACCCCGGCGGGCGTAACTGTCGTCGTGCGGCACGGAGAGAGCGAAGTTACACGCTCGACCACCAGCAAGGACGGAGATTTTGTTGTCTCGAAGTTGAAGCCCGGGATTTACGGTTTGACTTTTCGCAAGTCCGGATTGAGCGTCGGCACCATCGAGGATGTAGAGGTCAAAGCCGGCAAGACGCGCTCGCTTGGCGACCGCCTGATATTGACTATCGACGAGGGCTCGATCGCGTTCCTCAGTGGCAGCGTGTTCAGTGCTGATGGTCGAAGCGTGCCGAATGCCAAGGTGGAGTTGGCGCGAATACTTGAAGACGGGACGACGAAGAAGATTGATGGGCGAATCACCACCGAGACTGGCTCGTTCAAGTTCCGGCTATCGCCTGAGGCGGCGAAATATCGCGTGAGTGTTAAGGCTAACGGAGCGGAGCCGGTGACGAAGGATGTAGACATTGATGGCGCCGCCGTTTACCGCGTCGCGCTGAACCTACCCCCAAAGTCTCAATGAGTACAGAAGATCGTGAAGAATTCCTGACTGCCAAACAACTCGCTGCGTTTTTGCAGGTCAGTGAATCGACCGTGCGACGCCTTGCAGCACGGCGTCGTATTCCGTCAGTCAGGCTCACGCCTCGCATCATCCGTTTTCATCTTGACGCCGTTCGCGAAGCGCTCGACGTGCCTCGCTATCGCATTCGTCACGGTGAATACACGGAGCAGGTTGATGATGCGCAAATGTCTTTTGATCAATTCTTCTTAACTTCTTAACGCTTTCCGTTGCTGCGGATTGAACTCAATCCATTTGTCGTTCTGCTTGATATAGAATCGCGGCTGCTGAATTCTGAATCCCTTACTGAATCCCGGATTCGCTGCAAGAAACTTTTTCACCGTTGATTGATCCCCAGTGGCTACGCGCCACTTCCCATCCTCGCGCAGTAAATATTGCTGGACCACGATCTTTCCTTCAGCCTGTATCGGAGTCACGACGCGACCGTACAGCACAGTATCGACCACCGCCAGATTACCCATCACTTTCGTCGCGCCGATATCCATCCGATCGAGCTGGTAAAAATCCTGCGCGCGTTGAAGCGCACTCATAAAACGCTCGCGCGACATCCGATTACGCGCAGAGCCAGGCAGCAGATCGTAGAGACTCTCGTAGTTGTGAGCTTTGAGCTGATCGAAGACATTCTGGACCGTGGTGCGCACGTCCGACTGATCCGACGCCTTTACGATCGCGCCTGTGGAAAAAATCGCTAGAATCGCAAAACTAAGAACGTACTTCTTCATCCTCATCCTCTTGGTTGTCTTCCTCCTCGCTGGGGAGCGTCGCTCGCAGTTGCTGCCGGTAGTTGAGAAACCAGCACACCGCTCCAGCCGCCGCCGCCACAAACGCCTTCTCGTAATCTCCGCGAAACACAAACACTGCAGCGATCACTACACCCATACCGGCCAAAATCATCCACAACGTCTTCACTTCACATTCACCGGCACGGTCAAATCCATTGCGCCGGGCGCGTAACAAACCTTGTCGTCACATGCCTGGACGCGCAATTTCGCGGAAAGGTTGTGTTTGCCCGGGTTCGCGCTCTTGTCAGCTTTGAGGTGTACCTTCAGCTCCGTCTCTCCTTCGTAAACTTTGAGCGGCGTTTCAGAGAAGGCGAAAGTTCTAATCAGCGGATCGGGATAGGAGATGAACTCGACCGAGAGGCCTTCCGCGGGCTTGAGTTCAATCTCCGTGGCCTTCAGGTACGACTGGCTCGGCGGATTGGCGTTAACGTGATAGCCGTTTTTGATCTGTAGCCGCACGGGCACGAAGCCTGACTCACCCTGGGCGAGCGTCGTTTCCTGCGGCAGAGCTTTTACGACGTCGACTGAGTTGATTCGCGGCGGCTCGGCTTCGGCTTTTTCCGGCGCGGGTTGTGGTTGTGTGTGCGAACACGCTGTCAATAAACACAACCCCACCAGCAAAATTTGTTTTCTCATAAATTTGTAGACAGGATTTACATGATTCTTCAGGATTAACATGTAAATCCTGTCTAATCTTGTGAATCCTGTCAAAAGCTGACTCACTCTGGAGTGGGCGTCGCCAATGCGTGAGCTAATCGCATCCGCTTCGCACGTCTTATCAGATACCGGATGACAAGCGCCGACGGCAATAACACGAACACCGTGACCGGCGCCATCATGATCAGGAAACGAGCAAAGAACAACACCATGTCCGACGCCAGACTGATGCTATCAGAAACAGCCTCGCGCAAGCTCTGTCGAAAGCCGGTCTCAGTGACTGAGATCACGGGTTTTGGTGTCTGAATGTTCACATTGATCGTCGACAGGCTCGAGCGGTTTTCGAGAAAGCGCTTGCGTCCTTCCAGCTTTTCGATGTCTGTGCGGACCTCGGCGATCTGTCGTTGCACTTCGAGCGCGTCGGAAATCTTATTCGCCTGTCGCATGATTTCGAGAAACTGAACTTCGAGTGCTTTTTGAGTTTTGATTCGGGCTTCGAGATCGATGAAGTCTTCAGTGACGTCCTGGCTGGTGACGTTTTCTGAAGGAGTGTTGCCGGCGAGTTTCTTGATCTCGTCAAACGCGCGGCCGAATTGATTTGATGGCACTCGGACCACGAGTTTGATATCGAGCGTGCGCTGCGCCGGATCGTTACTCTCGCGTTGTTTGGCTTCGGAAGTGACGACGAATCCGCCATGCGTCTCGGCGATGGACGTCACCTGGTGTTGGGCGTCGGTAGTTGAAGGAACCTCGATCGTGATCTCGGCATTACGAATGATCTTGCGATCTGCGGCTTCAGTTATTTCACCCGCTTTATCGAGCTGAGTAAGTGCGACTTTTTCCGTTTGATCGCCGAAGCGGTCGACCTTTTGAGGCTCAGCTGCGGCCGCCGGAACGTCCTTTTTCTGGGCCACCATCTCAGTTGATGTCATACGTTGGGACGCCGAGGAACACGAGAGGGAAAAACTCAACAGAGCAAGCAAGAGAATGATCGGAGATTTCATGATTGGCCTCCATGCAGTATCGGAATTACAGCATTTGAACGTCAGATACTCCCCACACTTGCACGCACACTGGCTCGGGCCAACGTGAGTTTCCACAGTCTTGATTGGTGGGATCCCGTGAGGAAGACCTTCTAGTCGGTATTCACCTTACTCGGTAGGTGATTTGGCTAACCGTTGAGGACTTCTATCACAGACTTAATCTTGTTCATTCTGTGAATCATGTCAATCCTGTAAAAAGTAGGAGCAAGTCTTAGACAGGATGACAGGATTTACAGGATGAACAGGAATTTTGTTTTGTGCCTTTTTGTGGTTACTCTTCTTCGTCGCCGTCTTTGCCGTCGGGTTTTTTGATGCCGAACTTTTCGAGGCGGTATTGGAGGGTGCGGAAGGTGAGGCCGAGAAGTTTGGCGGCCTTCGTGATGTTGTAGTCCGTCTGCTCCATCGCCTGCGTGATCAGATTGCGCTCGACGTCTTCGAAGTTGATCCCTTCCGCCGGTAACTTGAACGCGCCTTCAGCCGCTGGTCCAACTTCCTGACGCACCTCCGTCGGCAGATCTTCCGGTGTGATCAGGTCGCCTTCACTCAACAGTATCGCGCGCTCAATCGCCGACTCCAACTGCCGAACATTCCCGGGCCAACTGTACTCGTTCATCAACTTCTTCGTTTCTGGAGCCAGACCAGTTATAAGTCGCGACGTGTTCTTCGTGTGCTTCTTCAAAAAGAAATCGATCAAGACGGGAATGTCCTCGCGTCGCTCTCGAAGCGGCGGCACGTCGATCGACAAGACGTTGATGCGGTAATAAAGATCGTCACGAAAGCGGCCATCAGCCACCATCGCGCGCAGGTCGCGATTCGTCGCTGCGATCACACGCACGTCCACACTAAGCTCATGTGTACCACCGACGCGCCGGATCTTTCGCTCCTGAAGCGCGCGCAGGAGTTTAGCCTGCATGCCTACGTCGAGCTCCCCGATCTCGTCGAGAAACAAGGTCCCGCGATCGGCAATCTCAAACAAACCCTTCTTCTCGGCATGCGCGCCCGTGAACGAACCCTTCTCGTGTCCAAACAACTCCGACTCCAACAGGTTCTCGTTAATCGCGGCGCAGTTGACGGCCTGAAACATCTCCGTTGCGCGCGGCGACTGATTGTGAACCGCCCTCGCGATCAACTCCTTGCCTGTTCCTGACTCGCCACGCACCAGCACTGTGGAGTTCGATCGCGCCACTTTCAAGATCATCTTCTTCACCGTCTCCATCTTCGGAGACGCAGAAATGATCTCGATGTCGATCGCGTCGAGACGATCGAGTGCACGATTGATCGTTTCGAGCAACGCGGCTTTGTCGTAAGGTTTTTCCAGGTAGTCGAACGCGCCACGCCGCAGCGCTTCCTTCGCCGACTCGATCGAGCCGTGCGCAGTGAGCAGAATCACGATGATCGACGAATCGTAAGCGAGCAGGTGTTGTAGCAGCTCGATGCCGTCCATGCCCGTCATCTTCAGATCGGTCAACGCGAGATCGAACCTGCGATCTTTGGCAAACTTGAGCGCAGCTTCACCCGAGGCCGCGGTCGTAACGTCGTAGCCCTCGTCACTCAAAATCATATCGAGAATCTCTCTTTGAGATTTCTCGTCATCAACTACCAGAATATTCTTTCGTGGCATCTCTGTTCTCACTAGCCGGTAGAATTATCGTAAACGTGGTACCGCTGCCTTCCTTTGATGCAACATTGATCGTGCCGCCGTGATCGTCGATAGCTTTCTTCACGATCGCGAGTCCCAAACCCGTGCCGGTCTCCTTCGTCGAAAAGTACGGCTCGAAGATTTTGGAAATGTCGTCCGCGGCAATGCCGCTACCGCTATCTGTTATTTCAACCTTAACAGAGTTCGGCTCCAGGTTCGAAAGCTTGATTGAAACACTTCCGCCCGCGCCGTTGATTGCTTCGACAGCGTTGATAACGAGATTAGTGAAGACCGAGCGCAGCGACTCGCGATCCGCCATCACCGCCGGCAAGGCGCCGTCCTGAATGATCGTCGTCTTGATCCCACACTCTTCAGCCCGGCCTTCAACGAGACGCAATGCATCTTCCGCCTCTGCACGAATGTCGACACTCTGCAATTCTAGTTTCGACGGACGCGAATACTTCAGAAAGTCGCTGATGTGACGATTTATGCGCGCGACTTCAGTCTTCAGTTGATCCGTAAGCCGGACGAACGTCTCTCGCTTCTTCGGATCGGCTGGAGCAAACGACGAGCGCAGGTGATCGAGCGTCAGGTTGATGTAGTTGAGCGGATTGCGAATCTCGTGCGCGATCGCAGCGGCGAGCCGTCCGACGACTGCACCTTTCTCCGCCTGGTGCAGTTGCATCTCGAGCTCACGCGCGCGTCCGAGTTTCGCAGTCATCTCGTTGAACGCGCCGGCGAGTGTGCCTATCTCGTCGAGCCGCTCGATCGGGACTTGAACGTCGAAGTTACCACCCGCAACTTTTCGCGCGGCGACAGAGAGCTCTTTGACTGGCCGCGTGAACTTCCAGACAAAGAACCCCGTGACGAGCGTCGTTACGAACAGAACGGCGAGCGTGTAAAGCGCGGAGCGTGATGACTGTCGCTCCAAGACATTCGTGAGCGTGTGCGCCGAGTCGAGCACGACGATGATGAAGCGGCGACCTTTGTCAGTTTGAACAGGAAAATAGAAAGCGCCTGCTTCTCCGAAGTCGACATCGGTCGACGGCGGAATCCACGACGGGAGTTGTTCGTGCGCGTTCGTATACTGCACCGCGCTTCGGAGCGGCAGTAGCTGAATGTCTTTGAATTGGACGTAGCGCGTGGTCTTGTCTTCGCGCTCGCGCGGATTGAACTCCGGGATAATGCTGTCCAGGACGTTCCCATCGTCGTCGACCACCAGAATGTTTTTGACGCGAACGTTCTTATCGTTCAGGAGCGGCTCACGTAGTCCGCCGGTGATCTGGTCGAGATACTGCTCGCTTTGCAGGCTCTCGAAGCCCAGCGCGATGCCGGTCATGATCGCTTGTTCCTGCTCGATGACCATGCGCGCGTTGGCGCGGACCTGGCGCAGGTTGAAGTAGTACTGGATACCGAGCGTGAGACCGAGCATGAGCGCCAGCAGCAAAAGAAGCCGGGCTCGGAAACTTTGTATGGTGGCCGGAACCTTCATACGAAACCGAAACCTAAGAGGGGTTAATCTGCATCTACGTTGTCACTTCTGGTAAAGAAGGCGCGTTATGCGTTTATCCTTACTTTAAGGTCCGCGAAAAATCAGGGAAGCCGCGAACAGGTTTTGGAAGAACAGTCGGGCTCTAGCACGCGGCGTTCCAGCGAAATATGTAAAATCGATTACTTTTTGATTGCCCGCAACTTAAAGATGATGTTATATTTGCAGCGGTCTCAAATCAATGTCCCCAAGAGACCGCCCGTTGGGAAAACTCTTCCCGCCCTCAAGTTGCAGCAGAAGGTTTGTTCGAAAACACGAAATGAGGCGTTTTTTGAAAGAGCTTGGCACTGCAAGCAGGTTTACGATTTTTAAGATTTACCAAAAACAAGATTGAGAGGTACTGGGCCTGATGACTCTGCATTTCGATTCCCCTAAGTCGCGCCGGCTTGTTTTCGTTGCATTCGTCTTAATTTGTCTAGTTTTTTCCGGTACAGCGTTCGGGAAAAAGAAAAGCTCTTCGGGCCGGGGTGCCCGCGCTCAGAAAAGTAGAAAAACATCTGCGAGAAACCGCTCCACGTCACGACGTGGCGGGCGTCATGATGTGGTGGCGAGAGGTGCGCGTCGTAGCCGTGGCGGACGCATGTCTGCGCGTGAGGTTCGACATGCGCGAGCAAACACAGCACGCGAGCAGGCTTCAGCAGTGCGTGCGATGGAGAAACGACTCCGTCGCCCATTGACCAAACGCGAGCGCGCCATAGCGATGCGTCAGGTTGCAGGGCGCAATCGTCGTGCGTTGCTTGAAGCTCGTCGTCGTGCGGAAGCTGCGCGTCGCGCCGCAATTGCGCGCCAGATGGCGATCGACAACGCCATGCGCAATGAAGTTCAGGCTTTTATCGCCAAAGACGATGTGACTGGCGAAGATCCGGAAGTGCGTCGCGTTGCAGTCAATGCGCTTGGCCATCATGCGGGCACAGTCGTGGTGATGGATCCGATGACGGGTCGCGTTTATTCCATGGTTAATCAGGAATGGGCGCTGCGTCGCGGCTTCAAACCATGCTCGACAATCAAACTCGTGACCGGCGTCGCTGGACTTTCTGAGAATGCGATTCCGCAAGTCGACACGGTTGGCGATGGCTTTCGCCTCGATTTGACCTCTGCGTTGGCCCACTCCGATAACGGGTTCTTCCAGCAAGTCGGCACCAAGATCGGCTCGGAGAAGATGGTGACCTACGCTCGTGAGCTTGGTCTCGGTGAAAAGACTGGCATCAATTTGCCGTTCGAGTTTCCGGGCAGGCTACCGGAAGTGAAACCGGATACTCTCGAAAGACGCATGTTTTCACATGCTGATGGCTTTGAAGTCACGCCCTTGCAGCTCGGCACGCTCGTTTCAGCAATGGCCAACGGTGGCAAGCTGCTCGTGCCGCAGATCGCGCACAGCTCCAAAGAAGCGAACAAGATGGGTGTGAAAGTGCGACGCCAGTTGCCGATCACTACAGACGTCTGGCAGCGCATGGTTCCCGGAATGGTCGGGGCCGTGAATTACGGCACCGCCCACAAGTCTTATGATCCCACGCAAACAGTCGCCGGCAAGACCGGAACCTGCATCGGCTCGGCTGGTTGGGTTGGATCGTTCACGTCTTACGCGCCACTCGCGAACCCGAGACTCGCGGTGGTCGTGATCGCGCAGGGAACTGATGGTCGTCGTCATTTCCCAGTCCAAGTGGCCGGAGAGATTTACCGGCAACTGAATCATCGCTTCGGAACTGCAATCAACCTGCAGGTTGCGTCGACGCTCGATGACGAAGAAAAGGAAGTAGCCGACCAGGAAGCCGCAGCGGACGCTGCCGCGAATGGCGACGACACTACAGAAACCACCAATGGAGAAACGACAAAAGCGGCAACCGCAACAACAACTCCCGTAACTACCCCTGTTGCACCCGCTGCCGCTAAATCTGCCACCCCTGAACCACGAAACACGGTGAAGCGCGTGCTCATGCCGCTCGAAAAGAAACCGGTTGAAGCGCCCAACAAAACAACGACCAACAGCAAATCAACCACGACAAATCAAACTCCCGCGACTGTTACGCCTGGTGCAGAGCAACGACCCAGGCGAATTCAACCCTGAACGATAACCCTTTAATCTAGCCCTCTTCTCCTTTGCGCCGGAGTTTTACTCCTCCGGCGCATTTTTTTGTGATCTTTTTCTTCCACAGGCGTGCAATGCCTTGACACATTTAATGGAGTTGCATGAATATTGCGCCGTTCTATTTACCCAGGTTCTAAAAGCACCGAGTGTGCGTCCCCTTGTTGCAAAGATCGGCAACCGGTCTTTGTATCACTAGCATCGTAAAAGTTCCCTGTGGCGACCGATTTTGGGCCGAGCCCTTGGCGCGACTGCTGAAATTGTTTTTGGAGGTTTGTAACGACTAATGAAAAAGCTGATTACGTTTTTAAGTATTTCTATTACAGTCGCGATTCTCGCTCTGCCCGTCGCAGCGCGTAACCTGATCGCGCAACCGGATAATGCCTTTCAAGACGCTGCCTGTGCAGAGGACGCTAAAACTGCGTTGTACCAGTCGTTTCTGAAGAATCTGAAGGCGGATCAAGCCAAAGCTTACGACGAGGCGAAGAAATATGTGGCGTGCCCTGCTTCTGGTGAGGTAACAGAAGCACAGCAGAAGATAATCGATTACCTCAAGAACTTCATCACCAAGTACGAGGCGGCGACGAAGAAGACTGACTACCGCATCAAGATCTATAACGACAAGAACTATGTTGTGGGCTACGCCATGGGTAAGGAGATTTTGCAGGCCGAGCCTGAGAACCTCCAGGTCCTCGTTGACTTGGGCGCCAATGCCTACCTGCTCCCGCCGGTAAAGAATGCTCAGTTGACGGCAGAGGGGCTCGGCTACGCGCAGAAAGCGTTAGCGGCGATTGACTCAGGAAAGACACTTGAAGACTGGAAGCCGCTTGCCAGCAAAGACGAAGCAGTGGCCTATTTGAACTACAGCATCGGCGCGCTAACTCTCGAAAAAGATCCCTCAGCGGCACTCAAAAACCTGCTCAAGGCAGCCCAGTTCGAGACGCTTTTGAAGAAGTCGCCTTACACGTATGCGTACATCGCCGGAGCTTATGAAACTGGTCCATACGCCAAGATGTCAGAAGAGTACAAGCGCTTGTACCAGGGTAAGGATGAGACGCCCGAGAGCAAGCTCATGCTCGCCAACATCAACCAGATCATCGATCGGATGATCGACGCTTATGCGCGTGCAGTCGCGTTGGGTGCTACTGACGCCCAGTACAAGGATGTCAAAGCCGGCTGGAACGAGAGCTTGACCACCTGGTACAAGTACCGCAACAGCGACAAGACCGATGGTATGGACCAATTGGTCGCAGGCGTTCTGTCGAAGCCGTTGCCGCCGGAGCCGACACCGCTCACATCGTTGCCGGCCACGACGCCCGCCGTCACGACACCGGCAGGAAATTCGGGAACGCCAGGCAACGGCAATGGCGCGGCCCCGGCGAGTACGCCGGCTGGTGCGAAGCCGGCTGGTACGCCGAAACCCGATAAACCACGCAATCAACGTTAACGATTTAGCCCTGCAGAGCGGGCGACAGTCTGGTCTAAGCCCGCGAAGCGGGCGACAGCATAAAGCCTGGGGCGCCAGCCCCAGGATCTGAATCAAAAACACGATTGAGCCCGCGAAGCGGGCGACAGCCCAAACCATCAACGCGCTGTCGCCCGCTTCGCGGGCTCACGTTCTTTACGGGTGATGGCATCCCTGGGGTTTGCACCCCAGGCTTTATGCTGTCGCCCCGCTCCCCGGGCTTCGTCGTTCCTGTCGCCCGCTCCGCGGGCTGTTGTTTTTAGACAAGCTTCCGCCGTTTGCTTATAATTCACCGTGTTTTGAAAAATCCCGAAACGATTCCCGATCTGGACCTCCTCGAAACGGTTCTCGCCTACAAATTCAAAGATCGTGCGCTACTCGAACGAGCCATCACACACCGCTCGTGGGCGCATGAGAAAGTCGCACCCGGTGACGAGCTCGAGGCCCGCAAACTGCACAACGAATCACTCGAGTTTCTCGGCGACTCGGTCCTCGGTTTAGTTGTAGCAAATTATTTGTGCAGCTCTTATCCCGGCGGAACCGAAGGCGAGTTGTCGCGAATGAAGCATCGCCTCGTCAGTGCGCCGACACTGGCGAACGCGTCGCAGGAGCTGAACCTCGGCGACTTCCTTCGCTTCGGACGCGGCGAAGAGAAGAGTGGCGGGCGTCATAAGAACGCATTGCTGGCCGATGTGTTTGAAGCGATCACCGGAGCGATATTTCTCGACGGCGGTCTTGAAGCAGCGACAGGTTTTGTCTGTTACGCGCTGCAGGACGAGTTGGAAGGCGCTGACCCGTTGACTGCAGCCAAAGCCGACTACAAGACGATGCTTCAGGAGCAACTTCAGGCCGAACGCCGCGCCGCGCCGCGTTACACGGTAATCGAAACCCTGGGTCCACCGCATCAACGTATTTTCCACGTCGAAGTATCGTGGGATGGCGGCAGTATTTGCGGGGACGGGCCGTCGATCAAAGCGGCAGAAGCTGCAGCGGCGAAGGCCGCACTCGAGGGAATGAGGCTCTCAGAGGATTCTGAGGACAGCAGCGAACTCGACGAAATCGAAGGGGAAAGTTAGTTTTTTACAGGATTTGCAAGATTTTGCGGGATTGACATGTCTAATCTTATAAATCTTGTACTTAAACTTGACCACCGCTCGTTACGTATCTAGGATGTTTTTGAATGGCGACTAACCGTACTACTACCAAGTCAACGACAACCACGCCCGACACCACCGAGGCGAAACCCTCCACGATGTCGCGGTTCTTCAGCCGTAACGGTCACGACAAGACGCCGCCGCCACCGGTGAAGCCGCAGGGCCCGCCGAAGTCAGTATGGCGTGAATACTTCGAGTCAGCAGTGGTCACGGTCATCATGGCGCTGTTTGGCATGACCTTCATCGTGCAGGCCGTCAAGGTGCCGACCGGATCGATGCAGAACACGATCACCATCGGCGATCACCTCCTCGTCAACAAGTTTATCTTCGCACCCGGAAAGTCGTTGCCGTTTCTGCCGCAGCGGGAGATCAAGCGCGGCGACATAATCGTCTTCAAGTATCCCGGCAACCCTTACGATCCCAAACGCGACGACAGGCCTGACAACCGCCCGATACTCACCAACTACGTGAAGCGCGTGATCGGCCTGCCTGGCGATCGAATCAAGATCCAGGGAAACAACGTCATTGTTAACGGTGAGATTGTCCCCGAGCATCACATCACCGCGACAGATCACAATCGCAAAGATCCGCTGGAGATTAATAACAACCCGGAACGCAAACCCGGTGAGCTCTACGACGTCTATTACAAACCCGGACCTCCCGATGACGATCAGGGTTACGACGCCTTCCAGGACAAGGATGAGCTCGTCGTACCCGAGGCGAGTTATTTCGTGATGGGCGATAACCGGAACAATAGTGAAGACAGTCGTTACTGGGGCTTCGTGCCTCGCGATCTCGTCATCGGTCGTGCGATGTTTGTTTACTGGTCCTATGACGAGAGCGCCGAGACCACCGACGGGTTTTTCGGCATCGTTGTCGACTTCTTTAAAAACACGCGCTGGAGCCGCACCGGCACACTCGTCAAGTAGGCCACGAAAAGGCACAAAGGCACATAAGAACATGTTTAGGGGTTACGGGGTTAGTTTCTGTGTGCAGGTGTTAGTGCTTGTGGCGCTAGTGTCTTTTGACGCGCCTGCGCAACGGAAGTCGAAGAAGAAGCCTGCGTCGGCGCAGCCACCCACTGAGCTGACCAAGCTGCGTGAGGAATACATCAAAGCGACGAACGAGTATAAAGCCAGTCTCGGAAAGCTGCTGCCGTATTACGAAAACGACGTGAAGAAGGCTGAAGAGAAGCTGGAGCAATCGAAAAAGCTGCTCGCCGAAGGATTGATCCCAAAGACGCAGCTCGAAGAGTACGAGCGCGCGTTGGCGGTTGCCAAACAAAAGGTCGCCGAGACTAATCGCTCGATGACGAGCGCTGACGAGCAGGTCGCCGGCGTGCTCGTGGAAGCAGAAGCCAATGAGCAGATCGCAAAGAACCTTCGCCTCGCAAAGCAGGGCCTCGTGCGTACCTCGGCGTTCACGCGTTACACGGGAGCCGGTGGCTGGAACCTCGGCGACTCCTGGAAGATTCAGCGCTTCTTTTATGACACCTTCAACAAGCAGCTTCCCATCGCAGTGTTCGGACAGGGACCGATTCACGATCGCTGGCGACTGGACCATCACAACGCGATGGATATCCAGCTACATCCGGACGGCGTCGAGGGCCGCGCCCTCTTGGAGTTTCTGCAGAAGAACGGCATTCCATATTTAGCGTTTCGCTCGGCGATTCCGGGCACCGCCACCGGTCCGCACATACATATCGGCAGACCATCTCACCGTTACTGAACTTATGAAACCAGGAAAGAATTCTTCTCTGTGTAACCTCTGTGTTCTCTGTGTCTCTGTGGTGATCCTGGCTACGACGAGAAAACCACAGAGACACAGAGAACACAGAGGTTGCACAGAGATGATCCTCATATTCCTTGTATTATTTTCCCCAACTGTCGCCACTGCTCAAATGAAAACGAGGGAGTCTCTCACGGAGAAACAAGCTTCGCACTTCGCGGCGCTAGCGTTGAAATGTGTGAGTCGAGAGTTTCCGAATAAGCCGGAGCACGTTATCAACAATGCGACCGAGGTCAGCAGTCCGAAGGTTTTGCACCCGGCGTTCTACGGTTGTTACGACTGGCACTCGTCCGTGCATGGCCACTGGATGCTCGTCCGACTGTTGAAGATGTTTCCGAACCTGCCCGAGTCGGCCCAGGTGCGGGCTGCGCTCGGCGCGAACCTCACGGCTGAAAACATTCGTGCTGAAGTTGCATACATGAAGCAGCCGAACCGGCAGTCGTTCGAGCGCACATACGGTTGGGCCTGGGCGTTGAAGCTCGCTGAAGAGCTCAATTCGTGGAACGACGCTGAGGGAAAGAAGTGGTCCGAGAACCTGCAACCGCTCGCTGAGACACTCACCAAGTCGTACCTCAATTTTCTTCCGAAGCAAACCTATCCGATCCGCACCGGCGTGCATCCAAACACGGCGTTTGGTTTGGCCTTTGCGCTCGACTATGCAAAAGCAGTGGGCGACGGGCAGTTGGAAGCGTTACTAAACGAACGCAGCCGGACGTATTACGCAAAAGACGTTGACTATCCGGGTAGCTGGGAGCCTGGCGGTGAAGATTTCTTTTCCGCCGCGCTAATGGAAGCCGACTTGATGCGTCGTGTCATGAAGCCGGCGGAGTTTGCGACGTGGTTTCACCGGTTCCTGCCGGACGTCTCTAAGGGTGGGCCAGCAGCTTTACTGCAACCCGCGGTCGTTACTGATCGGAGCGATCCGAAGCTCGTGCATCTCGACGGTTTGAATCTCAGCCGCGCGTGGTGCATGCGAAGCATCGCGGCTGCGCTGCCCGCAAACGATCCGGCCCGCAAGATCCTTGCGGCAGCCGCCGACAAACATGCTGCCGCCGCCCTGGCCCACGTCGCCAGCGGCGACTACGCCGGTGAACACTGGCTCGCCTCGTTCGCCGTGTTCTTGTTGTCGGTTCCATAAGTAGTGTTTCACGCAAAGGCGCAAAGATCGCAAAGACGCAAAGGCTTGCGTGATTCTTCTTGGCGTCTTTGCGATCTTTTGCGCCTTTGCGTGAAACATCCGCAAGTCTCCTCAACTTATTCGTTCCATCACCGCCATGAAGACCATAATCCTTTCTATCTTCGCCTTTGCCTTCCTGCTGCTCAACGCCGTCGCGCAGCAACCGGATTATTCCCAACTGAAGAACGACGCCGAAGCGCAATACGCGCAGGGCTCGTACGCTCGCGCCAACGAAATTTATTCCAGAGTCGACAAGAGCAAACTGAACCCGGCAGAAGCCCGTTGGGTTGAGTTTCGTCTTGCCGATACGTCCTGGCGCGCAGAGGCTGCCACACAAACGTCCGACACAACGCGTCTCGAGCAGGCCCAGAAACAACTCGAAGAGCTCATTCGCGTGAAAGACAAAGATACCGATCGCGATCTCGTCTGGGCGGAAGCTCATGAATCACTCGGTGATTTCTTCTGGGTGCGCCCCGGCAACACGAACTGGGGCGGCGCCTGGCCACACTACCAACAAGCCCTCGACTGGTGGGCCGGACAACGCGACATCAATCTCGCTCGCGATCGTTACGTAAGGATCGTCTTTCGCGCCGAACGCCCACCGGCTCAGAGCAATGATTACTATTACACTTACTACGGCAACTACATCCCCCTCGACGTTCTCGAAAACGCACTCAAGATCAGCACTTCTGCAAACGACATCTCGCACCTGAACTTTCTGATCGCGATGACGATGCGTTACACCGGCGGTAACTACACCGCACGTTATCGCGTGCCCGATCAGTTTGAAGAAGCACTCAAAGCAGGGAAGAAATCCGACTGGTATGACGACGCGCTCTTTTACTACGCCGAGTGGATGAGCAACTACGGCTCGGTCCAACCGCTCGAAGACGGCCAGTTGCAGGAGCAACCTGACTACGAAAAAGCGCTCGAGCTTTATCGTCGTCTGCTGCGCGAGTTTTCCAAGGGGGAGACTCGTTACTACGACTCGGCTCTGGAACAGATCAAGAACATCACTGAAGCGTCGATGTCGGTCGCCGTCTCGAACATTTTTCTGCCTGATTCTGAGCTGATGTTCGTATTGAATGCTCGCAACGTCCAGCGCGTCGATCTCGCACTCTACAAGATCGATATGACGCGCGACGTCCATTTCATTAGCTCAGTTGATGAAGAGGACGGCGAAGGCGATCCCGCGCCGTGGATTCAAAGAGTTCCGACTGCCGGTCGTGCGGCCGTTAAGACGTGGAGCAAAGACATTCCCAACAGCCAGTCGCACAAACCTTTCGCAGAGCAGAGCCGGATCGAAGGGAAGTTACCGGTCGGAGCCTACCTGCTCGAAGCAAAAAGCGGCTCACTAACATCGCGCGAGATCGTTCTCGTTTCTGATACGACGCTCGTCCTGAAGTCGTCATCTACACAGGCGCTCGCGTTTTTCACAAACGCATTGACTGGCGCGCCTATCGCAAACGCAAGCGTCGCGCTTTGGGAGAGCTACTACGTCAACGGTCGCTGGCGCTGGCGTCGTGTGCGTCAAATGACGGACGCCAGCGGTCTCGCACGCTTTCAACTGAGAAGCAATTCTGACAATCGCAGCCTGTACGCGACGGCGGCGATCAACGACCGCCAGGCGTTAGCTTCGGGTTACGCTTACACCGCCGGTCGAGAAGAAGGCTGGCGCATCTACGCCTTCACCGATCGTCCTGCTTATCGTCCTAAAGAAACGCTCCAGTGGAAATTCATCGCCAGACATGCGAACGGCGGTGCCTACTCCACTCCCGCAAACCAGACGATCGAATACGTCATCAACGATCCGCGCGGTTCGAAAGTAAACTCCGGCACGGCGACATTGAATGCGTTTGGCAGCTCGTGGGGATCGTTAGAGCTCGGCGAGCAACTACCCTTGGGCGAATACAGCATCACGTTTTGGGAAGGGGGATACAAGCAACAGATCGGCAGCGCCAAACTATTTCGACTCGAAGAATACAAACTGCCTGAGTTCAAAGTTGCAGTGAAGACGCCCGAGCAGGACGGCAAAAAGAAAGCATTCCGCGTGGGCGAGAAAGTCGAAGTCGAGATTCAGGCTGATTATTACTTTGGTGGTCCAGTCACGAACGCGTCGGTCGAAGTCGTTGTTTACCAGCTTCCGTTTTATCACTACTGGTACCGGCCACATGAGTACGCCTGGTACTACGACGACATGGAGCAACAGCGCCAGAACTACTACGGCGGCCAGGGCTCAGTCGTCAAACGCGAAACGATCAAAACTGACGCGACCGGAAAAGCAATGCTCGCGTTCGACACGCCCGGCGAGAACTACGGGCAGGATTACGAATTCCGCATCGAGGCGCGTGTGGTGGATTCATCGCGCCGCGAGATCCTGTCTAGCGATCGAGTGCGCGTGACCCGCCAGCGTTATTACGTCTACCCGCGTTCGGAAAAGTACATCTATCGCCCGAAAGACAAAGTCACTGTCGATATCAAAGCGCTCGATGCGAACGAGCAGCCGGTTGAGACCGAGGGAGTAGTGAAAGTCACGCGTGATTACTGGTGGGAAATCTGGATCGATCCGCGTGGCCGCGAAGTCAAAGGCGAAGAGCTGCGACAGCTACAACAGCGATCGGATGTTTTCCCGCCCCTCACGCCGCGAGGTCAGGGACGTTGGCGACTCAAGTTTCGCGGCTATCAACGCGACGAGATTCTCACCCAAACACTGAAAACTGACGCCGAGGGTGTTGCCCAACTCAACTTCACACCCGATCGCGAAGGCTACTATCGCGTCGCGTGGCAGAGCAATCAGGGCGCTGATCCAAAGCGCGATCGGTTGCTGCTACCGGTGAAGGCTGAAACGTATGTGTTTGTCGCGACCAACGCCACGACCGATCTGGGTTATCGCCGCGAGGGGCTTGAGCTCGTCGTCGACAAAGACACGTTCCGTGCGGGACAGACTGCCCCCGTCATGATCAATGTACCCGTAGCTGATCGTTACGTTCTATTTAGCGTCGAGGGTGAAGACCTGTTTAGTTATCAGGTGGTTCACGTCACCGGCAACACGAAGCTGATCGAAGTGCCGATCGAAGAGAAGCACATTCCAAACATCTATCTCAGTGCGGTGATGATCAGCGATGCCAATGCTTATTCCGATACCAAACAGGTCGTCGTGCCGCCGGTCGAGCGGTTTCTGCAAGTGGCAGTGAACGCCGATCGGGAGCAATACCAGCCGCGAGAAGAAGGCACCCTCGCGATCAGTGCGAAAGATGCGTATGGACGTCCGGTGTCGGCTGAGATCGCGTTGGGCCTCGTCGATGAATCGGTGAAATACATTCAGCAGGACTACGCCGGCGACCCGCGACAGTTCTACTACGGTCAGAAGCGACAGCACAGGGTGCAAACCTCGTCGACGCTGGACCAGAAGAGTTATGCGCGTTACGTGGAAGTTGAGCCAGGCGAGCTACGCGATAAAAGAGAAGAAGTGAACGAATATGATGACGTGCCTGCCGTCCGTCGCAAAGACGCTGGAGGCGCCCGACCTAGCGGGACTCTGTCGGAAAGTAATTATGCCGTTGATGGACTTGCCAGCAAAGAGATCAAATCATTGCCGGTCCAGGGTAGACAGGCTACAGATTTGGCATTGCTTGCACCTGCCGCCAGTCCGGTTCCGGGTACGGCACAGGAGCCAGCAGTGCAGGTGCGCAGCGACTTTCGTTCGACGATTCTCTGGCTGCCTGATGTGAAAACTGACGCCGATGGCACGGCAACAGTGAGGGTGAAATATCCCGACTCGTTGACGACATGGTCCGCAACGGCGCGCGTTGTGACTGCGGGTAATCAATTCGGCATCGGCAATTCAACGACACGAACGAAGCAACCGCTGATCGTGCGACTCCAGGCGCCGCGTTTCTTTGTCGTCGGCGATCAAGTCACGGTGTCAGGCGTTATCAACAACAACACAAATGAAGCGATGACTGTAATGCCGGCGCTGAATGCCGACGGCTTGTCTGTAACGGGATTGCTCATCGACGGCAAACCCGTAAACAGCGCGCAAACGCCGATAGAAGTGAAAGCCAATGGGGAAGCGAGAGTCGATTGGCTCGTTGCGGTGAATCACGCGAGCGAAGCGAAACTGAAGGTCGAAGCGCGTGGGGCTAAGTATGCCGACGCAATGGAAAAGAAGTTCACGATCTTCGAGCACGGCATCGAGAAGTTCGTTTCCCGGTCCGGCAAGATGCGTGGCGACAGTGTCTCGATCAAGCTCGATATTCCCAAAGAACGCCGCGCTGATTCGACGAAGCTCACCGTTCAGATTGCGCCCAGCATGGCGACGACGATGCTCGACGCGCTGCCGTATCTGATCGATTACCCGTACGGCTGCACGGAACAGACGATGAGCCGGTTCCTGCCCGCAGTGATTACGGCAAAGACGCTGCGCGATCTCGGTCTCAAGCCTGAGACTGCGATGCACAAGATCTTTGGCGGCATCGAGGAAGCAAGTGCTTCGGCGACTCATTCCACCGGCCGCAGAGATCTGAAAGAGCTCGACGACATTACGAAGAAGAGCCTTCAGCGTCTTTACGACTTTCAACACGCCGATGGTGGCTGGGGTTGGTGGAAAGATGGCGATAGCGACCACTTCATGACTGCGTACGTTATCTGGGGCATGAGTCTCGCTCGCCAGGCCGGCATCGACGTGAAGTCAGACGCGCTCGAGCGTGCCGTAGTGTTTCTCGACAAAGAACTGGTTGAAGAAGAGACGAATTACGACGCGCAAGCGTGGATGCTCCACTCGCTGGCTGTCTACCACGCGACGCGCAAGCAGACGGAAGTCAGCAAGTTTCAGAATGTGGCTTTCGATAATCTCTGGAAGAATCGCGACCGGCTGAATGCTTACACGCGCGCGTTGGTCGCCCTCGCGGCACACAACTACGGTTATCGCGATCAGGCAAAGACGCTCGTCGCGAACCTTGAAAACGGCGTGAAGATCGATTCGCGGCCTGACACGTCAATCGTGCAGCAAGGCGCGCAGTCGTCTGATCCGTCAGTGATGGGAACGGCGCACTGGGGCGAAGATGGTGTTTACTGGCGCTGGTCGGAAGGTGGTGTCGAGGCGACGTCGTTTGTCTTGCGTGCGCTCCTCGCGATCGATCCGCAGAACAAGTTGATTGAGCCGGTCACGAACTGGCTGGTGAAGAATCGACGTGGCGCGCAGTGGAGCAACACGCGCGATACGGCGATCGTGGTCCTGACTTTGAACGATTACCTGCGCGTCAGCGGAGAAGTGCAGGCTGCGATGAGTTATCAGTTAGTCGTCAATGGCAGTCCGGTTGCGACGAAACAGATCACTGCTGAAGACGCGCTCACTGCGCCGAGCAAGTTTGCAATCTCACGCGAGTTGCTGCGCGATGGTGCGAATGAAATCAGCATCGTGCGGAGTAGTGGCAGCGGGCCAATCTATTTCTCGGCGGCCGCAGAGTTCTTCAGTTTGGAAGAGCCTTTGAAGCCGGCGGGGAATGAGATCTTCGTCAAGCGCCAGTATTTCAAACTCGTGAATCATCCGACACTGTTGAAAGGGTTCGTAACGGAGCGAGTGCCGTTGAATGACGGTGAGACGGTGAAGAGCGGCGATCGCGTTGAAGTGGTGCTCACGGTGGAAGCGAAGAACAACTATGAGTACCTGCTGTTCGAAGATCTGAAGCCCGCGGGACTGGAGGCGGTGCAGATTCGGAGTGGTGAGAGTTTGTTCGTGCGCCAGTTGAAGTCAGGTGGTGGATTCACAGGGGAGCAGCGCTGGGTTTACCAGGAGCTGCGCGATCGGAAAGTCGCGCTCTTTATCGACAAACTGCCGCAAGGCGTCTGGCAATTGAGTTACGAGATGCGCGCCGAGGTCCCGGGCCAATTCCACGCCCTTCCGGTCCTGGGCCACGCGATGTACGTTCCCGAGATACGGACCAACGGCGCCGAAACGCGCCTGAATGTTTCGGACTAGTTAGACAGGATGACAGGATTTACAAGATTGCAGGATGCATCTTGTAAATTCTGTCAATCCTGAAATCCTGTCAACGGATTTCGTCCAGTCGCGCTTTCGCTTCCTGTATCAGGGCTCGCACCTTCGCGAGATCGTCGAGCGAGAGCGTAGCGGTGGCGCGGTCGCAGATACCCGTAGTGAGTACCACGGCCGCGCCGCTGCGCGTTTGTCGAAACACACCAATCTCGAAATCGCCCTGCGTCTTGTAGCGCGCTTCAAACCCCACGAGCTTCGTGGCGCTTTCGTCAACGCGCCCGATCGCGTCAATCGCATTCAGCAGCGGATCGATCTCCTCGTAATCCACAAACGCGCGATTATCGTCAGGCCGATCACCACCACTTTCTCTCAAAATCACGACGAGACCCTTCGCGCGCGCCGCATTCCCCAGCTCGCGCATCTCAATCGCATCGACACGCACACCGCGAACTTCAACCGTCGTGATGCGTGTGAAACCCTTGATTACGACGCTGCTGTGCCGGTCTTCGATCGCCTCGAGTTTGGTGCGGGGCTCGAATGGCTCACAACCTACTTTCCGCCAGAACTCCGGTCCCGGTCTCTGGGCCAGCGCCGTGCTCCCGCAGAACAACACTAACATCGAGAATAGAATCGTTCTTAGATACATGGGAAACTCCAAGGGAGAGTAGGTTTGTTGAGCAGTCTTCACTCACAAGTCCGCCGTGAGTTCCAAAAAATAACATGAATCCGTAAAATCCGTGCCTGATGGCTGAAGATTTTTACTGCGACGAGGTATTGAACAGGCGAACGCCGGTGAAGGTCGTCCGCGAAACCGCCAACGTGCTCGCGTATCACCACACGCGCCCGTTCTGGCCCGTGCATATCGTGGTCATTCCGAAGCGTCACATCTCATCGCTGATCACATTAGAAGAGAGCGACGATGAGTTGCTGCTCGAGTTGCTTCGCGTGGTGCGTGAGGTTGCGAAAGAAGTGCTGGACGAACACGGCGCGTGTCGTGTGTTGACCAATCTCGGAAAGTACCAGGATTCAAAACACCTGCACTGGCACGTCAGCTCCGGCTAAGACTACAAAGGCACAAGAAGGCACAAAAGGCAAAATGAACCCGTGCCTTTTGTGCTTCTTTGTTTTGGCTGACCCGCCGTTAAAACTATTTCGCCATCTGAGTGCGAGCTTTTTCCGCACGCGCAGCGCCGATCGCAGTCTCCACCTTCTTCACCTCTTCCGGTGGCGGCAGCACAGCCTTCATGCCGAGCGATTCGATCCAGAGCTCGCGCGCCCAACCCTTAGTGTGATAGAGGTGCTCATCCTCTTCGTGCTCCACCTCCTCGTGGGCCTCTTTCAGCACCTTCGCGACCTCGCCTTTAACTTTCGTCGCCACTTCACCGATCAGATGCCAGTTCTGATGATCCTTCGTCTCAGCCAGAACGACCGCTTCAGCGGCTACCAGTTGAGCTGCTCCCGGTTTACCTTCAGCCAACGCCATCTCCATCGACTGCACAAGGGCTTCGCCGATGTTGCGTACGACTTTGCGGCCCGGTGTTTCCTCGTCCGGATCGAGATCGAGCTTCGTCAGCACGTCTTCCATGATCGTCACGTGGTTTTTGGTCTGTTCAAGATATTCTTCCCATTCTTCTTTCAGATCGTCATTCTCGGCACAGCGGAGTGCCGTCGTGTAAACCTGGACGCCGCCGATCTCGGTTTCGAGTGCCTGGTACAAGAGCTCACGTACTTGTTCGTCTTTCATGGACCCTCCTCCTTGAATAGTTGCGAAGGTTTGTGCAAGTGATAGGCCACGCTGAATAAGCAATGATCAGGTGTTGAGTTGTATTTTTACGAGACAGGATGACTGGATTGCAGAATGAACAGGATACATCGTATGGCAGTTTGATAACTGTCACTGGACTTATCTTGCAAATCCTGAAAATCCTGTAATCCTGTCTAACATGAGACTCGTCACCCTGGCGCTCCTCGTCTTTTTGTTTGTGCCGGTATCCGCCCAGGACCATCACGCACGTCTCGACGCTCTGCGCGCAACAATCTGTTCAAGCTTCAGATGACTGACGCACTTAACCACAAACTGTGATACGAATCTGTGATACCTTAATCCGTCATCATGACGGATCATCACAGTGAGCGACTGGTCGGACTCCTCGACAGGATCAAGGAATTCCTGCGCACGAATGTTTACCCACTCGAGTCTGACTTTCTGCGACGCCCCTTTCGCGAGCTCACACCAACACTGAATGCAACGCGCGAGAAAGTTAAAGCGCTCGGACTCTGGGCGCCGCACCTCCCGAAAGAGGACGGCGGCCTGGGCCTTATGCTTTCGGAGTTTGCGCTCGTGAGTGAAGAGCTCGGCCGCACACCGATCGGACACTACCTCTTCAACTGCCAGGCCCCTGACATCGGCAACATGGAAATCCTTCTGGCCCATGGCACGCCCGATCAGAAAGAGAAATACTTTAAGCCACTCGCGCGTGGCGAGGTGCGCAGTTGTTTCTCGATGACTGAGCCCGAGCATCCCGGATCGAATCCGACGTGGATGAGCACGACGGCTGTCAAAGACGGTGACGATTACGTCATCAATGGTCACAAGTGGTTCACTTCGTCGGCCGAAGGCGCGAGCTTCGCCATTGTGATGGCCATAACCAATCCTGAGAGCCCGAATCCTTACAAACGTGCGAGCCAGATCATCGTCCCGATACCCTCGCCGGGATTTCAGATAGTGCGAAACATCAGCGTGATGGGCGACGAGGGCAGCGATTACGCCAGTCATGCGGAAGTCAGATACGAAAATTGCCGCGTGCTGGGGAGCAATTTGCTCGGCAGAGAAGGCGAGGGGTTTGCGATCGCGCAGGAGAGACTCGGACCTGGAAGAATTCATCACTGCATGCGTTGGATCGGTATCTGCGAGCGCGCGTTTGATCTGATGTGCAGCTACGCCGCGCGCCGTGAGCTCTCGCCGGGCGTGTTGCTGGCGAGCAAGCAGAACGTGCAGGAGTGGATCGCGGAAAGTCGGGCTGAGATCAATGCGGCGCGGTTGCTGGTGTTGAAAACGGCGAGCGCGATCGACACGAAGGGCGCGGGCGAAGTGCGGGAAGATATCTCGATGATCAAGTTCTTCGTCGCGGGCATTTTGCAGAAGGTTATCGATCGTGCGATTCAGGTGCACGGTGCGCTCGGACTCACTGACGCGACGTTGTTGTCGTACTGGTATCGTCACGAGCGCGCCGCGCGCATCTACGATGGTCCGGACGAAGTACACAAGATGGTCGTCGCGCGCAGCGTGTTGAAAAAGTATGTCTCAAGATAGTCCCACCGCAGTCCGTCAGGGTGAAGAATTACCTGTTGAACGACTTCGCGATTATCTTGGTGCGCAACAGCTAACGGTGGAACAGTTCCCCTCGGGTTTTTCTAATCTCACTTACCTGATCCGCGCGGATGATCGCGAGCTCGTGCTGCGTCGCCCGCCGATCGGCGCGAAGATCAAAACCGCGCACGACATGAGTCGCGAGTATCGTATCCTCTCGCACCTGCACCCGGTCTATCAGAAAGTGCCACGGCCGCTTCTGTTTTGCGATGATGAGTCGATACTCGGTGCGCCGTTCTACGTGATGGAGCGCGTGACTGGAATCATCCTGCGCGCACAGAAACCACGTGGCCTCGATCTTTCGCCTGCGTTGATGCGGCGTCTGTCTGAAACATTCGTCGACAATCTCGCCGAGATACACGCGATCGATTACGAAGCTGCGGGTCTCGGTGATCTCGGATCGCCGCAAGGCTACGTGATGCGACAGGTAGAAGGCTGGACCAAGCGCTACTACAACGCCCGCACCGAAGACGTGCCGTCGATCGAGAAGCTCGCTGAGTGGCTGCATCAAAATCTACCGGCTGATTCAGAGCGACCCGCGCTCATTCATAACGATTACAAGTACGACAACCTCGTTCTTGCTCCTGACGATCTGGCGCGCGTGATTGCAGTGCTTGATTGGGAGATGGCGACGATAGGCGATCCGTTGATGGATTTCGGGACGAGTCTTGGTTACTGGGTTGAGCCGACGGATCCGGAGGAGTGGCAGCGGTATGGATTTGGGCTGACGAGTCTTGCTGGAAGTTTCACGCGCACTGAGCTGTTGGAACACTATGCGCGACGCACCGGGCGGAAGATTGACGATCCGGTTTTCTATTTTGCGTATGGATTATTGAAGATCGCGGTGATCGTGCAGCAGATCTATTTCCGTTACCAGAAGGGGTTGACGCGCGATCCACGCTTCGCGCAGCTCGGTGCGCTCGTGAAAGCGTGTGGTGATTTGGCGGAGCGCGCGATCCAACGTAAGCGCATTGATGGATTGGGTTAGTTGCAGACAGGATTTACAAGATGTTTCAAGATTTACATGTTCATCCTGAACAATCTTGTAAATCCTGTCTAAAACTCACTTCACCAACTCCTGCGTCCCCGGTTTAAATCGAAACAGCGCCACCGATATCGCCAGGTTCCCACCGTCATTCACGAAATGCATAAACGCCGGCGTCACGCGCCCGCCATACGCCGAGACGCTGCTGTAATCACCAAAAAACGCGCGCTCATTTATGCTGAACGACGGCAGGTCGATCTTGTGATTCACGAACGTACGGCCACCATCCACACTGCGCGCTAGCGTCAGACCAGTCTGCGTGCCGTTCCCCTCGCGCCGATCGTAAAACACAATATTGACTGCGCCATCCGCGGGATCGATCGCCATCCATGTAAAGAACTGCGCCTTTCCGTTCTTCAGCGCATCGTCATTCACACGCACAGGAGCAGTCCACGTCTCACCACCATTTTGTGACGACATCAAGAACACGTCCGGGTCGCCGTTACGCGCATCGATCCAGTTGACGTAGAGCGTGCCTTTGTTTGGTCCATTGCTCAGATCGACGCCGGTCACAGGCATGCCGTTCGCCCGGTTCAGTCCCTCGATCCCGAAATCCCAGCCGCCCGGAATGTTCCCGATCACTTTGTCTTTACCGAACGTTAGACCACCGTCACTCGACTTATCGAACACGAGACCGAGTGGCCCCGCCCACACGACATAAACCTCACCATTCGGACCAACTGCCGGCACCGCGCCCTCGACCGTATTGTCGCTATCGAGACAGTCGCCGCCTGTATCAGAGATGCGAAAAGGCATCGAGAACGTCTGTCCCTGATCTGTCGAGCGCGTGAAATAGATTTGCGAGCGGTGTTCGGGATCGGCGCTGCCATAAACGTCAAACCTGGTCCACGCAAGATACACGTTGCTCTTGAAACGCGAACCTGGCGCATTGTCGACGATCAAACCGGGCTTATCTTCAAACGGAATGACGGTGTTTATGTGATTGATGGCGGCAGTGCCGTCACTCCATGTATTGCCACCATCTTTTGAGACGTTGACGATCATTCCATTCTCAGCGCGCACCGGCCGCGCGAGGCGAATGCCGTCGAACGAGAGGTGAACGTGGTACGCAACACCATCGCTGCTGAACGCGAGTACGTCGTCGCCCTGAACAAGATTTGTCGGGTTGGGTGTCGACACAGTCTTCCAAGTCTTGCCGCCGTCAAACGTAACGTAGTGATAACTACCTGCGCGTGGTTTCGGCGGGCGACCCGTTTGAAACGAGGCCGCGATCATGTTGTCGGGATTCTTCGGATTGATCGCGATCGAGACTTCAGCAGGATTGATCGCGTTGGGCTCAGTGATGCGAACAACTTGTTGCGCGTTTGATGTAATGGAAATGATGGGGAGTAGAAAGAGTATTTTGGTCCACGAGTTCATAGAGAAGAGACTTTCACGTAAGTCGTGCAGTCCTGTCAATAGTTAGATCTTTGCTACATCTCGCGCACAAAGAACGGATACAGAGATCCCAAAAATTGATTATTGGGAGGGGAAAGATATGGCTAATCAATCATCTGAATCAAAAGTGACGACTGATCATGACGAGATTCGGCAGTGGGTAGAAGAACGTGGGGGGCATCCGGCCCGCGTTAAGGATACGGAAAGCAAGAACAGTCCGGGCCTGTTGCGCATCGACTATCCGGGTTATTCCGGCGGCGATTCGCTCGAAGAGATTACGTGGGATGAGTTCTTTACGGGGTTTGACGACAACAATCTCGCGTTTCTCTATCAGGAGAAGACGAAGGACGGGAAGGAGAGCCGCTTCTCGAAGCTGATCGATCGCGACTCAGCCGACGAGCGCGGTCACTAAGAAGTGTTTAGCCACAAAAGGCACAAATAAGAACTGCAAATGAGAATCAGTTCGTTTGTGCCTTTTGTGGCAATGCTTTGTTTGTGCTTCTTGTGATCTTATTCGCCCAGGAGACTGGTGTCTTTCCGTTTTAATGCGGCGACCAAGCGGCTCCACTCGAAGCGTCCCTGCGAGATGCGACTGAAGTCTCCACTCTTGTCACTTTCTAAACCATCCAACATCTCGTTCGCTTTACCTGTCGAAATGGCTTTCTGGGCGGCGACGGTCAGCGCTTTGAAAGCTTCAGATTGAGAACGAGACTTCGAGCCTTTCGCGGCGAACTTCGCGCGCTCATACGGAAATCTGTAATCGCGTGGATACTGCTTCTCGACCTTCGCGAACGCCTGGAAGACCTTCGGACGCTCCGACGCCGGCGCCGACATTCGTCGTTCACGCAGTTTCTTCAGCTCGTCTTCAGGGTTTGGAGTTACTTGCTGAGTCGTCGTCTCAGCAGGCGCGTTGCGCGAGACTTCAGTCGTGATCGGAGCCGTCGGTTGTGGTTGGCTCACGGGCTGCTGCTGAGAAACCTGCTGCTGCGGCGGAGGCGCTGTTGTTGCGGAAGCGGTCTGCGGTTCCGAACGGAATAAACCAAACGCGCCCAGAGACAACAGCACAAACGCGACGCCACCGATCGCAAGTAGTTTCAAAACTGATCCGCGGCTCGACGATGGATGTTCCTGCGCGTGTGAAGTCGACCACGGCAGGACCGTTGAGTTGTTGTGCGGTCGTGGCTCGTGTTGAAGTGTGAGCTCGTCGTCAAGATCGATCGCAGAGGAAAGGATCTGTCGCGGTTTGCGCTCGTTGCTCATTGAATGTCCGCACTTCCAGCAGAAGAAGTATTTCTCCTCGATCTGAGAGCCGCATTCAGTGCAGGTTCTGACACTCGGCGTTTCCTTCTTCGCGGCGGCGGCGGTTACCGGAGGCGGCGGCGGCTCGGGTTCGGGTTCTTCACGCTTCGGAGCTGGAGCGGGTGGCGGCGCTGCTGCCTGTATCGATGGTGGCTTTACAACTGGCGCAACGACGGGTTTCTTCTTCGGTTGTTGCTCCTTGATTACATCGAGCGTTCCGGTCGCCACGAGACTCCATCCGTTATCACCAAGCTTCACAAACGCGGGCTGAAGAATCTGCACGTCGCCGGCGTCCGGATTCGGGCAGTGATAGTAATCCTGGTAGAACTCGTAAAAATCACGCTTGGTCGCGAACTTCGACGCTCGCGGCAGTACGAATGATTGGTCCTGATTGGTAACGACCACAAACTCGCCGTCTTCGACCGGCACAAATGAGCCACTCTCGTAATCAAAAGTGACATTTACCTTGTTAGCCGCCCTCGTTCGCTTGAGGTAATTCGCAACGAGTGACGGAAACGCGGGGGCGATGTCGAGTCGTTCCTCGCAAATCGGACACGCATTCAGTCCCGTGATGAACGAAGCATTCACGACGTCGCAGGTGTGCTCGTGCAAGTCTGTTGATGCGGGTCGCAAACAGCCGGGACACGAAGGCTGGGGCACGCCCTCCGCAGTGAGCGTGAAATTCTTCGTCTGGAGCGGCGTGTTCGACTCGAAGCTGATGACGTAGCAACGGTCGCACAGGTAAAGGAGCGAGCTTCTGCGTGTGCAGACGGCGCAGCGCTGCAGGCCGTACTGGTCAAAATCGACCGGGCAGAAATGTTCGCAATTACAGCAGTATTGCCACTGCAACTCGACCGGAGACGCGGCCTGGCCTTCGAAATCGATGGCGCCGAGGAGGTGGCTGCGATTTTCACACTTGATGGGACTTTGTCGAGGAGCGAAAAATCCTCTTTTGTGTTCGGGACAGAAAACTCTCATGTTCGTAGCTCCCTTCAGGGACAGGTGACCGTTCAAGTTGTACTTGGCGCGAAGCATGACATATACGTGCCGGGGTGTACGGAATACAGATGAAAATAAACGGGAAGAGGTTTGCGGATTCGTGCATAGATTACGGTCATCCCGCAAATTTTGCAATATGATTGATGAGGCAGTTTTGACGGGATGACAGGATTTTCATGATCTACAGGATTATCTTGTTAATCCTGTAAATCATGGAATCTTATAAGCCTACTACTGTCCTTTACACGCTTGCCGGAGAGCATTAAACGTCACTACATTCAGATTGGCTTGGGGGTTGGGTTGGTCGCGGACGTAGCGACTGACGATTGAGGCGAGTTGTTCGTCTGACATTTTGCCGCTACAGGTCTTTAACCAGGACAGGTTTTCCTCGGGCGCGCCGAAAAATGGGGCGACGAGCATGCCGTTCATCTGGCCAGTGACGTAGGCGCGCTTTTCGGTGTCGCTCATGTCGAGATAATCCTTGGCGGTGAAAAATCCGGGGCTGATCTTTATTGTTTGTTGAGTTCCGTAGACGTTGATAACAGCGATGAGCGCGATCAGTGCGAGCAGGTTTCTCATAAAAAGGCGCCTCCGTTCGGCCCAGTCTATCAGCGAAGAAGACACACAAAAAGCACAAAAGCCTCAATCAGACTCTTGTGCTTTCTGTACCTCTTCGTGGGTGAACTACATCGAGATCGTGCCACAGGCGATACGTGCGCCCGAGTTTCCTGACGGGTCGGTCTTCATGTCGTCCGCTTTCTCATGAATGACGAGCGATGTGCCGCCATTCGAGAAAAGCCCATTAGCTCCGTCACCCAACATGACGTGCGTATCAGTCAAAGTAGCGTTTGCTGTTCCCTTGGCGCTCACCGTGAAATTCAGCATGTCGCCGGCGTGTGGCCCTTTCGGGTTCTTCAGACCGTGCATTTTCGAATCCGGATTGAAGTGTGGCCCGGCGGAAGCGAAATCCGGCCCTTCACATTTCGCCATCTGGTGAATATGAATTCCATGCTGGCCCGGCGGCAAGTTCTTCAGATCGAGTTTGATTTTCACGCCACCTTTCTTGTTGATAGCGGTAAGTGTGGCCGTGCCGACTGACTCGCCACTCGCGTTCTTCAACTCAACCGTGTGACCGCCCATGTGCTGCGCGGATGCAAACGACAGCAATCCTCCAATGATGATCCCGGCAATGATCCACGTAATAAATTGTCTTCGTATCATTTCTCTCTCCTTTATGAGAATGGGTTCAACTGGCTTTGCCCGAAAAGTCGTCACACACGCTCTTCTCTGTGCAACCTCTGCGTTCTCTGTGCCTCTGTGGTTGAAAATTGCTTAGGAAAAACAACCACAGAGACACAGAGAACGCAGAGGTTGCACAGAGAAATCAGACTTTTCGGGCAAAGCCGATTCAACTCTTCACGCTTTCCGGCTTGAGTGCTTTGCCCTTCGCTGACGTTGCGCTGTCTGTACGGCGGCGGCCCAGCACCAACAATGCGATAATCGCCGAAAGCACTAGTAGCCATAAGAGTGGACGAATTCCGCCAAATAATCTATGTCCCCAGCCATCCGAAGAGTGCGCGGAAAAGTCGGCAGTGGTCGCAGTCAAAGTCGGACCTTCGAGACTCGCCTTCGACTGCGCGATAATCCCACGCAAACCTTCGAGCGCTTTCTTCTCAACTACGCCGCGCTTGATCTTACCAAATGGTCCTTCGAGACCGTCAGCGCGGGAACGGTTTTCATAGACCAGATAAGCTGCACCGGGAACATTAACAAAGGCTGTCAGCGCCTGAAAAGCGTTGAAGTAGTGGTTGGCGTAAATTTGTTTCGACTCAACGAGCACTTGTGGACCAACATCACTGTCTCGTTTGTAGATCGAGATATGATTGACGGCGATCACCGGCTTGAGTCCAAACTTGATCTTAGACCAAACGAGCGTCTCTTCGATTGGTTGCAGACCGGGGTTTGTATCGGCAAGAAAACTGTTGATGTAACCGCCAGCCGAGTTCAGCGCGCGTTGTTCGGTCGCGAGACTGACGCGGTCGCTTTTGTCGCTGTACTCGATCAACGCCCTTTCACCACGCGCACGGTAGTCTTTGATGTACGCGACGAGCATCTCTTTGAAGAGGTTCGTGGCTCGGGTCTGGTAGTCAGGGGCTGTCCAGTCGATCTCGTTGCGAAATCGCTCGATCATCGGCGCAGAGAGTTTCACCTGGCAGTCGCCGGCAACGCACTCTTTCAGATCTTCGATATCTTTGGCTTCCAGTGTTAGGCCCTCGATATCAGCCAGCGCGGGCTCAGCTCCGAAGCGACCGATTTCGAGTATCGCAGCGTTGCTTTTCTGCAACATGCTGTCGCGATATGACCGCAGAAAATCCTCGGCGGTGGTGTTGATATTTACGAGGCCCGTGACTGCGACTTCGCGTTTATTCGACGTTGGAGCCAGCCGCACCACCGGCTGATTGAGCTGTAACGCCGCAAAGTCGTGCTCTTCGAAAGACGCCTTTTCGCGAAGGAGTTGCTGAAACTCAGCCATTGAAGCCTGCGCGAGAGTTGTGCTGGCCGCGAAGCAAACCAACAAGGTACAAAGAAGGTATTGTTTACGCGTTAACATACGTCAGCCCTACTATGCACGTATCTGCCCTGGTGAATTCTTTTGTTACGCAAAATGCCCGACGACGCCGCACATCGCATGAGCCGTGCCAAAGTTAGGAATAAAATGGCGGACGCAATGTATATAGAATATAGACCTAATCTGACTAATTCCGTCTAAAATTTGGAAGGAGCAAAAATGAGTGGAGCAATTTCTGAACTGTCGGCCCTGAAAACAAAACTGCAGGCGACATGGAGTGCGGGAGATTTCGGACAAATCGCCAAGTACTATGCAGACGACGCTGCGGATTTCATCAAGCGGCTCGATCTCAAGCCGGGAATGACGGTTCTCGACGTCGCCTGCGGCACCGGCAACCTGGCGATTCCGGCGGCGAGAACAGGCGCGAATGTAACGGGCGTCGATATCGCGCCGAATTCCGTCGAGCAGGCGCGTCAAAACGCGAAGGCGGAAGGGTTGAATGCGAAGTTTGACGAAGGCGACGCGGAAGCACTGCCTTACGAGGATGCGAGTTTTGACGCAGTGGTGACGATGTTCGGGGCGATGTTTGCGCCTCGACCGGAGCTCGTGGCGAGTGAGTTGAAGCGAGTCTGCCGTCCCGGCGGTGTAATCGCGATGGCAAACTGGACGCCGAGCGGTTTTATCGGTCAAATGTTCAAGATCACGTCGTCGCACGTTCCGCCACCGCCCGGCATGCCCGCGCCGGTGCTTTGGGGCGTGGAAGAAACGGTTCGCGAGCGTTTAGGCGAGGGCATCTCGAAGCTCGAGACTAAGCTTCAAAAGATTACCTGGGTGTTTCCGTTCTCGCCTGCTGAGGTCGTCGAGCACTTCCGGTTATATTACGGGCCGGCGCAGAAGGCGATGGCCTTTCTTGGTGAAGAGAAGGGCGCGGCGTTGCGGAAGGACCTGGAAGAACTTTATACCACTCACAATCAGGCGACTGACGGCACGACCCGAGTCGAAGCTGAATATCTGGAGGTGGTAGCCGGCCGGGCTTAAATCAAAGCTCCGCCGGAGAGGGAGGAGAGATGCGGCGTGTTGTTCCGGCTTTATTGAGTCTGATATTTCTCTCCCTGACGATCGTCTCTGCGCAAAACGTTACTCCGCCGTCGCAGCCGGCTAGCGGCCCTGGCGGTAAACAGTACGTTCACGCGTCAGTCACGAAAAATCGATACGGCAAGGGCGGGCAGGAATACTGGATCTTTGAGCCTGCTTCGCCCAAGCCGCGGACCGCGCCAGTCATCATTTTTCTGCACGGCTGGGGCGGGGTGAATCCGCTGTATTACGGCGCGTGGCTGGACCATCTCGTGAAACGTGGAAACATCGTGGTGTATCCGCGTTACCAGGCCAACCTGCTGACATCGATCAAAGACTTCACACCGAATACGCTTGCGGCAGTTAAAGACGCTGTTCATCGTCTGCAAACTGAGCGCGGGCATGTGACTCCTGATTTTAGTAAGTTTGCGACTGTGGGCCACTCTCTGGGTGGTTTGCTGGCGGCGAATATCGCGGCGCTGGCGAGTGAATCGAATCTGCCGCGAGTGCGTGCGGTGATGTCGGTCGAGCCGGGCATAACGGAGGCGCCGATAAATGTTCCGCTCGCTGACTTGAAGAAGATTCCGGCGGACACGCTGTTACTTGCGGTCGCCGGAGATCAGGACGGACTCGTTCGCGACACGGATGCGAAGCGAATCTATTACGAGTCAACCCGCATTCCGGCACAGAACAAGGATTTCGTCACACTTATTTCTGATTCACACGGGCAGCCGGCGTTGCTGGCGAGTCATCGTGCACCGACTGCTATGAACAAGGATTATGACAGTGGCGAAGGTGTGGGCGGAGCGCCGGCCGGAAGTCCGGATCCGATCGGCGGCGACGCGCGCATATCACGACGCGTGCGGCCGGAGACAATGATGGTCAACGCGCTGGATTATTACGGCACCTGGAAACTCTTCGACGGTCTCATCGACGCCGCCTTCACCGGCAAGAACCGAGACTACGCCCTCGGCAACACCCCGCAACAGCGCTTCATGGGCGTCTGGAGCGACGGCGTCCCCGTCAAGGAACTCAAAGTCACCGACAAACCGTAGCCGCAAAAAGGCACAAAGAGAAAGCAAGAGCACAAAAGATTTGTGTCAATTCCTGCCTATAGAACATGCAGGGGGCACGATATGAAACGAGTTTACAAAATGGTAGCAGTGTGCGCGGTGACGATTGTTGCCGCGGTTGGCGTTTATAGTCAGGAGATTACAAAGGACGATTCGAAGCCTGTGGTTGTCGATCAGCAAACAACCACGACACAGGATTACGTTTTCCCGACGCATCGTGAGCGGTTTAATCGTTATTTGAAGAGCACTGTTGGTCCATTCAGGCTGGCATGGAGTGCAGGCGCGGCGGGCATCGATCAGTGGCGCGACCATCCGGAGGAATGGGGGCAGGGAATGAAGGGGTTTGGTCGCAGGTACGCTTCCAACCTCGGGCAGAATGCGATCCAGCAGACTGTGACTTACGGTCTCGACGAAGCGTTTGGGCTCGATACCGGTTTCAAGAAAAGCACTAGCGAGGGTTTTGGCGGGCGATTGAAAGACGCGTTGATCCAGAACGTCACGTCGCGAACGAAGAGCGGCAAGCGTGTGGTTTCGGTACCTCGTTTTGCCGGAGCTTATAGTGGCGCCATCATTTCTCGCGAGACGTGGTATCCGGAACGCTACCGTTACAAGGATGGACTCAGAGCAGGAACCGGAAACTTGTTAACGGGCTTTGGAATCAATCTACTCCGTGAATTTGTATTCAATTGGTGATTAGCCACAAAAGGCACAAAAAGCACAAAGGACATCTTCTGTGCCTTTTGTGCTTTTTTGCGGCCTCTTCCTCACAAAGTTCTTGACTGCCGCGCCGGACCGTGCATATTCTCCCGTCCCCATCACAGCACCTGCATCGATCTCCCCAAATGGATACGTCTGCCCAAAAGGAGTCAGAACAACATGCGATATGCTCATCTCTCGAGATCGTTTCTGTGGGCGGTGCTGATCAGCGCACTGGCCGTGTCGTCCTGCCAACAGGTCGAGCCCAACACGGCTACCGCTTCGACGCCGTCCGCAGCAGCAAAAAACGACGGCAAAATAGCCATCACGACTTCGTCCGAAGAGGCCCGCAAGGAATATCTCGCCGGACGCGATTTACAAGAAAAACTTCGCATCACCGATTCAATCGCGCATTTCGACAAGGCCATTTCACTCGACTCAAACTTCGCGCTCGCCGAGCTCAATCGCGCAAACGTTTCGCCGACCGCGAAAGAGTTCTTCGATCACCTGAAGAAAGCAGCCACACTCGCTGACAAAGCCTCGGACGGCGAGCGCATGTTGATTCAGGCGGGCGAAGCCGGCGCTAATGGCGAGCCGACCAAACAGAAAGAGATACTCGAGAAGCTCGTGTCTGCTTATCCAAACGACGAGCGTGCGCACTTCAATCTCGGCGGTTACTACTTCGGCCAGCAGGATTTTACGCAGGCGATCAGTCACTACAAACGCGCCACCGAGCTCGCGCCCGACTATTCCACCGCTTTCAACATTCTCGGTTATGCCTATCGCCAGAATGAGGCTTACAGCGACGCCGAGAATGCGTTCAAGAAATACATCGAGCTGATCCCGAACGATCCGAACCCGTACGATTCGTACGCGGAGCTGTTACTGAAGATGGGAAAATTTGATGAAGCAATTACGCAGTACAACAAGGCGCTCGCGATCGAGCCAAACTTCATCAACTCGCATTTCGGAATCGCTGCTGCGTTGACGTACAAAGGCAAAGCGGCTGACGCGCAGGCGGAGTTGCAAAAGATGACGCAGAAGGCGCGCACGGACGCCGAACGTCGGACCGCGTTGTTTGGACAGACAGTCGTGGCGATCGACAGCGGTAAGTTGGACCAGGCTCTTGCGGAAACTGAGAAGCAGTATGCGATTGCACAGAAGAGCAACGACGCTGCAGCGATGACGGGGGACCTGCAACTGAAGGCAAACATTTTACTCGAGGCAGGGAAGTACGACGCTGCAAAGCAGGCGTTTGATCAAGCATTGAAGACGACGAACGATTCGAGTTTGTCGCAGCAGCAGAAGGACAATGCCGAGCGGTTCAGTCATTACAACTTCGCGCGGGTTGCAGTGGCTAAGAAAGATCTCGCGGCCGCAAAAACAGAGACTGAAACCTTCCGCAAAGGCGCTGAAGCTGCGAAGAACGCGAACCAACTGAAACAGGCGCACGAGCTCGCCGGCCGTATCGCGCTCGAAGAGAAGAACTACGATGCTTCGATTTCGGAATTCGGACAGGCCAACCAGCAGAACCCGGACGTGCTTTTCCTGACAGCATGGGCTTACAAAGCGAAGGGTGATGCTGCGAACGCTAAGACATTCTTCACGAAAGCCGCAAAGTTCAACTCGCTACCGAATTTGAATTTTGCATTCGTGCGGAACAAAGCCGAGAAGGCGCTCGCGACTTAAGAAAAATATTAGCCACGGATAGCACGGATTGCCATCCGTGTTGACGAAGTCATCCGTGTTAATCCGTGGCTAGCCTTCGCCGAAACTTTCACGGCTGTTGACGTCATAAACGGTCGTTCAAATACGCGGAAGAACACCCACGCAAACGCGACGGACAACGGCGTTGTTATCAGCAATGAGATCGTGAGAATGTGCAATCGTGTGAAACCGAACCAGTACCAGTGCATCAGCACAAACGAATGCGTCAAATAAAGCGAGTATGACATCAGCCCGACTGACGCCAGCGCCGGGATCAGTCGCGGCACAGGCGTAGATTTTTCCCGCCAACGTTGCTCCGCCGCGACCGCATAGTTTACAAGGACGAAGAATCCCACGCCCCAGGCTGGGTGCATCACCAGCCAGCCGATATCGTGTATCCAACCTTTTTGATCGACGAGCGGTAAGAGTTGGGCCAGAGCCATTGCGCAACCAAGCGCCACGCCTGACATTGAAATCCTGTAACACCAGCGGGGAAGTTTTATCAGTCCTAATGCGGCCTCGACGCTGAGCGCGCCTAACGCCCAGATAAACCAGTTCGTCGCGGCTGCCTCGGTCACGGGAATGTGAACGCCAAGCGACGCGCTCAACGCATGCGCCATGACCAGCCACACAACGCGCGCGGAGAACGTTATCAGCAACGTTCTGGCCCAACCGTAACGAATCCGCAGGAAGAGCAGTAGGAAGTAAGCGAGGTACAACTGTTCTTCGATCGCGAGCGTCCAGAACGCGCCGTTGATCGTGTAGGTCGTTCGCAGGTCCACGTTGTGCAGCATGAACACATGGAGCAGAACGTCCCAAAGGTAAAAGCTCGTGACGTGAACGGGCGTTTTGTACGCGAGGTAGCAGAGATACAGCGCGAGCGCGGCAAAGTAAGGCGGATACAATCGGCGGACGCGTCGTTTCCAGAAAGTGAAAAAACTAATCGTGGGTTCGTCGATACCAGCGGCGCGAGCTTTCGCCCAGAAGAGATGGATGCAAAACCCGGAGATGACGAAGAAAAGATAGATGCCGGCAAACGCAAAGTGGACTATGTAACTGGTGACTTGCGGGAGCCATGCCTGCCAGCCACTGAACGCAGTTTGCGATGCGACGCCGAGTGCGTGATACGTGACGACAGCCAGCGCCGCTCCTCCACGCATCGCGTCGAGAGTAAGCATGCGCCCGACCGTTCTCGGTTGTTGGTAATTCATCGTGGCCACTGACTGGACGACTGTAAGAATACGCAGTGTTCCCTGTCATCTCAAAATTGTGTTATTTCAACAACTCTGCTTACAGTCCGAAGCCAGGGTTCTCGCATTTGATGCCTTTAGCGGGAATCGCTTCGAACTTCTCGGTCTGGCGGTTCCCAAAGGGGCCAACTTCCTGGTCGAGATCCGACCGGTATGCAATTTTTGTCTTTCCGCTACGCTCATGAGTTGAAAAATAACCTTTGAAGAACTCTTCAATTGCTTGAACAAGTAACACGGGCATGCACCTCCGCAGACAGTCCTGAACCGCGCTGTCAATAAATTGAAAAGCTTGGAAGGCGTCTTGATGGGTGGGAAGCCGTGGGCAAGTCTAATTAGTGCGATTGTGAGATTCAAGCGAACCGGCTGAGTTAAACAACACAACCACTTGGACGGGAATGATGCCTCGTGAGTTGATTCATCGGACAGGACAAAAATCGTGCCGCCAGTTGAAATTTAGCAGGGAAGCGTTGGAGTCACGAGCACTTTGGACTGTGCAGGAGCCTTTTGTGGTCCACACAGTAAAAAAAATTTGACTTTTCCGAGATCCACAAATATCTTGCTTCTGATTTTCAGCTGAGGCTGTACCTCTACGGGCCTGGCATCCTTGCGTTCCTGCGTTGCTCAGCTTGAAACATGGCTAACTAGATAGAAGTTTGAATAACTACGAATTATCACTTCTCTGAAGCGTTGAGATAATGCCCTCATGGCTGCACGGTTCTATTTCGAGGAACTCAGAATAGGCACTTGGATTTTCTTGTTGATGCTCGTACCTGTCGCGAGCGTCATGACGATCCTGCAACTTTTCGTCCCTACCGCCGAAGTGAACCGGATCATCGCCATTGAGTACCCAAGAACCGGTGCGCCGAACCCGGAGATGTATGTCTTCTACCTCATATCGGCTGTTGCCCATGTAATCGTATCAATGCTCGTGATCGTCATACTAAGACGGCGGTTGCGCGAGAATATTTCTGAACAGAAACGAAAAGCACTTGAAATTGGGATGTATTTATTCGTTGTCGTAATCGTGGTCCTGTTCGTGATTTCTGATTCTGTTGATCCCGTTTTGGCTCGGCTATCCCATGAGCGAATATATAGAGTGATCGAAGGTTCGCCTCTTTTCTCCTCTTACTTCAGGTCGTTTCCTGGCGCGCTCCTTGGCAGCAGCTCTTTTGCAGGTTTCCACCTGTTTTCCATCCTCTCTGGCGGCTTAATCATCCTCGGGCTAATTGTCATCGTACTTACTTGCTTCAACCTTGGGCGAGACCTTGTGTTCGTAAGAAACGGCATCAACTCTCAGCTGACCGCTAGTAATAGGCAGGACCTCGACACTAAGGTACAAACGTTCCACAGCTATTTTTACATCCTAAGCGCCGTGTTGATGACTAGCACCATCGCCACAGGGCTTTTCTTCCGGCTGCCACTGACATCAATCGCACCTGGGGATGCATATGGCTCATTCCGAGACCTCTCAACCGCAATGACAATCTGTTGGGGAGTTACGTTTTCGCTGACTATGCTGACGATGTGTTTCTATCCTTACTTCAGAATCCAAAAAGACCTTCGTGCCCTTCGGATAGAGAGCAGGATTGCTAATGACACGGAACTTACTCGCTGGCTTGACGATATCCAGAAAGAATACGTCGTCTACACGAACATTAAGTCTCTACTAACGATATTCCTGCCCGCAGTTGTAGCCGTACTATCGAGGTTCATCTGAGTCGCAGGAACTAACTTTGTATGGCTTCTAATTAAACGTAGATGTCGAACGCTGCATGCTTCAATCCACCACTTGCCACGAGTGCGGGTGATGTTGATCGATGAGTAGTAAACGCATAGTGATATCTACTTTTGGCTCGTTCGGCGACGTACATCCTTACATCGCGATCGCGTTGGAGCTGAAGGCGCGCGGCCATCATCCCGTTTTCGCGACTTCGGAAGTCTATCGCGAAAAGATGGACTCCGCCGGCATCGATTTGCATCCCGTGCGACCCATAGTGCCGTCTTACGATCAACCTGAACTCTTAGCAGACTTCATCGGCCCCGCGATGGATCCAAAAACCGGTAGTCAAGCCGTTGCGGACATGGTCTTGCCTCACGTGCGCGACATCTACGACGACCTCGATGCGGCAACCGAAGGCGCGGACTTATTGCTCACCCACCCGCTTCCGTTCGTTGGGCCACTTATAGCACAGAAGAAACGACTGAATTGGATCTCAACCGTCCTAGCGCCGGCCTCGTTTCTTTCTATCTACGATCCGATAGTACCGCCGCAGTGGCCGTCGTTGCATCGCGCTCTGCGCCTGAGCCCGTGGATTGGCCGAGTTGTGAGGGCACTGGTGAAGATCAAAATCGATGAAATTCTGCTACCCGTTTATGAGTTGCGCGCTAAATTGGGATTGCCGCGCGGAGAGACACCGATACTTAACGGCCAACACTCGCCGACGAAGGTACTCGCGCTGTTTACGAAGCTACTGGCGACGCCACAACCCGATTGGCCCGCAAATACCGTCGTAACTGGCTTCCCGTTTTATGATCGGCGCGATTTCTTTGGTGAAACGGAAATCCCGAGTGACTTGATCAATTTTCTCGAAAGCGGCCCACCGCCGATCATTTTCACTCTTGGTTCCACGGCGATTTGGGTGGCGGACAATTTCTATCGCGATTCGATCGAGGCGGCGCAAGTCCTCGGACGACGAGCGTTGGTGCTCATTGGCCATGCGCGCAACCTGCCACCGCTGCCTTTGCCCAAAGGAGTTGCGGCGTTTGAGTACGCACCGTACAGCCAAGTGCTGCCACGCGCTTGTGCGATTGTGCATCACGGTGGCGTGGGCACGACAGGGGAGGGGATGAGGTCGGGCAAGCCGGTTTTGATTGTGCCGCATTCGAACGATCAATTCGACAACGCCGCGCGCGTCGAACGCCTCGGCTGCGGACGAGGTTTGCCCCGGCCACGTTACAATGTCGAATCAGCGATTCGCGAACTAAGAAAACTGTTGGAAGATCAACGTTACTCGGACGCTGCAACACGAGTTGGTGAGATAGTTCGCGAAGAGGACGGCGCAGCCGTCGCCGCCACCGAGATTGAAAATGTCTTGAATATCAGATAACTGAAGTGTGATCACTTATGTGTATTGCTTGCGATGTATTTAACCACCGAGACGCTGAGTACTCACAGAAACACAGAGAAAGTAATCAGACTGAGTCTCAATGCATTTAGCAATCGGCATCGGCGAATACGGACGCTTCGCTGGGAGTTTATGACGGCGAAAGGTGGTGGCGTATCGGCGGCTTACTACCGCGCGCTCACCCCACAGTGGACGAGTCGGGCGTGGATTAACCGGGTAGCGCCTGATGGATTGACGCTTCCGAAACCCTTCGGCCCTTGCTGTCGCTTTATCTAGTGATGTTCGAACGTCGCTCCTCGCCGTACCAAAACTCAACAATTTTCCCTTCTGCGTATTTAAACGTAGATGTCGAACGCAGCGTGCTTCAATCCACCACTTGAGATCCAGCCGAGACAGTAATCGCCAGATTTGAGTTTTCCTGAACGTAAAGCGAAGTGGATGTTCGCAGGCACCGAGGATGTTGCGATGTTTCCAGTGTGTTCGAATGTGGAGAAGATGCGGCCATCGAGATCCAGTTGCTTGGCCACTCGAGTTGTAACATTTGAGGATACCGAATGCGGAAGAATAAGCTTAGGAACTTTCACTGCTTCCCGAAGCGCCTGTCCGAGTACGGCGATCGACTTCGGGTATCCAGACGCAAATAGGTTGAAGCCGTAAGCTGAAAAATCGAATTGCTGTTTACCCTGAAGCTTTGCTGAAGGATCTGAATACTCTGCAAACTTATACAACGGAATCGTGCACAGGTCGGCCTTGGAACAGTCTGAAGATAAATGAAACCGCAGGGAGTGTTCCGAAGCTGAGAGCAAAGTAGTGGAAACAGCTTCACCGACGGTAAATGCGGGGAACTTCCAACGTAATTCATCAATGTCGGCAATCGTGAAACTTCGCGGGAGGATGGTGCCGCCCAAATCCATAGGACACTCGCTGCTCACGACGAGTACATTATGGGCGTCTCCTCGAGTGAGTAGAGCTTGTGAGACTTGAAGCGCGGTGCACCATCCCATACACGCGTCAACAATATCGAACGCACGAGCATGCCGCAGACCGAGTTTGCTGGCCACGAAACAGGCATTGGCTGGCTCAACGAAGCCTCGGTCAATCCCAACGTAGATAAGAGTGTCGACGTCCTTTGGTCTGATTCCGGCTTGGGCCACGATCGCGCGGTAGGAGTCAGCGATGAGGTCCAGAGGACGAACGCCCTTGCTCCGCCAGAACCGTGTGCGGATACCCGTCGCGTCGAGAGATTTACGGATCGAGTTTCTTAACTCGCCTAAACGGCCGCGAAGCTTGTCGCGGCTGTAATAACAGGCGAGGTCCAGAACCTCGTCATTTCCTATCTCGTTCTCCGGAAGAAGACAGTGAACGGCGGCAATTCGCATTGTAATAATTCGTAGTTATCAACAGTACCGCCTCTGCTACAGCAGGATTCCATTGGAATGAAGTGCATCTTAGGCGTTTTTGTGAGTTACTAGGCGTGAGCGAGGAGACAACATGACATTATTTGATCTTTTGATTTTGCTGATAGTGGCTGGGCTATGCGGCGCACTGGGTCAAGCGATTACGGGTTTCTCGCGCGGTGGTTGTCTCGTATCGATAGCGCTCGGCTTTGTTGGCGCTGTGGTGGGCATGTGGCTGGCGCGAACCATGGGCCTGCCGGAACTGTTTGCCGTGCGTATCGGCACGACCAATTTCCCAATCGTCTGGGCGATCATCGGCTCCGCGTTGTTCGTAGCGATCATTGCGCTGCTAACAAGACGGAATTACTAGACATCCTCACGGAACGAGCCGAGTTGTTCCATCACGACTTTGCTCATACAGGCGGTGAAGCCCCAACCCTTGTCGTCGAACTGCTCGAATGTCTTCCATTTGGCCTTTCTCTGTGCAACCTCTGTGTCTCTGTAATGTGGTTTTACTCGGAATTCATCAACCACAGAGGACACAGAGGTTGCACAGAGAAGAGCGCGATCAAGACTTTTGTACAAAGCCCAGCCTCCGAAGAGAATGATCGCCAGGATCGTAAATATTGTCCTGCATTATGTTCCGCTAACTATCCCAGCTCTGCTAACGAGTGCAGGGCGGCGAAGCGCTCCTTTCGATCGGGAGCCATCAGAAGCGCCTGGACCGGGTCCTGGAGCGCGGATGTCAGGAAGTCAGTGGTGCGCTCCAGACGGTTCGGGCTCGCGATGTTTTTGATGATTGCATACTCCACCGCCGGCTTGGCGAGATCCACAATCAGTGTCGACCCACCGCGGAACTTCCGTGGCTGCGACGATCCCTCAACTTCGATGTCGCGCGACTGCGTGAGGGCAACGACAACCTGCGGCCTGTGATTACCGTCTGGACCAACCCGATTAGAACGCCGCAATGCATGCACTTCGAAAGACGCCGTCGGATCGAGACTGAAATTCAGACCAAGCGTGCTAGCGAAATCGGGCGACTCCTTGAAAATCTCCTTCAGCCTATCATGTAAGAGCTCGCGTTGTTTTCTCGTCACGTGAAACAGTCGCTCACGGTCGGTAATGTAAAAGCAAGCGTCAGCGTAAGTTTTGAGCTGTCTCAGAATCTGCTTGTACTGCGGCGGCGGCTTCTCGATGCTCACGCCTTTCCAACGCAACGTATCGACTGAGAGCGTGTCGAGATCTCGGGGATAGATCCCGCGCTTTCTGAATGCCTCAACAAATGCGACACGATAGTGGTATGGATCGTCCGGAACGAGATCCGCATCGGCTGTGATGATGCCGCGCAGGTATTCACCAAATGTGACGTCAACCGGCGGCAGGTAATCGAGCGCCCGGATGCATATATTGAGAATGTGACCCGCCGTCTTCGAGGCTTCGTTTGCGAGCCGGCGGACGAGATCGGGATGAATCGCGCCGTCGGGCAGGATTCCGGTTCCGCCCGTGTAGATCCGCAACAGGTCAGCGGTGCGCGTTTCGTAGATCGCGGTAAACGCGTCGAACACAGCGGCGACGAGAATCGATCCGCGTTGATGTGGCTCCTTTACTTTCTGGTAATCCGCCGGGTCGGGTTTCAGCGGAACCCATTCGCCCGCATCGTTGAAGCGTCCGATCGAATCACGCAGCGCGCCACGCTTGCCGGTTGCGCGTCCGAATTGCAGCGCCAGACTGCCGAGAATCGACTGCGTCCGTAAGTTACCGCGTGTGCGACCGATCTCGGTCTCGAGGATCTCGGGTATCGTGAAGTGCTGCATCAACGCGATGATGTCCGCGAACGCTTCATGGAATGCGAGCACGTCATCGTTGGTGGGCTCGTTGAAGCGACGATGCATGCCGTCGAGAATCGCGTGCGTGGTTTCATGGGCCACGATGTCGTGCGACAAGCAAGCGAAGACTTTACTGCCGGGCACGTGATCGCCGGGATCAGTCGCTGAAGCTTCGAAATATCCAAACAGCAACCCCACAAACAGCGGACTGTAATAAGCATTCGCCTGACGAAGCGCGTGCGGCGAGATCGTCAGTTGACGCACAAACTGGCTGTCGTCAAATTCGTTCTCCGCATTGATCTTCGGGCGCCAGAGAACCGGACGCCCGAGCGCGCGCTCGAAGTGCTCGATCGTTTTCATCGCGACGGCGTAGACCATCTGCTGATGAAATGCAGCGTTGCCTTCAGACGGCTGCCAGCCGTCGGTCGCGATTAAACGAGGATCGTTGAGATCGACCGGCTCGTACGTCTCACCCGAAGCATCTTCATCAACAACGTGCAGATACTCACCCTTTGGTCCTTTCTCCAGTTTTTCCCAACGCACCTTCAGTGAGATCTCGTTCATGCCTGCAGTGGCGAGACGCGTCGACAAAGTCGGATCGACTGCATACGTGCGGATGCGACGGAACGGCGGATCGAAAGGCTCAATCGATGGCTGACACGCGGCAGGAGGTTTCGCGACGACGTTTACAGGAATATTTATCGCTGAACTTCCAAACATCAACATGTAACGCGACGCGATATGTCTTCTGAGCGCGACGGACGCTTTGTCGTCCTGGATCAACACGTCCATAAACTGGCGCAAAGTCTCGGTGGGAATTTCCTGTCCGGCATCCGGATCGGGCACGAGCTGATTCAGCGCCTGGTTATAAAGCCAGCGCTGCGCCAGCTCGATCTCAAACATGTTCTGGCGTGGCGGCGGATCGGCGAGACCGAAACCGGTGAGCACGCGCAACACGGCAAACGAATCGCTGTCAGCTGGAGTCTTTGGAAGATTGAGCACGGGCGAGACGCCGAGTGCGGCATGGGCTTGTACGATACCGTGGCCCATGCGACTTCCATTCAGGCCTTGTTTCTTAGCCGAGCTGAACAAAGCGTGACGCACTGCTTCCACGCGATGCCAGTCACGTGACAAAGAGGTCTTGTACTTTTCCATCCAGAGCGCGGCGGCGGCGGCAATCTGCGGCGTCGCGGCGGATGTGCCTTCGCCGTTTAGCCTCAAGGTCGAGCCGCAACCAAACACTGCCCAGGGAATGTTCGGCGTGTAAGTGGAGAGCGCGGCAGTCATGCTACTGTCTGGTCCAAAGTTTCCCTGGAGCTGTCTTGAACTAAGATCGGTGTAAGGAGCGTCATTCGCCATCACACCACAGACGGCGAGAACGCGACGGTAGCGCGCCGGATACACGACGTGACGCGTGGGGACGCTTTCGATGTTGTTGCCAGCCGCGGCGCAGATACAAATGCCCGCTTCATAGGCATCGTTCACCGCCTCATTCCACGCACGCGACGGCGCGCCGCCCATACTGATCGAAATCACGTCAACCTTCTGCTCGATTGCATAACGCAGTGCCTGGGCAAACGCACTCGTACGGAAGAGCACGACGGAATTCGAGATGCGCAGCGGGAGAATGTCTGCGCCCGCAGCGCCTCCGAGTGTCTCGTTGAATTGCGCGATGTGGCTACCGGCAAGAATGCTGATCGTGCCGGTGCCGTGTCCTGAGTTGTCCGGGAACGCATTGCCGCGATTCGGATCGTCGGCGCTATTCGGATCGTTGTCGCCGTCTACAAAACTTCGCTCGAGATTCTGTAAGAGATTCTGCGGCTGCGACTCGTGTCCGCGATCGTAGCCGGTGTCGATGTGTGCGATGCGTGTGCGTGGAGGATTAAATGGAACTGCCTCGCGTGCTTTGCGCAGTTGCGTGAACTGGTCGTCGAGGTGCCATGCAAAGTGATCGGGCCCGAGGATCTTGCCGCCAATGTCTTGTTGCGGAACCGAACCGCAGGAGTCCTCGAGCGCAAGCATGGGGCCGCCGCCCGGGTTCTTTTCGTTTGTGTCTGGAAAGCTTTGCTCGAGATCGGGCTCGGCAAACATCACCGCGGACTCATCGACGCCTAACTGGCTTGCGACCTGGCTGTGCGCGAGGTCCCAGGGCGTCGCCGCACCGTCGGGCAGGTCCGCGAGAAACCATGCGGGCTCGGCTCCAAGACCGAACGCTGTGGTTTGCGGCGCGGAATCGAAGAGTGGACGCAGGTTTGCCCGCGGATCAGCGGCCGCAAGGGATGCGGTCGGAAGAAGTTTTACAAGAAGACGATTGTTAGCCATGATGTTTTGAATATGTCCTATAGGACTTATATGACCTATTTTAGGTTAGCGTCGCACCAGGCGCGCGCTACGGCCACGCCGTGCTCGACTTCGTCTCGGAAACGGTGCTGTTTGAAGTTGAACAGATAGTGCAGTGCGACTTCGGATTTGATCTCGCGGACGGTGATTGTTCGTCCGAATTCACCCGACGCCCCTGTTTGGATGGCGGCGTTGTTGGCGTCGATGCGAGCAAGCACCTGCTTGTAAGCGTTGTTAGTCGTCGCTTCGAAGATGCCGAAGAAATTTCCAATGAAGCCATTGCGCCACTGCCCGCGTTGACTCGTGGTCCAGATCACCCAGAGCTCGTCTGCGCCACGCCTGATCGCCTCCTCGATATTTGTGGCGGTGTTCAAGACCGCATCGATGTATGTGTCGCCGTCGATCCGCACTGGCGGAAACCAGACTGGCAACGATCCAGCAGCGATCAGAAGATCTTCCGTCAGCTCCCCAGTTTCAACCGGACGCAGAATGTGTTTCGAGAAGTTGTAGACGTTGAATGTTCCCAAACGCGGGCTGGCGCGAATCTTTTCGAAGTCGAGGCCCCACTCGTGAAAGAACTTTTTGCGAAAAGGATTTAGTTCAAAGAACGACTCGGCGTAAAACACTCTGAGCAACTGCAACCAGTTGACGTCGACCGCGGCCATTGGTCTGAAGTGGCGCCAGTTGTCGGCGATTTGAGTACCGGAAAAGCCCTGCACCCACATCGCGAGATTGAAAGACGCGGCGCTGACGCCGTCGCCGTGATCAAACTCGATGCCCGCTTCATCCAGCCAGACCTGGAGCACACCCGCTTGAAACGCGATCTTGAGCCCGCCCCCCGCCAGCATCAATGACCGCTTCGCCACAAAACCTCCACAGAACCGAGCGCGGTAGCGCCGGGTCAAACACAACAAACACGCGAGAAGGCTACCTTTGACCCGGCGCTACCGCGCTCGGTTCTGTGCCTACTCGGCATTATTTTGCATCTTCGATGATCACGTCGGCGGCTTTTTCACTGATCATGTAGATCGCGGAGACGATGAAGTAGCCGGGGATCTTCGGAAACACGGAGGCGTCAACCACGCGCAGACCCTGAACGCCGCGTACGCGGAAGCGACTGTCCAACACCGCCATCGGATCATTGTCAGCGCCGATCTTACAGGTGCAAGACGCGTGATGGCCCCACGCTTCATCCTGGATGAACTGTTTGAGCTTGTTTGTGTCGAGATAGTCACTGCCGGGCACAATCTCCGTGTGTTTGCCGACGTACCTGTTCATCTCTCGAACAAACCCAACACCAGCCACGACCGCATCGAGATCTTCACCCTTCGCGTCGTTACCTTCAGTGAAGTAGTGGAAATCGATCATGGGCCACTTCCGCGGATCGTTCGATTGCAGCGTGACGCGGCCCGCGTTGTTCTTCGTATAGGCTTTGAGGACGGCCCAGGTGAAGCGCGTGCGTAGTCGCTCGAATTGTTCAGAGTAACCAGGCACGTAGCCTTTGAAATATCCGGGCAGAGCGAAGACGTAGAGATCGGGCTCTTTCAAATTTGGATTCGAACGCATCAGCACGCCCAGTAGCGCGCCGTTCGTCGTGTAAATCCCGGTGCCCGATTCCCACATCGTGAAGTAAGGATCCGCCGGACCGCCATCCTGTGGCGGAGCGAAGGTCGCGCCTTCCAGCAACGCGAAAGGTTTCTCGAACTCCGCAACCACGCCGACTTCGTAACGATCCTGCAAGTTCTCGCCGACACCGGGCAGATCGGCAACGACGTCGATATTAAAGTCCTTCAGCTCTTTTTCCGGGCCCACGCCGGAAAGTTTCAATAACTGCGGAGTATTGAAAGCGCCCGCGCAGACGATCACTTCGCGTGATGCAAACACCTCACGCTTCACGGGCTCGCTTACGTTACCTTTGCGCGCTTCCGGATCAGCTTGGTAGAGATGTTTGCCTTCCAAAATCTCAACGCCGATCGCTCGCTTATCTTTGAAGAGAATCCTGGACGCAAGCGAGTTAAGCTGGATCGTGAGATTGTCCGGGAACTCCTGTTTCGTCTTCAGCAGAAAGTCGCGTGGGCCATTGCGCTTGCCGTTCGAGACAGCAAGTGGCGTAAACGCGAGCCCCTCGCGCGCATCGATATTGCTACGAAAATCGTTTGGATCGAGACGGGTAAGGATGCTCAAAAGCGGTTTACCCTGCCGTCCCCTCAGAGTTTGTTTGATGGCCTTGATCAGAATGCGAACGATTGCCCAATCTTTCAAAGCGAGACGTGGATCAGCCTCGCTGGTGTTGAGCCACCCTTCAAATCCATGACCGTGACGCCAGTCACGCCAGTCTTTCCGTCCGTGCCACAAGCCAAGAAGCGACCAGAACACACCTCTAAATACGTATTTAAAGCTGCCTGGCTTCGGAACGTAATGGCAGTTTTCGAGGCGCGTGAAGTACTGGTTCATGTTGTCCGCACGCCACGACGAATCTCCGGTGAGCTCGGCGATGTAATCCCAGTCGCTATTCTGCGGCGTGACCGTGATCATCGCGTTGTGCGCCGTGCAACCACCGAGTGTCCCCGCGCGCGGATACCAAATACGCGGCTGATCATCGACCTCGACCACCTTGGAATCGGCGGACTGAAGTTGAGGATCTTTGTAGTGACGTACGAAGTAATCCCACTGGCAGTGCGGATACTCGGTGGAGAGCCCGTGGAAGATCGGCACTTCATACATGAGTTTGCCGAGTTTGTCGTCAGCACACGGATCGCCGCCCGCTTCCAAAAGCAATACCTTGAATCCGGCGCGCGCAAGACGTGCGGCGAGTGGTCCACCTCCTGCGCCCGATCCGACCACGACGTAGTCAAACTGTGCGGTGCTCATGTTTTGCCTCTCAGAAGGTTTTCAAAAACTCGATCAGGTCGCGTTTCTGTTGCTCAGTTAAAGGTGAGTCGTCGCCGTAACGGCCAGTGCCGAAGTAGTGGCCGCGATTCACAACGTAATCGGGACACTTACTCAAAGCGATCAGACTGTCGGCCAGCGGCGCAAACGCCTGCTTGACTTGATCGTCAGTCGCGCCTGCCGGCAGCGCTTTGAGTTTCTGTTTGATTTCCTTCACGAGGCCGAGCAGCCGCCAGTCGTATTGCACTCGACCCCAGAAACCCAAACCTTCCGGACGAAGATTCAAGCTGGCAAGCAGACCGACGGGCGTGTCAGGCGGAATTGGTCCAATGTCCACGCCGCCGTCATCGCTGAAGATACTGGGGAAGAGCAGATCGCCGAAGCCTTCGACGAGGTTTGGTACGTATCCTGGTGCGACGCGAATCGAGCTGCGCGTCGTAGTTCGATCAATCACGCCGACGTCCAAACCCTTCGCTGCGAGGATCGGATCCTTGTCACGTTCTCTGAGCAAGAGCATCTGCTCGATCGACGCCTGGAACGACTCCATGCGTTTATCGACCGATGGTTCCCACATGAACGGCCCGACCGAGTTATTCAACAGGAATGGAGCAGTGGACCACAAACTGATCAGCGAGGCAGGACGAGTGTAACCGCGTCCGCCGCCGGGCATTTCATAGGTTCGTTCTTCGCCCGTGATCGGGTGAACGACCTTGATGGTGCCGACTGAAGGTAGATCCTTATAAGTATCGGACGAGAAGTTATCCCAGATATTGTCTCTGATCGCGTTTGTAGCAAGCGGGCTGCAAGCGTTCGTCTGGAGCAGCGTTACCGGCACGCGATGTTCCGCGGATAGATAATTCCCGTCGAGAAAGTCAGGCGCATTTACGATCGCGCGCATCTTCGACTTGAACTCTTCCGTCTTGGTCCAGTTCCAGTATTCGTCCCAACACTTCAAGTAGTTTGGTCCGGAGCAACCGTTAGTCGCGTAGATCTGCTTGGGAGCATCGGGCGTCGGCAGCTTGCTCGAATGACAACGCGCGCACGTTTCCGCAAAGACGTTTTTGCCGTTGTTGATGCGTGCGACGTAAGCCGCATCTGTCGGATTGCCGTTATTGAGATACTTCGGACCGCCCGGCGCATCAATCAACTTGTGCGGCGTGGCGGCTTTTAGAAAGAAGAGCGCCAGGTCGACAGTCTGCGCTTCGGTCGCTTCCCAGTAGCTCGAGTTCTTGCGCGCGACCGAGATTTCGATCGGCGAAACTGTCTTACCACCGACGAGCGGATTGAAGTGCAGCAGCCACTCTTCGCTGAACAATCCGATGTTCAGATACACGCGATTCAGCGCGCCGAGCGCGCCGACCGAGTCAGCGCCGTCTTTGAGCACGCGCGGCGAGTAGACCGTGTTCGGCGGTACAAAGAACTGCGCGAGTGGATTGCCGGCGGGCACGTAGTCGTTCAGTTGTTTGTTGTCGATGCTGCCTGGGCCTAGCGTCTCCTTTCCAAAGCGCTTAGCTTCTTCGAGGCGTGGACCCAGACTGTAGATCGCGTTCATCGTGCGGGGATTGTTGATGTTGTCCGACGAGACGAGGGAAGTGTCGAGTGAACCCGGCCGCGACGTGTGGAACATCTGATACGTGTAAGTCGAATAGTCTGAGCGCCAGTCGAAGATGCGATCGATCCAGAAATACTGTGCGCCGACGCTGTTATTCAGGTTCTTCCATTCCGGCTTCTCGGGATCAGCCGGCGGTCTCACCGGATCTGGACCAACGTGGCAGAACGCGCACGACATACCGATACGATATGGTCGCACCAGTTTAGGGTTGTAGTAGTAATCCGGATCGCTGTAGTAACGCTCCGGATCCCAATTGCGTGCGGCCTCGGCGTCGAAGGCCGGGTTAGGGAAGAGGCGCAGACCAAGGACGCCTGTTGCGTAGCCATAGTAAGAACCGACCGGCATAGTCTGCGGCAGATGTTGATTCGGTTGACCGGCGGGCAGCGCCTGGCCGCGCGAACCGACGCGCACGCCCGGATACTTCTGCTCGTTTTCAAAAGGCTCGGGCGGGCAGTCGGCGCGGCGCTTGTCGAGCCAGAGTCCAAAGCGGTTCGGATCAGGAGCGGTAGCTTTTTCGAAGCAGGGTTCGTTGACAAGGCCGAGGTACTGCCAGCGATTGTCGCGGCTGAACTTCAACTTCTCGCCCGGATGGTATTTGTGATCGATTTCATTCGGATACGACGAGACAGTTTTCAGCAGATCGAGCGCGCCGAAGCTGCTCGTTCCGATGTGGTCCCAGAAACGATCGTTGCCGCCGGTCCAGATGACCCACGTGTTGCGCCCTTTCACTTCTTCAGGCGTGAGTTGAACCGCGCCGTCCATGTCGTGAAAGTAGTCTTCATCGGCAGCGATAAAGCTCGACGCAGGACGATTTGCCTGGCGTGCTTCATCGAGCACGGTGCCGGGTTTTGGTCCTTTGTGAACGAAGAGGCGATAGGCGATGAAGGCGACGACGGCAACAACCAAGAGAAGAACGATGATGCCGAGGATTTTGACTTTGCTTCGTGGCACGGGGGTCTGCTCCTTTTATTTATATGCGCGTTTGGCGCCTTTCGTTTCGCAAGTGCAACTGTAGGGGTGGCCCTCTGTGGCCACCCGTCGTTATTAATCAAGGAACGGGTGGCCACAGAGGGCCACC
>DASYFE010000039.1:0-20299 GCA_036498585.1 Pyrinomonadaceae bacterium | reverse complement strand
AATTCGGCAGCCTCACTCATCCGGACCGGTCCGTGCGCGAGCAGGCTGTCGCCCACAACATCGAATGCATTGAAATCGGTAAGACGCTCGGGTCGAAAGCGCATACAGTCTGGATCGCTGACGGCGGAAACTTTCCCGGCCAGCAACATTTTCAGCGCGCGCTGGAACGTTATCTTGAAAGCATGCGCGAAATCTACGCTGCGCTGCCGGATGATTGGCGCGTCTTTATCGAGCACAAGTTTTACGAGCCGGCGTTCTATTCCACAGTCATCAACGATTGGGGCACGAGTTATTACTGCGCGCGCGAGTTGGGTCCAAAAGCGTTCTGCCTCGTTGACCTCGGTCACCACGCACCCAATGTCAATATCGAGATGATCGTCGCGCGGCTGATTCAGTTTGGTAAGTTAGCGGGTTTTCATTTCAACGACAGTAAATATGGTGACGACGATCTTGATGCGGGATCGCTCAAACCCTTTCAGCTCTTTCTGATTTTTAACGAGCTCGTGGATGCGGAGCTCAACAGCATTGCGAATTTCAATCCGGCATACATGCTGGACCAGTCGCACAACGTCACGGACCCGATCGAGTCGCTGATGATGAGTGCGGTTGAGCTTGTGCGCTCGTACGTGCAAGCGCACCTCGTGGACCGCGACGCGTTGAATGAGGCGCAGGAGCAGTGCGATCCGTTGCTTGCGCTCGCGACGCTCAAGCAGGCATTCACCACCGATGTCGCGCCAATCCTGGCAGTCGCTCGCGAGCGGTCCGGCGGCGCGATCGATCCTCTTAAGGCGTATCGACAAAGTGGCTATCGCCGGTATAAAGCAAAAGAGCGTCCCGGCAAAAAAGGCGTGACCGCTTCCGGAATTGTCTAACTGCTTATTGAAGAAGCTGTCTTCCGTGGCTAACCCTCTCTACATCGCGGTCGATCTCGGAGCCGGCAGCGGCCGAGTGTTTTTCGCGGCTTTTGACGACAGTGCTCTGCTGCTTGAGGAGGTGCGGCGCTTTCGTTATCCGCCGGCGCGATCAGCGGGCCATCTGCGTTGGGATCTCCCCGCGATCTTCGCGGAGATTGAGCAGGGATTGCGTGAGGCTGCTGCACGTGCGCGGGAGCTCGGAAGCGATATTCGCAGCATTGGCGTAGATTGCTGGGGTGTCGATTACGGCTTGATCGATGCTGCGGGACAACTCGTCGAATTACCTGTTTGTTATCGCGACGAACGAACTGAAGGAACGATGGAGCAAGTGTTCGCGCGCGTTCCGCGTGCAGATATCTTCGAACGCACCGGCATTCAGTTCATGTCATTCAACACGCTCTTTCAGCTCGAAGCTCACATGCGTGAAGGTCTCGACGGGGATACGCTGCTGCTCATCCCGGATCTGATCAACTTTTATCTGACTGGGAAACGTGTCGCTGAGTACACGAACGCCACCACGACGCAGATGGTCAACGCAAGTACACGTCAGTGGGATTACGAGTTGCTGAATCGTTTGGGTTTGCCGGTGAACGTGCTGCCGGAGATCATCTCGCCAGGCACAAACCTCGGTCCAATCCGCGCTGAGCTCGGCATCGACGCGCACGTCGTTGTTCCTGCAACGCACGATACGGGAAGCGCGATTGCCGGCGCGCCGATCCCTGACGGATGGGCCTACATCTCTTCCGGTACGTGGTCACTGGTCGGCGTTGAGAGAGATGAAGTTCTCATAAACGAAGAGGTGGCGCGCCACAACTTCACCAACGAAGGCGGAGCGTTTGGGACGATTCGGTTTTTGAAAAACGTGATGGGCCTATGGCTACTCGAATCGTGCCGCAAGGAATGGGCTGTTGATTATGACGCACTGCTGAGCGCTGTAGCGGCGATTGAACACTATCCGGCGCTGATCTATCCCGATGACGAACGCTTCTTCAATCCACCGAGTATGCTCGATGCAATTGCTACGCAGCTTGCAGAAACAGGCCAGGAGATGCCGCAAGATCCGGCAGGCATCGCGAAAGTGATCCTCGACTCGCTGGCGTTTTGTTACGCGTCCGTGCTGCGAAAGATCGAGGCGCTGACGAGTCGGCAAATCAGCGGCGTGCAAATTATTGGCGGCGGCAGTCAGAATTGTTACTTGAATCAAGCGACAGCCAACGCGACCGGGCTGCCCATTTTTGCTGGGCCGGTTGAGGCGACAGTGATTGGCAATGTGAGCGTGCAAGCGATCGCCGATGGTCGCTTCGCATCGTTGACAGAGGCGAGGCAATACGTCGCGCAAAATGTACAAGCGCAGCCGTTCACGCCGCAGTCATCTATCGCCGGCGCCGAGGCGAAGCGTCGTTACGAAACGATCGAGGCACATTACTTGAGCCAATGATGCTGCTTCGTGCTATCAACATCGACAAGTCTTACACAGGCGTTCACGCGCTCAAGCAGGCTTCGTTTGAGTTACACGCCGGAGAGGTGCATGCGCTGATCGGCGAGAACGGCGCCGGCAAATCGACGCTGATCAAGATCATCACTGGCGCTGTCGCACCCGATGCCGGTGAGCTACATCTCAACGGCAAACTCGTCACACACAACTCGCCGCGCGTCGCAAAGCAGCTCGGCATCGCGGCCATGTACCAACAGCCCGCGCTCTTTCCCGAGCTCTCAGTCGCGGAGAACATCGCGATCGGGTTAGAAGAATCATCACTGCTGAGCCGAGTTAACTGGCGGAACCGCAAACGCAAAGCTTCAGAGCTGCTGGCCCGCGTCGGAGCCGATATCGATCCCGACGCGGAAGCCGGAGAGCTCACCCTCCCGCAACAACAGCTCGTCGAAATCGCGCGCGCACTCGGAGCCGAGGCGAAAGTACTGATCCTCGATGAACCGACCGCGTCGCTTTCTGAAGAAGATACTCAGAACCTCTTCACCGTGATCCGGCAGCTTCGCAACGAAGGCGCTGGCATCGTTTACATCTCTCATCGTTTGGAAGAATTACCGTTGATTGCGGACCGAGTTACGGTCCTGCGCGACGGCGCCACTATCGATACGCGCTCGATGGCTGAAGTAAATCGACAGCAACTAATTCAACTTATGGTGGGCCGTGAACTGTCAGCCGTCTTCCCAAAAAAGACTGTACAGATCGCGGAACCGATTTTGGAGCTGCGTCAACTTGGTTGCGCCGCGTCGGGTATTCACGATGTCAATCTCATCGTTCGAGCCGGTGAAATTGTCGGCCTCGCTGGGTTAGTCGGGTGCGGGCGCACGCAGTTAGCACACTCCGTCTTTGGCTTAACGCCGGCCGATCGCGGCGAAGTGCTGCTGCGAGGAAAACCCGTGAAACTCAGCAGCGCGGCGCAAGCCATCGAATGTGGGATTGCTTACGTGCCTGAAGATCGACGGCGTCATGGTGTGATTCTTGACCTGGCGATTAGTGCAAACATCACGCTCGCTTCCCTCGCTCGGTTCTCCAGCTTCGGCGCTGTGGACTTGGGACGCGAGAAACAAGTGGCGGCTGATTACACACGTCGATTGCGTATTAAGACACCTGCGATCTTCGCGCCAGTCGGGACACTCTCCGGCGGAAACCAGCAGAAGGTCGCGCTGAGCCGCTGGCTGGTAACCAATCCGTCTGTGCTTATTCTCGACGAGCCGACGCAGGGAATCGACGTCGGCGCCAAATCGGAAGTGCATGCACTCATGACTGAGCTCGCGGCGCAGGGAGTTGCGATCCTGATGATCTCGTCCGAGCTGCCCGAAGTTCTGGGCATGAGCGATCGAATCGCCGTCATGTGTCGTGGAACGATCGCCGCGACTCTGGATCGCGCCGAGGCAACGCAGGAGAAGATTCTCGCTCTCGCGCTGGGCCATTAGTCAAATGAAATCTCTTCTCTGTGCAACCTCTGTGTTCTCTGTGTCTCTGTGGTGGAGTTAACCACAGAGACACAGAGAACACAGAGGTTGCACAGAGAAATCAATTGATGCGACTGAATCGCTATAAACGAGAGCTCTCCGCGTCGCTGGCTTACGCCGTGTTGCTCGCGGCCGTTGGCATAATCGCGCCTTCGTTTTTCAGCGCTACAAACCTGCGCGACCTCGCGCTGAACAACGCGCCGGTCCTGCTCGTCGCTGTGGGCATGACGCTCGTGATTCTCGTGGCGCAGATCGATATCTCCGTCGGGTCGCAGTTCGCGGTTGCGACTGTCGCCGCGGGCGCGCTGGCAAAAGCCGGTGTCCCGATACCGCTGCTGCTGCCGTTGCTGGTGTTGATTGGCGCGGCGATGGGCGCGGTCAACGGTTTACTGATCGGAACGATGCGGTTGCCGTCGATCATCGTCACGCTCGCGATGCTGGTCGCCTGGCGCGACGCGTTGCGTTGGACCACAGGCGGCGAATGGGTGCAAAACCTGCCCGCAAACTTTCAATGGTTCGGACTCGGTCAGAGGTTGGGCCAATGGCTGATCGTGCTCACGGCGCTGCTCGTGCTCGCATTCTTCACCTGGGCGCTGCGGAACCTCACGGCGGGACGAAGAGTTTATGCGGTTGGTTCCGACGCTGAGGCCGCGCGGCTGGCGGGCGTCGAGCCGGGACAAGTGACGTTCTTTGTTTTTGTGTTGATGGGAGCGCTCGTTGGTTTGGCGTCGCTGCTCAACGCGGTGCGTTTCTCTACGGTTCCGAGTAATGCGGGACTGGGTCTGGAGTTGAAAGTTATCGCGGCTGTTGTTGTGGGTGGAACTGCGATCACGGGCGGACGCGGCACGATGCTGGGCACGCTGACTGGCGTAGCGTTGCTGGGCACGATTGGCACAGCGCTCACGTTTGTCGGCGTCAATCCGTTCTGGGAAAAAGCAATTCAAGGGGCAATCATTCTGGCGGCGCTCGCTTCCGATTTTGTTTGGGAAAGAGTCGAGCGCATGCGCGTAGCAAAACAGGCTGTTTAGCCGAAAACGGAAGCACGCAGATGGCTTTGGCAGATTCGGTAAATCTTCAAGTGACGCCTTCGTGGCGCGCGCGGCTTTTTCCGAACAATGAGTGGGTGCTGCTGCTCGTCGTCGTGCTCGAGTGTCTGATCTTCAGCGTTACGGGAAACAATTTTCTCACGTCCGCGAACGCATTCGAGATCACGCGGCTGAGTGTCGAAGTCGGACTACTCGCACTCGCGCTCACGCCGATCATCGTTACCGGAGGCATCGATCTTTCCGTGGGGTCAATGATCGGCCTCGCGGCAGTGGTGCTCGGCGCTTTGTGGCGCGATGCTCATTTGCCGATTGTGGTGGCGATTTTAATCACCTTGCTCGTCGGTGTTGCAGGCGGAAGCTTGAACGCATTGATGATCTCGCGGCTCAACTTCCCGCCGCTGATCGTGACGCTCGGAACATTCTCTTTGTTTCGCGGTGTTGCTGAGGGATTGACGCGCGGCGTGGAAAACTATTCCGGTTTCTCGCCGTCATTTTTGTTTTTGGGCCAGGGTTACGTCGGCGGAATTATCCCAACGCAGCTATTCATCCTGATCCCCGCGATCGCGGGTTGTGCGTGGTGGTTACACAAGAGCATCTACGGGCGCAGCCTGTATGCGATCGGTTTTTCGGCTGAAGGCGCACGTTACTCCGGCATCGATGTGCGCCGCCGACTGGCGGTGGTTTACGTGTTATCGGGTTTGGTCTCGAGTGTCGCGGCGATCATTTATGTAGCGCATCTGGGCCAGGCGAAGTCCGACGCCGGAACGGGCTACGAGCTGATGGCGATTACGGCGGTTGTTTTAGGCGGCACTTCGATTTTTGGCGGCCGCGGCACCGTGTCCGGAACCGTTCTGGGTTTGTTCGCGATAGTTATTTTGCAAAACGGATTGCGGCTGAGCGCACAACCGGCAGAGTTGGCGGGCATACTCACGGGCGCTCTATTGGTGGGAACCATTCTTATCGATCGCTTTTCTGCTCATGTCGATCGGGAAACAACGACGAAGGAGTTTGAAGTGAGAAATTCACAAGTCGCCATTCTGAGTGTGGTGATTCTGGCTGCGGCCCTGATCGTGGCGGGTAGCAACTGGTTATCGACACGTTCGCTCCGGGAAGAGATCAGAGGCAGATCAGGCAGTACGGCCGCGAACGGTCACAAGCCTGTTGTCGCCTTGATGCCGAAAGCGAAAGGCGATCCCTATTTCGTCAGTTGCAAGCAAGGCGCGGATGAAGCGGCGAAAGAGTTAGGCGTTGAGTTGTTGTGGGATGGTCCGACTGATCTCGATCCGGCGAAGCAGAACGAAGTAGTCGAAGCGTGGATCACCAGAGGTGTCGACGTGATCGCCGTGAGCGTTGAAAACAAAGTCGGGATCTCCACTGTGTTGCGGAAGGCGAAAGAGAAGGGAATCAAAGTGCTCACGTGGGATGCTGACGCCGAGAAGGATGCGCGCGACTACTTCATCAACCAGGCGACGCCGCAGGGCATTGGCTACACGCTCGCCGACGAGGCGGCGCGAATTCTCAATGGCAACGGTGAGTTCGCGATCATCACGGCATCGCTGAGTGCGGCTAACCAGAACGAGTGGATCAAATACATCAAGCAGCGGCTCGCGCAGAAGTATCCGAATCTGAAGCTGAATGCGATCCAACCCAGTGAAGGCGACCGCGATCGGGCCTTTGCCGAGACGCAGACCGTGTTGAAGGTTTATCCAAACGTGAAACTCATCATGGCGGTTGCCGCGCCCGCTGTTCCCGGAGCTGCTGAAGCGGTAAAGCAATCAGGTCGCAAAGACGTGAAAGTGATTGGTCTATCCCTCCCCAACCTGAACAAGACTTATGTCCACGATGGCGTAGTTGAGAGTGTCGTCTTATGGAATACGCTCGACCTCGGATACCTGACGGTTTATGTCGCGAACGCATTGAGCACTGGGGCGATGAAGCGTGGTGATAGTGTCATCGGCGCGGGGCGTCTCGGCAACATTGAAGTGGTTGGCGATGAAGTGCGACTCGGCGCACCGTTTATTTTCAACAAAGACAACATCGATCGATTCAATTTCTGATATGCGAGCTAGTTCTCTTTGGGTAGTTGTAGACAGGATTAACAAGATTTTCAGGATTTACATGTTAATCCTGAAAATTCTGTTAATCCTGTCCACATTCACCCCCACGTTGCACGCGCAGAGCATCAACGAGCTGCAACGCGGGTTCGAGCGACCTCCCGATGATGCAAAGATCATGATGCGTTGGTGGTGGTTTGGGCCAGCCGTTACTAAGACGGAGCTCGAGCGCGAGATGCGGCTCATGAAGGAGGGGGGAATTGGCGGGTTTGAAGTGCAACCTGTCTATCCGTTGTTGCCTGACGACCCGACCGCGCAGGTCAGAAATCTTCCGTACCTTTCCGATGAGTTTCTAGATGCTCTGCGCTTCACCTCGGCAAAGGCGCGCGAGCTTGGACTGCGAATGGATTTAACGCTCGGCAGCGGCTGGCCCTTTGGCGGACCCACCGTGCCGATTACCGATGCTGCCGCCACGTTGCGGTCGGAGCGCGTGAAAGTTCAGCCAAACTCCCGCCGCATTCCGTTGCCGAACATTGGTCCAGGCGAGAAGTTCCTCGCCGCATTTGCTGCTGACAGCCTGCGAGAATTAACCGACGTTCACGATGGCGCGGTGTGGCTGGACCGCGACCCGGAAGCCGCGCACGAAATCATCTTTTTTATAGCCAGCCGCACGGGCATGCAGGTCAAGCGCCCTGCCGTCGGCGCTGAAGGTTACGTCCTCAACCATCTGGACGCGCGCGCGACCGAGCGCTACTTGAAGAATGTCGGCGATCGATTGCTGCAAGCTTTCGGTGCGAACCCTCCTTATGCCGTCTTCTGCGACAGTCTCGAGGTGTACAACCAGGATTGGACTCCCGACTTTCTCGAGGAATTCAAGCAGCGGCGCGGGTATGACCTCAAGCCGCATTTGCCGGCCTTGATCGCTGACGTTGGGCCAAAGACGTTCGAGATTCGGCGCGATTGGGGAATGACGTTGACTGAGCTTTACAACCAACGCTTTCTGCAACCGCTGCACGACTGGTCCAGGCGCAACAGGGCATTACTACGGGTTCAGAACTACGGCGTTCCGGCAGTCAATCTCGCGGGTTACGCAAATGTTGATCTGCCTGAAGGCGAAGGCGCTCAGTGGCGAGTGGTGCGCGGCACGCGTTGGGCTTCTTCCGCCAGTCACATCTTTGGCCGGCCCGTGACTTCGTCGGAAACGTGGACCTGGCTGCACTCACCTGTCTTCCGCGCGACGCCGTTGGACATGAAGGCCGAAGCCGATCGTCATTTCCTGATGGGGATCAACCAACTGATCGGTCACGGCTGGCCGTACACGGCGGAGGGCGTTGAGTATCCGGGCTGGCGCTTCTACGCGGCGGCCGTCTTCGACGAGAAAAACCCGTGGTGGATCGTGATGCCCGACGTCGCGGCTTACCTGCAACGATTGAGTTTTCTCTTGCGTCAGGGGACGGCCGTTAACGACGTTGCGCTCTACTTACCGAACAACGATGGCTGGGCCAGCTTCAAGAAAGGCGATCCGCACTTAATCGAGATTCTTCGCGAACGCGTCGGCACGGACGCCATCGGCGCGATACTCGACTCCGGCTACAACTTCGATTTTTTCGATGACGACATTCTGCTGAAGCATGGCCGACTCGAGCAAAACAATCTGGTGCTCGGCGCCGCACGTTATCGCGTCGTCGTTCTTCCGAACGTAGAGCGCATCCCGCTCGAAACGATGCGCAAGCTCGAGCAGTTTGCAAACAACGGCGGCATTGTTATTGCGACTCGCCGGCTCCCGGCGATTGTCCCGGGGATGAAGGCCACGGACGCGGAGCAGGCGGAGTTGCGCGAACTCACGGGCCGGCTTTTCAAAGCTGGTTTCGTTGAAAACGAGAAGGAGCAGCTCGGACGCAAGCTTACGGCGTTATTGCAACCCGACATGTCTCTCGATGTTCGCGTTCCTGAGATCGGATTTGTTCACCGGCGCACGAGCGATGCGGACGTCTACTTCGTTGCTAACACCTCGAACGTACCGCACACGGTGCGGGCGACATTTCGGGTTACCAACATGCAAGCTGAAGCGTGGGACGCATTTTCAGGAAAGGCGAGCGCACTGAATGGTTCCGGCGCGACTGTCACGCTGGATCTGCCGCCGTATGGTTCGCGTGTGGTGGTGTTCTCGAAGCGAAGATTGCCTACGTCTGTCGCTAGTACTGCCGAGCCAGCCGCTATAGATCTAAGCACCGGCTGGCGCGTTGCATTTGGACCAGGGACAAACCCGGTGATGATGGACCAGCTACATTCGTGGACCGATGACGAAACGACGCGATACTTTTCCGGAACGGCAACTTACGAGAAGAACGTGACGGTCCCTGAGAGTTTTCTGCGATCGCGACCCAACGTACGGCTGGATTTCGGTGAAGGCAAACCGCTCCCCGAGCAAAATCTTCGTGCCGGCATGCAGGCGTGGCTTGATGCGCCCGTACGCGAGGCGGCGGTGGTCTACGTTAACGATCAGAAAGCGGGCTCTGTCTGGTGTCCTCCGTACGCGGTCGATGTGACACCGTTTCTCCATGCAGGCAACAATCAGATCAAAATCCTCGTGGCGAACTCAGCTTTGAATTACATGGCAGGTCGCCGTCTTCCGGATTATCGTCTCCTCAATCTGCGATACGGCGAACGCTTCCAGGCGCAAGACATGGACAAAGTCGAGGCGCTTCCCAGCGGGCTGCTCGGCTCGATTCGATTGACTACTTATTGATTTCTCTGTGCAACCTCTGTGTTCTCTGTGTCTCTGTGGTGAGTAGTCAACCACAGAGACACAGAGAACACAGAGGTTGCACAGAGAAGAGTTCTTGGTTGGACAGGCCATCGCGCGATGGTGAGACGAACTGGTTAGTCCACTCGCAACCACGAACTTCTTGCATTCCTCTCGATTAGATATATAATCGCGGCCCCGCATTCAATAATTCGGACAATCTAGGAGATAGAATCATGCGCCTGATGATGTCTATTGCGTTCGTCCTTCTGAGCCTCATCGCTGTGTTTGGTCAGACCAATAAGGGTGGCATTAGCGGAACGATTACTGACACTAATGGAGCCCAGATCCCGGGCGCGACGGTAACTGTCACTAACCTCGGGACCGGTCAGAAGGTAACTGTCACGACCAGCGAGTCAGGTGTCTTCAGCGTCCAGTCACTCGAGCCGGTGAGCTACAGCGTCGCAGTCGAGGCGAAGGGTTTCAAGAAAGCTGTCGTCGAGCCGGTAAAGGTCGATACGGCTGCTGTCGCAACGGCCAACGTCAGCCTCGAAGCAGGAGCGATCTCCGAACAAGTAATGATCGCGGCGGACGCGGCGCTGATAAATAACGAGAGTGGGACCACGAGTCACACGATCACATCACGCCAGATTCAGGACGTTCCCTTAAACAACCGCAGCGTGCTGGACCTTGCCCTCACGGCTCCGAACGTCACCGGCGATGCGGGCAGCGAGGATCCGGACGTCACTGCGGGCCAACCCGTGCCCGGCTTCAACCTGAACCTCAACGGCGGCCGCGCCGGCAGCACTGCGATTCTCGCCGACGGCGTCAACAACACTGGCGTTGGCATCGCGCGTGCTGTAGTCAGCTTTACTCCTGAGACAGTGCAGGAATTTACAGTGCAGACCTCGGCGTACTCCGCCGAGTTCGGCAACACCTCCGGCGGCGTCATCAACGCGACAACAAAATCCGGCACCAACGATTTCAATGGCATCGCGCTCTGGTATCACCGCAATCCGAAATTCAACGCTGTACCTTTCCAGATTGGTACTGCGCCAAGGCCAGCCAACAACCTTCGCTATAACCAGGTGTCAGTAACCGTGGGTGGGCCGATCATCCTACCGAAGTTTGGCGAAGGCGGCGATCACTTTTACAACGGCAGGAACAAATCCTTTTTCTTCTTTGCAGTTGAGCCACGTTGGCGTCAGGACTTCGTTACCTCGACCGGCCTCGTGCCCGACGTGAATCAGCTCGCAGGTAACTTCAATAACCTGGTGAGAACGGCGGCGGGTATCGTGCCCACGAGCGTCGCAACACAACTCGGGCTAACGTCGGTTGGAAACGCAAACATCTACCAGCAGTTCGTGCTCTTCCAGGGCAAGCTCGTCCCGATCGTATTGCAGGGCGCAAATCAGTTTTGCCAGTTCAACGATCCGCGCAGGATTCTCGTGAACCAGGTATTTCAGGGCGTGAATCTTCAAGTTCCACAATGCACCGCGGCAACCAACGCTGCTCCGAATCCAGCCCTGAACATCATTCCGTCGGAATTCATCGATCCGATCGGCAGGAAGCTGCTCGAGTTTATGCCACCGGCCGGCAACTACTTTCTTGACGGCGGCAACGTCAGGAATTTTTTCCTGCAACGCTCAGTGACGCAGAATGAAAACCGTTACACGCTCCGGCTCGATCACAACTTTACAGATAACTTCAAAGCGAATTTCCGTTACACGACCACTCCCGCGATCGGAATCAGAAGCGCCGGCAACGACATCAACGGCAACAGCGGCGTGTATAGCGACGCCAAGCAGTATCTCTTGGCCTTCAATCATCTGATCTCTCCGACTGTCGTCAACGATCTGCGTTTGAACTACACGCGTGGAAATTTCAGCGAGGACTTCTCACCGGAGTTCGCAATCAAAACCGGCAGGAGCTTTGCCGGGGACCTCGGCATCCCGCACCTTACAGAGGGAGGCATTCCCCTCTTCCTGATCGCTCGTGATAACAACTACACCGGCTCTGACATCGGCTCCTCGGCTTCAACGAACAACTTCAACGTCGAGCAGCGTTACAACATCAGCGATACGCTTTACTGGACGCAGGGTAACAAGACCTGGAAGTTTGGCGTCGATCTAAACGATGCTCGGTTGACGGCGACGCCTTTCTTCGCCGCGTCTGGCGGCAGATGGGACTTCCGCGTCGTCAACACGAGTAACAATCGAACCACAGGTGTTAATAACGGCGGCAACACAGTCGCCAGCACTTTGATTGGCGTGCCGAACATTGTCGATCTCCGCCCGGTGCTATTCGACTACGACTACCGTTGGAAGAGTGCCGGCGCGTTTGTTCAGAACGACTGGCGTGTACGGCCAAACCTGATGCTGAATCTGGGTCTGCGTTACTCATTGCAAACACCGCGCGAGGAGAAACACAATCTTCAAGGCGTCTTCCGGCCTGATCTGGCGCAACCTTTTCCGTTAACAACTGCGCAACGACGTACACTCGCGGCCAACCTCGGAGTTACAGCCGCAGCGGCAATTCCCGATTCTGTGCCCACGTCAGCGAACATTGTTCCGTTTGCCTTTGCTGGTCGTGGCGGGCGTTCGAAGTATCTGGTGCCGATTGATTACTGGGGCTTCGAGCCGCGCTTCGGCTTTGCCTGGAACCCGCGCATGAAGATCTTTGGCATGGACCTCGATAAACGATCTGTTGTGGTCCGCGGAGGCTATGGCCTCTCGCACGCGACACTTACCGGCAACAACCGATCGCCCAATCCGGATTTTGGCGGCTTCGTCACGGTCACTACTGCTGCGAATGGCTCGGCCGTTGGCGCGACTGCCGATCCGACACAGCCGATTCGCCTCTCAGGCAATCCGCCGTTACAGGGAACCTCGGGCACACTCGATTCAATTCTCGGAACGGATGCTAATGGGTTGGTCTTCCAGAAGAGTCTTGCCATTCCCGGCTTTGCTGCTGGTGGCGCGAATCCGAGTGGCAAGGTGCCGTACACACAAAACTGGAATATATCTGTGCAGTTTGAGTTGTTCCGGGATACCGTCGTTGAAGTAGCATACGTCGGCAACAGGTCGAACCACCTGTTCCTTCCGTTCATCAACATCAACCCGCGCAACGTTGATCTAATCGAGCAGATGGAATCGTCGGGTTTGTGTGCGACGTGTACCTTGCAGGACGCCACCAACCCGCTGATACCCGATCCGCTCGGGCGCACGAACCTGCAGGGATCGGTAATCAGCATCACGCGCGCGAGCGTGTTTACGAATTATCTCGGTTTCGATCCGCTCAATACATACTTCGATCCATCCGGAAGTTCGATTCGCCACGCCGGTTACATCGACGTGCGCCGTCGCGTCAGTCGTGGTCTGACTTTCACTGCTAATTACACGTACGCGAAGAGTATCGATACTGCTTCAGACGCGAGCCCTGATACGCGAACGCTCTCGACCGGCCAGGCACGCCAGCAGGTATCTCTCGGCGGTGACTTGAAGCAGGATCGGGCCATCTCGACATTCGACATCAAAAACAATTTCACGGCCACAGGCATCTGGGATATTCCGTTCGGCCGTGGACGGCGATACCTGAAAGATACGAATGGCTTCGTCGACGCGGTGGCGGGCGGCTGGGTTATCTCCGGCATTCTACGCATGCCCGGTGGACTTCCATTCCTGCCGTTCATCACCGATCCGAACAAGCTCGGCGGCGTTCTCTTCAATCGTTTTGTAAGACCAGACATTGTTCCCGGCGTTCCCTTGAAGAACCCTCTATGGAAGCGTGATTGCCCAACCGGCAATGCGGCTCCGCCGAGCGGTTGTGAGCCTTTCATCAATCCGGCCGCGTTCATGCGTCCGGTTAAAGGAACACTCGGTAACGCGCCGCGCTCGCTCGACATTCGCTCGCCGCGCCAGGAGTTTTTTGATTTTTCGATTTCGAAGGATTTCCGTTGGCCCTTCGCCAGCGCAGATGGCAAACGAAAGATCAACTTCCGAGTTGATCTAATCAATGCGTTCAATCATCCAAACTTCCGCTACAACAACACCGGCAATACGCCGTTCGGCCTTGGGACATTTCCCACGGAGATAACGAACGAAGCGGCTGGTGGCGTGAATCAAGCAATCACGGCTGCTGAGTACAACGCGTGGGCGACATTCAATGGTCAACCACTGTCTACGACTCCGGCTGGCGCAGCGATTCTGGCGCAGATACGTTCGAACGTGAATAGCACTCGTCAATCTGGTCCACAGGGAGCGCAAACCGGCGGATTGCCGTTAGACTTTTTCCACGTTCCGTTACCGCAGGGATTCGCGACCAGGGATCCGCTGACTTTCGATATCAGAACGCTCGATGGTTTTAAGCTGTATCGCATCCGGCAGACGTACGACTCGAACTTCGGGACGTTGGCGGGCAACACGCCAAACACGCTGCCGCGTTATATTCAGTTTGGGATCCGAGTTTACTTCTAAGAGGAGCTTATGCCACGAAGAAGCACAAGAACGCTTCAACTCATCGTTTGTGTTTGTGCTTCTTTGTGGCACGTTTCGGCGCAATCTGAAGCGCCTCGCGAATGGATCGATCCGGATACGGGCCATCGTGTCGTTCGTTTGTCGGACGAGCCCGGCAGCGCCAGTTTGTACTTTCACCAGAACGCCTACACGCCTGATGGGCAGAAACTTCTGATCACAACTCCTACCGGTCTCGCGACGATTAATCTGAAAACGCGCGCGGTCGAGAAGATCGTAGAGGGCCGGGTTAGTGTGATCATCGTCGGCAAGAAAACTGGGCAGGTCTACTACACAAAAACCGTCACCAACAACAACATCCGCACGACTACGGTTTACGCCACGGACCTGAACACCAAAGCGACGCGCGAGATCGTGAAGTTACCGCCGGCTACTTCGGTTTCGACAGTCAATGCAGACGAGACGCTGCTGGCCGGAACGATCGATGAAAAGCTTGCAGCGGCGATCAAGGAAGGCCGGCCACCGGCGCCGCCGCAGGCGCCTCGCGGCGATGCATATCCCGGCAAAGGCCAGATGATGGAAGATCGGCTTGCCGAACGCCGGTCGCTCCAAATAGTCACGGTCAATATTCAAACCGGTGAAGTGAAGACGCTCTTGCGCGGCACGGATTGGTACAACCATCTACAGTTTTCACCAACCGATCCGACGCTGCTCATGTTTTGCCACGAAGGTCCGTGGCACAAGGTAGATCGCACCTGGACGATTCGCACCGATGGCACGCAGCTCACGCAGATTCACCGGCGCACGATGCTGATGCAGATCGAAGGACACGAATGGTTCGGCGCAGATGGCAAGTGGATCTGGTACGACTTGCAGACGCCGCGCAGCACCGTGTTTTGGGTGGCGGGTTACAACGTCAACAATGGCGAAAGGATCTGGTACAACCTCCAGCGCAGCGAATGGTCAGTGCACTTCAACGTGTCGCCGGACGGAACTCTGTTCGCGGGAGATGGTGGTGGGCCAAACAGCGTCGCCGCGCCTGGCAACGGGCAATGGATTTACCTGTTCCGGCCTGAGCTCGTGCGCGATCGCACGGACGGTCAGGTGCCCAAGGCGAAAGAGTTAGTACAACCCGGAGTGTTCAAAGCGGAGAAGCTCGTCAATCTCTCGAAGCACAACTACAACCTCGAACCCAACGTCACGTTCACGCCTGACATGAAATGGATCGTGTTTCGCTCGAACATGTTCGGACCGACACACGTCTTCGCCGTCGAGATCGCTTTGCCTCAAAAGTCCTGATTTCTCTGGTGCAACCTCTGTGTCCTCTGTGGTTATTTCCCCTAAGCAATCTTCAACCACAGAGACACAGAGAACACAGAGGTTGCACAGAGAAGAGTAACGTCAGCTTAAAGTAAACGTGAGCCGTGTCACCGACGCTGGGGCAAACTGATAAACCATACTCGAGCCGCTCGCGTTTACTGGCGCGTTCTTTGGTTCGAGTGCGTGGATTCGCGAAACTGTTGCGCGCGTGCAGATCGCTAGCCGTAAGTGTGCGGCTCTCGCCCGCTTTTATCGATGCTCCGCGAATCGCGATCTCTGTTTCTCTTACCTCGTTGTGGTGCGGGTTTACCACAGTGAGCACTAGCTGCTTGTCCTTGAGCGAGGCTGAGCCGTTCAGTCCCCATAACCCCGCCGTGATTTCCTTTCGCTGCGCGTCCAGTCTTGTGAAACTGACCTTCGGCGCAATGAACTCGGTCCGCAGGGCGGTTGCGCCCGCATGGGCCATGTACATTTCGAAGACGTGGTAATTGGGCGTGAGGATGAACTTGTCTTCGTAAGTGTGGAAGAGGGAATGGATCGTGTTCACGAGCTGCGCGGGATTGGCCATCGCGACTTTATCCGCGTGGCGTTGAAAGGTGTCGAGGTTCATTGCTGAAATGAGTCCGTCGCGCAGAGTTCCGGCGTAAGCATAAAGATAACCGGGCGGAACGTCCGGATCCTGCTTGTGCCATGCGCCCCATTCGTCAACCACCAGCTTCACGCGTCGCTCGCGATCGAATTCGCCCATGACTCTGGGGTCCTCTGCGCCCGCTGCGTTAGAAGCGCCATTAACGCAGAGAACGCTGAGATACGCAGAGGACGCAGAGAACGCGACTGGTCATACCTACTATAACGCGCCAAGTCAATTGGTAAGAGAGAATAACTTGACAAACGGTGGCAACTGACACAAAATGCGGCCATCAACTGAGCAGGTTGCTCAATACCTTTTTAGGCAACTACAAGTTCATATTCAGGTTCCTGGTTTTCAAACTAATCAAGGGTCTCTTGACCTGATCTCGGTAAATTGGTCAGACCAAAACAGATTCGAGAGTCGCCGCGATTCACTTGCCGCACCCGGAGTTTATCACTGAAGAGGAGACTGAAATGAGATCCAGATTTCGACTGCTCGCCCCCATTTCATGGGCGATCGTATTCGTGTTTGCAGCGTTGCTGATACCAATGTCAGCGAGTTCTCAAGAGCTACGCGGAAAGATAACCGGACGTGTCGTCGACTCCAACGGCGGAGCGGTGTCCGGTGCTTCAGTGAAAGTCACTGACGTGTCCAGAGCGGCGACCACCGAGCTGACAACGAATGCTGACGGTCTCTTCGATGCGCCCTACCTCCGGCCTGGCGTTTATCAGGTCCTGGTAGAAGCTTCCGGATTCAAGAAGGCTCTGCGAGACAAGGTCGAAGTCGCGATCAATGAGACCCGCACTCTGACGATAACTCTCGATGCCGGCACGATCCAGGAAACTGTTACGGTCACGTCTGACTCGTCACAACTAAATGCCTCGGATCCGAACCTGGGTCTCACAGTCGATCGGAAGCGCGTCGATGAGCTGCCATCGGTACACGGTGATCCTTACCACCTCATCAACCTGGCGCCGGGCGTTGCTTACACTGGCAGCACGCGCCTGGACCGTCCGTTCGAGCCGACGCACATCGCCAACTTTGCAATGGGCGGCGCACGCGGAATTCGCAGCGACCTCTTGATCGACGGCGCACCGAGCACCGCTACTGCGAACGCGAACGAGGTGATTGCTTCTTACGTTCCGCCGACGGATTCAACTCAGGAGTTCAGAGTTCAAACTGCGACATTCGATGCTCAGTTTGGTAACACCGAAGGTGGCGTCACCAGCATCGTGACCAAGAGCGGAACAAACTCATTTCACGGCACCGCTTACTATTGGATAGAGCCCGGCGGTTGGGCTGCGAACGACTTCTTTGGAAACGCGAACAGACAGGGCCGGCCATACAGCTTCTCGAATCGTCCTGGCTTCACCATCGGCGGCCCAGCCTGGATCCCCAAGGTCTATAACGGGAAGAACAAGACCTTCTTCTTCTTTTCCTATGAGAGCATCAACGACTCGCGGCCTCGTTTCGATGCGAACAACATCTGGGCGCCAACCGCTGCTTTGGCGAATGGCGACTTCTCCGCATTCAAAGACGTCGTGACGATTTACGATCCACTGACTGGAACATTTGCCGGTGGTAACACAACCAACCGCACGCCGTTCACGAACAACATCATTCCTGCTGGTCGGATCAACCCGGTAGCAAAGGCGGTGTTGCCTTTCCTCGGTGCGCCAAAGCAGGCGGCGCCGACTGGTTTCCGGATCAATAACAACATTCGCGATTCGACGCTCCCCGAGTTGCTCGATCCGCCGTACCGGAATTACACCATTCGACTGGACCAGAGCGCTGGTGACAACGACAAGATGTTTGGCCGTTACAGTTGGTACAACCGCAAGAGTACTTACAATAACTACACCGGAACAGTTTATGTTGGTGACCGGTTTCAGTTCCTCTCTAAACAGGGGATGATTGACGAGGTTCATACCTTCAACGCCAATACCGTCTTGAATGTCCGTTACGGATTCAATCGCTTTATCCGCGGTACGGATGCGCCTGAAGGCCAATACGGAATGGACCTTACTACGCTTGGCTTCCCAGCTTCTTTCAACAATGCTGTAGACGAAGGCCTCAGACGCTTTCCGCGTTTTGATTTCAACTGCACCGGATGCACGGGCGCAACAGTTGGCAACGGCCACACGAATGAGTTTCGTCCGGTCAGCAGTCACTTCGTCACGGCCGTTCTAAATCGAGCAACTGGTAAGCACGCGTTGCGATTTGGCGGCGAGATGCGAATCTATCGTGAGGACGACAGCTTCAAGAGCAACCAACAGTCGGGCCAGTTCATTTTTGACAACAGCTTCACCCGGCAGAACAGCGCGAGCGGTAACGACTTCGAAGGCCTCCAGGCTTTTGCTTCGTTCCTGCTTGGTTATCCAACTACCATGCAGATCGTCCGGGCTTCGGATTATTCTGAGTATTCGAAGACGTGGGGTTTCTTTGCGCAGGACGACTTCCGTCTGTCGCAGAAGCTCACGCTGAATCTCGGAGTGCGCTGGGAATTTGAACAGTCGTTAACCGAACGTCAAAACAAGAGTGTCTCGGGTTTTGACCTTGCCTACACGCAACCGTTTGAACCGCAGGCTCAGACTAATTTTGGATTGATCCCTGCTAATGATGTTCTCAAGACGACGTATGGTCTAACCAGCATCGCGGCCAAGGGCGGTCTGTTATTCGCGGGCAAGGACACAGGCAGTGGTCTATACAACACTCCTAAGGACGGGATCTTACCGCGAGTGGGTTTTGCTTATCAGCTCAACCAGAAAACTGTAATCAGGGGCGGCTTTGGTCTGTATCAGGGATTCCTCGGTGAGCGTCGTGGCGACGTGATTCAACCGGGTTACACCCAGACCACAGTACAACAGCGGACCACTGGTCCTAACGGAGCCCCATTACCAGTTCTGATTTCGAATCCGTTTCCGGATGGAATCACAGAGCCGAGCGGCAATGCTTTAGGAAAGCAGACTGCGCTCGGGCAGACAATCTCGTTCTTCAATCAGGATCCGCGGGCGGCTAAACAGATGAGGTATACGCTCGGTGTTCAGCGCGAGCTGCCGGGCGGCTGGGTCATGGAATTGACTTATCTCGGAGACAAGGGCTACGACATTGAAATCATTCGGAACATCAACGCCGTGCCGAATAAATTTTTGAACCTCGACAATTCGCGCACGGCGGCTCAGCAGGCCAACAACGCCGCGCTCAGTGGAACGGTGCGAAACCCATTCTGCAATACCGTGAGCGGCAGTACCTGCACCAGTGGCGCTTTGTTCACGGGCGCAGGCGGGACCATCTCGCGTCGAAGTTTGCTCACGCCGTTTCCGGATTTTGGAACGATCAATACAACTAATAATGACGGCGAAAGCTGGTACAACTCCGCTCAGATCACTTTGGACAAGAGATTTAGTAAAGGCTACGGATTACAAGTCGCCTACACTTTCTCGAAGTGGCTACAGGCGACGGAGTACTTGAACGCAGGCGATGAACACCCGTCGAAGGTGCGATCCGATCAGGATGTACCGCATCGCTTCGCAATGAGTTACTTCTATGAGTTGCCATTTGGCAAAGGGCAATACTTTGGCTCGGGGGTTAGCAAGTGGGCCAATGCCGTGATCGGTGGCTGGCAGATCCAGGGAACCTTTACCTATCAGTCAGGCTTCCCCATCACTTTCACAAATGATGCGTTTTATCTGGGAGGCAAGATTGGGCTCGATAAGGATCAACAATCCCTGAGCAGATGGTTCAACACGTCGGCGTTTGTTTCGGCTGCCGGCGGGAATCCGACTTGCGGAGGGATCGTAGGGGCGAGTGTAAACTGTGCTACTCCGGTAGATCACCTGCGCACGTTGCCGCTGCGATTCGGCGACGTCCGCATCGACGCGATCAACAACGTGGACATTGGTCTGCGTAAGGATGTGCAGTTGCGGGAATCGATGAAACTGCAATTCCGAGTTGAGTTCATCAACGCGCTGAACCATCCGCTGTTCCCGGCTCCTGCAGTGAACCCGGGAGCGGCGAGTTTTGGTCAGGTCTCGGCCTCGAACCAAAACAACTACGCGCGTCGAGCCCAGTTGCTGGCGAAGTTTATCTTCTAAACTCTACACGCTTAGCTTAAACGCTGGAGGGATTGCGTAGTCACTATGATTACGCAATCCCTTT
>DASYFE010000038.1:0-6669 GCA_036498585.1 Pyrinomonadaceae bacterium | reverse complement strand
ATAAAAGCGCGTCTTTTACTCTCTGCGTAACCTCTGCGATCTCTGCGTCTCTGCGGTAAGTTTCACCGCCGAGGCGCAGAGATCGCAGAGGTTACGCAGAGGATTTAATTATCAACCACGGACTTCGCAGCTTCGCGTGCGTACTTGGCTTTATCGATTGCCTGTCCGGCCTCGGGTGCCATGTAGTTCTCGTCGTGTTTCGCTAAGACTTGATCGGCCTGGAACACGCCGTCAGCAGTGAGCTTGCCCTGGGCCACGCAGCCGCGTCCTTCTTTGAACAAGTCGGGAAGGATTCCTTTGTAAACAACAGGAATGCTTTGCGCGGTATCGGTTACGATAAAGCGCACAGTCAGTCCGTCCGGCTCGCGTTTCACTGTGCCTTCCTGAACGAGCCCACCGATGCGAAACGTGCGACCAACCGGAGCCTCTTTCGCTGCGACCTGTGTCGGACTAAAGAAGAAGACCAGATTATTCCGAAAAGCGCTGGCGGCCAGATAAGCAGCGAGCGACAAGCCCGCGAGCCCGACAACGATAAAACCTATCCGCTTATGACGTCGTTTCATTGATACTCCTACAGAACCGTGCGCGGTAGCGCCGGGTCAACTTCAATTGCAGCGCCAGTGGAGGAACTTTTACCCGGCGCTACCGCGCTCGGTTCCGTTTTCTGCTTTCGCTGTCTCAGGCTGACGACTTCCCAAACGAAAAAGATGAGTGAAGCGATATACGATCCCCAAACATAGAAGCCGTAGCCGCCCATCGATAAATCTGGCCAGTTCATGATTAGACTCCTACCTCCGCGAATCGCGAAGCGTTCTGTTCGCGTTCAAGAATAATGCATCGCAGGCGAATCAGCACCACGGCCACGGAGTAAAGCCAGCAGGCCGCGAGCATGATGAGCAGCGCCGCCAGCATCGATCCGCGGATCGTCGGTTTCTGCAGCAGGCGAATCGTTGCGCCCTGGTGCAGCGTGTTCCACCACTGCACTGAGAAGTAAATGATCGGAACATTGATGACGCCGACCAGCGCGAGCACAGCGCCCGCACGATCTGCGCGACGCGCATCGTCAATTGCCGCCTGGAGTGAAATGAATCCGATGTAAAGGAAGAGCAGGATAAGCGTCGACGTCATGCGCGCGTCCCAAACCCACCACGTGCCCCACGTCGGCTTGCCCCAGAATGCGCCCGTGATCAAAGAGATCGCTGTGAACATCGCTCCCGTAATCGCGAGTGACGACGCCATCATCGATGAAAGGCGCGCGTTGAAGGCCCAACCGATGCCGGCGTAGATCGCCATCAGCACGTAAAGAAACATTCCCATCCACGCTGCCGGAACGTGGATAAAGATGATCCGGTAGGCGTCGCCCTGCTGGAAGTCGGTTGGCGCGATGAAGAACCCGACAAACAGGCCGGTGGCGAAGAGCAGTGCCGCGGGAATCGCGAACCACGGGATCAGCTTCCCCGCGAGCGGATAGAACATTGCTGGAGATGCGTATTTGTAGAGATTCATATCTTGTACATCCTGTAAATCTTGTAATCCTGTCTGCAACTGATGGTAGTTTTGAACAAGATTACAGGATTTACATGATTTACAAGACTCACTCTAAAGAGATCCTGAGCGCGGCGGCGGTTGCCCACGGCGAAAAAAGCAGCGAAACGATCGCAAACGCCCCGAGTAGCGACAGGTGCGCCGACGGGCTCGTCCCCATCACACTCGCTTCAACCGCACCCGCGCCGAAGATCAACGCCGGGATGTAAAGCGGCAACACGAGTAGGGAGATCAACACGCCGCCCCCACGCAGTCCGAGTGTCAACGCCGCTCCAACCGATCCGATCAAACTCAACACCGGCGTGCCGACCAACAAACTCAAAAACAGTATCCACAACGTCTCACGACTGAGATCGAATTGCACTCCCACGAGCGGCGCAATCAACACGAGCGGCAACTCCGCGACGATCCAGTGCGCGAACGTCTTTCCGAGGACGACGAGAAACAGCGGCTGCGGCGTCAGTAATAACTGCTCGAGCGTGCCGTCCTGGTAATCGTTCGCAAACAGCCTTCCGAGTGAAAGCATCGACGCAAGCAACGCCGCCACCCAAACCACGCCCGGCGCGATCGTTCGCAGCAACTGCGTCTCCGGTCCGATGCCGAGCGGAAAAAGACTGACCACGATCACGAAAAAGAAAACCGTCGACAGCATGTCAGCGCGGCGGCGCCACGCCAGCATCAGATCGCGCCAAACGATCCAGCGCAACATCGATAAGCTCGAAGGTGCGTTCACGTTGTGAGTTCGAGTCGTTTGGTGTGGCCTGCCGGCAACTCCAGATCCTGGTGCGTTGCTACTATCGCAATACCGCCACCCGCTACGTGGTTTTCAATCAAAGATCTAACAAGCGAAACAGCGCCTTTGTCCAATGACGTCAGGACCTCATCCAGCAGCCAGAGCTTCGTGTCACAAACAAGAAGACGCGCGAGGCCCGCTCTTCGTCTCTGACCTTCTGACAACATTCGTGCCGGAAGCGACTCGCGGCCACTCAGTCCCATCTGTCCGAGAGCCTCTGCCGCGCGTTCTTTGCTGACTGACACGCCATTCAACGCGTTCGAAACTCTCAGGTTTTCAACGGCGCTCAGCTCGTCTTTTATTCCGTGACGGTGCCCGAGGTAAGTCACCTGCGCGACATATTCCTCAGCTAATGAGCGAATATCCGCACCATTCCAGCTAATTTTGCCTTCAGCGGGAGTGAGCAGCGTGCACAGAATCCGGAGCAAACTGGTTTTGCCGCTTCCGTTTGGTCCGGTGAGCTGGACGAACGTTCCCGGAGACACTGACAGATCGAGTCCGCTGAAAAGCCTGCGATCTCCGCGCACGCAGCCAAGCTTACTGACCTCTAATATTTTGTCGTCCTCCGCCGCGATTGTAACGGATTGACGGCGGTTAGTCAGTTTTTGCTCGCGGCTCAACGGGACCGCTCACGCGCAGCCATTCCTGCCAACCGCCTTGCAAAACCTTCACGCGCTTGAATCCGGCGGCTTGCAGGATCTGCGCCGCGGCGATGCTCGATTGATCTTTAGGGCACGCGCAATAAGTGACGATCTCTCGATCCTTCGGGAGATCTTTGAATGGCGGATATACGAGACGCGACCTCAACTTTCGCAGTTTGAAGTGAAGCGCGCCTTTTACAGTGGTCGAGCTGGCCGCATAACCTTCGGAGCTGCGAACGTCGATGATCGTGACCGGATGATTGCTCGTGACTTTCGTCTTGAGCTCATCAGCACTAATCATCGAGACGTTTGGCGCGTCCTGCGCTCGGGCAGCGATCGCAGTCAAGCCGACAATTATCAGTGCAAGGATCGAATGTTTCACAGTGGTCATCTCCTTGTACTCATTTCATCCGCGACTTGTGAAAGGCGCCGGGCGCGTTTTGAGAGTCGTCGAATGACTTCGGGTCGTACCACGAATAGGTGGCCTGCGCGTAATAAAGATAGCCGGCCGTGCCGCCAACCGTTTCGCCGATCAAGTCGCCCTGTGGTCGCGGTAACTTCCTGCCGCTATTTGCAGTGACAAACTCGTTCGAACTATGCACTTTCAAATTCTGGCCCACCACGCCTTTCAGAACGAACGTTTGCGTTGCCTCGGGGTCGCGCCAGTGATTGGCGCCGAAGCCGTGAATGACGGCGAGGAACGTTTCGTCTTTCTCGATCGGTGCGAGAGCTCGAGACGCTTTGTTGTTGCGTGGTTGTCGCACGAGCCAGGGCGGCAATTCCTGGTTCATCAAGTCGAGCTTCGCTGGTTTCAGGATCACTGCGAGATCTTGTGAGCCGTCGCCGTTGAAATCGCCGGAGAGGAAGCTTGGATTGTAATTCGTGTCGATGACGGCGGCGTCTTTGAAGATCCGCTTGACGGCTTGCTCGACTTCGGATTGTTTCGGCGCTGTCGTTGGAACTGTTAGTGCAATCGGCGTGGATTCGGGAGTGGGTTGGTACTTAGGCGGCGGTGCTTCTGCGACCGAGCGCTTTGATGATGAGCTCCAGGCGCAAAACGTTAATGCGATTAAGACGCAGAGGATGAGAGCTCGCATTTTGATTTAACCTCTTGATCGTGATCGGGAGTTTTTACAGGATTGCATGATTACAAGATAACCGGATAATCCGTAAACGAAGCCCGCCGGACGTGATCCGGCGAGCTTCGGAATAGTGCCTCGTCAGTTCGGCTGCCGCCAGTAGATCATAACGACAACACGAAAGCAATCAGATCGTTCCGCTGCGCGGCGGTCAGGGAATTGAAGTTATTCCTGGCCGTCGTTGCCTGTCCGGCGTGCAGTTGGATCGAGTCAAATATCGTCACGTTCAGGCCTTCATGCATGAGCCTGTTGCGTGCGCGAATGCCCCAAAGCGGCGCGGTTCTGAGTTGATTGGCTGATCCCTGTCCGGCGTTCTGAACAATGCCATCACCCGTACCGATATCGTGTAACGCGAAATCGCTGAACGGGTGGATGATCTTGTTGCCGAGGGCTGCCGGAACCGTGAACGCGCCACCGTTGATGAGCGTTCCCGGAGCTGCGGTAACGAGAGTGCGCGTGTGGCAAACATTGCAGCCAACCGCGTTGAAGAGTGAATCACCGCGAGTAGCGGCCGCCGGAATCGGGTTCTGACGACCAGGAGCACGTGTCGCTGCCATGAAGTCGGCAAACGCTAACACGTCGTCACCATCATCCTCAGGATCCTGGACCGGATCGAAAGCCGACGGGAACGTTACGTTGACAACCCCTTCAGCCGTGCTGGCCGGGTTCTCGTGTGTTCCGGCATCCGCGGCGCTGGAGCTTCTGCCGCCGAAACCGTCGAACTTGTTGGTGATGCCCATTTCATTGAGATAAGCATCGCCCGCGAACGAAAGCAGACTAGCTTGTTGCGCCTTCCAGCCGAAACGGCCGAAACGCAGTGCGTTGTTCGCTTCAGTCACTGGGACTTGCGTGAGCGTTCCACGCTGTGCGAGTGGCTGAGCTGCGACGTTGTCCTGCAATGTCTGATTAGCAAGAGCTTCGACAAAGCCGTCGCCGAGGGTGCTCGTGGTGACGCGAAAAGCTTTAACGGTTTCCGCCGTGGAGATGTGTTCCACGATGTCTGAATCCGTCGCGCGAGCATGAATCAATTGTCCGCCGGCTGCGTCAACGAAAGCGCCGTTGGTAATGTGACCGGCCCTGAATTCCATCTGCTGGCCGAAGGCGCCGACGTCAACAGACTGGTGGCATTCAACGCAACCGACGTCGTTATACGTTGGTCCAAGGCCATCTTCGATTGTCTCGCGTTCCGAGAAGATGAATTTGTTGTCTTCGAATCTGCCGTTCCCGCGCGCGGTGGGTGCTACAGGTTCATTGACGCATTCGACGACCGGGGTGCCCTTGACGCCGAAGCCATTGAACAGGTCATCGGTTTTGGCGTCCATGTCGGTGGTCAGTGCCTCGGTAGCAGCTTGACCAATGACTGGCTGGGGCTCGCTCAGGGGTACGATGAGCGCGACCGCGAATAGAACTAGAGTAAGGACAGGTAGAACTTTCCTCATTTGACTTTGACCTCCTAGGAGCTACAAACGGGTTGCGACACAAAACCTACAGTTCACCCGTCGGCAAACTGCACAGTTCTGCTCTAGTTTTGGTGAAAAACCCTACTTGGACTTGGTACAGAGGCAGCTCAGGTCTTAACGGGTTCGACCAGAGTTATGAGTCCCCTCACGGAACAAGCAAACCAAGGCTTAGCCCTAGTCGTGAGAGAGAGAGTAGAGGCGCGGACTCTGCTCGAAAAGTAAATCGAATTTGGCTGGGCAATACTTTGAAAGTCGGGAGGGCCGCACTCTATTCCGGTTTAGGATCAAAGTCAAGAAAATTGTATCCGCATGTTACTGCTCAATTAAAATGTCCGCTTAACTGCTCGGTTCGACTTTCATGTTGTGGTCTTGCGGGTTAAAGCCTGCCGGAAAAATCGTCAACTCGTCATAAATCGCTTGGTCAAAGTTCGCCGCGTCGACTTTCGCACCACTCAGGTCAGCAGAGTGCAACGCGGTTTCTACTGCCATGTTGTCAGGGCTGAGGTTGGCGTTTGTAAGGTTTGCTCCGCGAAGGTTAGCCTCAATGAGATTGGCGCCCTGCAGGTTAGCTCCCTCCAGATTCGCCTCCTCAAAATTTGCCATGTTCAGGAAAGAACCGTAGAGATCCGCATTTCTCAGAGTTGCGCGAGAGAAATTCGCGCTACCTGCATTAGCCATCCCGAGTTTTGCATCCTCGAGGTCAGCCTCGCTCAAGTCCACAGAATCCAAGCGCCCGTACTCCAGATTAGCGTTTTTAAGATCAGCTCGGTGCAGATTAGCAAACTCAAGATCAACACCTTTCGAACGCACCCGCTCTCCTTCGGTAAGCGAGCCCTTATCATCGCGGTCTTTCACGACTAGTATGACCTTACCATCCTTGTCTTTAATCTCCACCAGGTTACCTCCTGTCACGAATGGCCCCACGCCAACCCCGATACAGCTCAGTGATAGAAAATTGTATCCGCAGATTACGGTAGTGCCCTAATTGAATTTCTTCTCTGCTTTCGACTCTCGTCGCGTACAGAACCGAGCGCGGTAGCGCCGGGTAGTTGCGTTTGACCCGGCGCTACCGCGCTCGGTTCTGTGCCTCA
>DASYFE010000037.1:0-4708 GCA_036498585.1 Pyrinomonadaceae bacterium | reverse complement strand
GAGCGCGTTGGCGAACGCTGCGAGATGCTTCTCGAAAACTTAATCCGAAACGTTCCGGTGAAAGACGTGCAGTGTGATGAACTGTGGGCCTTCGTTCAAATGAAGGAAAAGACCAAAACGCGCAAAGCTCTCACCACTGAGAAACTCGGTGATGCTTATTGCTTCGTAGCAATCGAGCGCACAAGCAAGCTGGTTCTTACTTGGCATCTAGGCCGACGCTCTGCCGCAGACACAAACATCTTTATCAACAAATTGGACCATGCCACAGAGGGAGAGTTTCAGATCACCACAGACGGATTCTCGCCCTATCGTGACGCTATCGGTTTCATACTTGGCGGTCGCACAGACTTCGCGCAGTTAGTGAAAGTTTATGGCGAGACACCGGACGAACATCGCTACTCACCTGCAAAAGTGTTAGGCACTATGGCGGAACCTCAACACGGTCGGCCCGACCCAGATCGCGTATGCACTTCGCACGTTGAAAGACAGAACCTTACGATCAGAATGTCGATGCGCAGATTGACGCGATTGACGAATGGCTTTAGCAAGAAGTGGGAGAACCTCAAGGCCGCGTATGCGCTTCACTTCGCGCACTACAATTTCTGTCGCGTTCACTCTTCGATTCGCTGCACTCCGGCAATGGAAGCGGGGATTACCAAGAGCGTGTGGACGTTGAAAGACTTGCTCACCGCATAACAAAAGGGCCGACGAATCGGCCCTCTCGTTCACCTCACTTACTAGCGCAACAATCAGAACTTAACGCCGAGCGCCCTTACCATTTGTTCCTCTTCAAAAGAGAGTCCGGTGTGCGTGTATTTGATGAACAAATCAAAAGACGCATCGTGGAAACTCGTGAACGGAAATAAGACTTGCATCGCGAGATCAAGTGCCTTAATAGCTTGTCGGCATTGAATCGTTTGCGCGTCGAGGTATGCGCGCAGCATCCCCAGCTTACAGCCGAGGTAAAGAGCATCGCTGGGTCGCCCCTCGTATGGCTCAAAGGCGACTTGCCAATCCTCTTCATCCATCAAAAGCTGTGGTCTGTAATCGTCTGTCTCGTCCGTGATAGGATCTTCTTGCATGGTCGAATTCCTCTCTTAAGGGTAGGATTCGGCTGTGTAGGGTTGGCGAGTGTGCAACCACTTGCCAGCCCGCGCCGTTAGTGGCGCATCGTATCACCGAAGAGACAGAAGAAATCGACTTTTGACTAGCAACACACTATTACCCCACTACCCACCCCTACAGTTGTTTGCAAGCATGTGGTAAATTAGGCCTTGTCCCGGATAAACCTGCCGGCGGCGTTCTGACCATAAAACGACCTACTCAAAAGTCCAAAGAAGTGCGCGAATATTGTCTCATCGTCGAAGGCGCGTATCTCTCCGAGTCTGAAGCCGAACAGGCTTTGCGCGATCCGTTCATCGAAGATTGGGTTGAACAAACAGGCCGTTTTCGCATTCACAACATGGATGAGATCATCATCTGTCCTGGTGTCACGCTCGGTTCGCTTGGAGTGGTAATGGTTGACGACCGCATTTTCGAGATTGCGAGCACCGATCCTGACCATCCCTTGACCGAGCACAAGGCCAAAGGTGTCGCCGATGCGCTGCGACGTCAGGACATGTTCGACGAAATCACACTTGAGCCACGCGGTGACTGACCGGACTGAATTTCTTGGTGGGCGTGTTTTGCTAGTGATTGGAGATATCACTCGCCAGGATGTAACCGCGATCGTCAACGCTGCGAACTCCACTTTGCTCGGAGGCGGCGGCGTTGATGGCGCCATTCACGACGCCGGCGGCCCCGAGATCCTCGAAGAGTGTCAGCAGATCAGAAAGACTGTCTATCCCAAAGGCTTGCCGACTGGTGAGGCAGTGATCACGACCGGCGGAAATCTCCTCGCGAAGTATGTGATTCACACTGTTGGACCGATTTATGGTCGCGATCCGGAACGTCAAGCGGAGCTCCTCGCCGCTTGTTATCGAAACTCACTACTCCTCGCGCGCCAGCACGGTGTAACTTCCATTGCATTTCCATCCATTTCGACCGGCGCTTTCGGTTATCCAAAGATTGAGGCCGCCAAAATCTCTTCTACCGTGATCAGGGACTTTTTGGGCGCAGACAGCCACATCCAACAGGTTCGTCTTGTCTTCTTTCAGCAGCGAGACGCGCGCGTGTTTCGCGAGTACCACGAATTTTAGTAGACTCTCCCACTTTGCTGCTGCCCGAACATGATGACCATTGAAACTACCGAAACGGAACAACGTGTGGCGCGGAAAAACGGCCGGCCTACTCCACTAATCCCACTCGAACGCCTGGCCTGGAATTACTGGTGGAGCTGGGCTGCCGACGGCGAGGGTGTCTTCCGCGATCTCGATTCCGAAATCTGGGAAGAATGTGAGCACAACCCGCGACAACTCCTCGCGAAAACGTCTTCCTTTCGACTTGCCGAAGCGGCGACGGATCCGATCTACATGGAACGTGTGCGCCATCTCGACGAGAGTTTTCAATCGTATCTGGCGTCGCAGCCGCGTCTGCAACTCGACACGATTACTAAAGATCATCCGGTCGCTTACTTCTGCGCGGAGTTTGGCGTTCACACTTCGCTGCCGCTTTACTCCGGTGGCCTCGGCATACTCGCCGGCGATCATCTGAAGTCAGCGAGCGATCTTGGTTTGCCGCTCATCGCTGTCGGTTTGCTTTATCGCTACGGTTACTTCCGCCAGCGACTGCGCAACGACGGCTGGCAGGAAGAGCAATATCGCGAAACCTTTCCAAATGATCTGCCGATACATCTCATTAAGAATGACGACGGCATACCGCTGCGTATCGAAGTCTTGATCCGCGGGCGCAACGTGTTGGCCCAGGTGTGGCGGGCCGATGTCGGTCGCGTCGCGCTTTATCTGCTCGATACGAACATTCCTGAAAACGTTGAGACCGATCGCTGGGTCACCGGACATCTCTACGGCGGCGATCGCGAGACGCGCATCGTGCAGGAGATGTTGCTCGGCATTGGGGGTGTTCGTTTGTTACGAAAGCTCGGAGTGTCGCCGCACGTGTTTCACTTGAACGAAGGTCACTCGGCATTTCTCACGCTCGAGCTTGCGCGCGAGATCGTCCAGTCAGAACAACAACCGTTCAGCGCAGCGATCGCTAGAGTGAAACAGCAGTGTGTTTTCACGACGCACACGCCTGTCGCGGCTGGCAATGATGAATTTGATGCGGCGCTGGTTACACGTGCCTTTGGACCAGATTACTTCAAAGAGCTTGGTCTGAGTGAAGATGACTTTCTGGCGCTCGGTCGTGTTGAGCCGGGGAATAAATCTGAGCGTTACGGATTGACGCCGCTCGCGATTCGCATGTGCCGGTCGACCAACGGCGTGAGTCGCAAGCACGGGGAAGTGTCGCGAGCGCTTTGGCAAAAGATCTTTCCGAGCGTGAAGCTCGAAGAGGTTCCGATCACTTACATCACGAACGGTGTTCATGCGCCAACGTGGATGTCGCCGCCGTTGCGTTATCTGGTCGAGAGTCATGTCGGGCATGATTGGGACGCGAAGATTACAAATCGGGAAGTTTGGGCTGAGGTGATCGCGAGCATTCCTGATGAAGAGTTGTGGAACGCTCACGTGCGGCTGAAAGAGCGGCTCGTTGCTTTCATTCGTCAACGCTCAACGCAGACGCGCATTGCCGTGGGCGAGCGCGCGGATTACATCGAAGCAGCGAGTACGATGTTCGATCCGTCGGCGTTGACGATCGGCTTCGCTCGTCGCGTTGCTGGTTACAAGCGCTGGAACTTGTTACTGACAGATCAGCAACGACTCCTGCGACTCATCAACAACGAAGAACGTCCGGTGCAGTTTGTCTTCGCAGGCAAAGCGCACCCGCAGGATGAGGGATCGAAGTTAGTGCTGCAGCAGCTCGCGCAATGGAAATATGATCCGGCTGTGAGACAGCGCGTCGTATTTGTTGAAGACTACGATCAGGAGATTGCGCGACAGCTCGTCCAATCGGTCGATGTTTGGCTAAACGTGCCGCGGCGTCCGCAGGAAGCCTCGGGGACGAGTGGTGAAAAGGTTGCGATCAACGGCGGGCTGAATCTCTCGATACTCGACGGCTGGTGGCTCGAAGGGTATGACGGGACTAACGGTTTTGCGATCGGAAACGGCAACGATGGCGCAGACGTCGCGAAGATCGACGCGCTCGATGCGGAGTCGCTTTATCGCACGCTGGAATTGGAAGTCGTGCCGTTGTTTTATCACCACGATGACGATGGAATTCCCCGCCAGTGGATCGCGATGATGAAACGCGCCATTCAGACGCTTGCGCCGCAGTACAACAGCGACCGCATGGTCGAGGAGTACGCGCGCAAGATTTATCCCTGAGCGCATACAGGATTTTCAAGATTTACAGGATCTGTCTTGTTAATCCTGTGAAATCCTGTAATCCTGTATACGACTGTCAATGAAATACTGCACTCTCTGCAAAGCGAAATACGAAGACGCCGTAACCTTCTGCTCGATTGACGGCGAGGTCCTCGAGGCCGATCCGGCATCCATCGTCGACACCGTGCTCGACGGCCAATACCAGATGGAAGCGCTGCTCGGCAAAGGCGGAATGGGGGCAGTCTATCGCGCGCGGCACATCCTGCTCGGTGATCGCGTCGCGATCAAAGTCCTTCCTCCAGAAGTCAGAACTAATGCCGAATGGCTGC
>DASYFE010000036.1:0-18310 GCA_036498585.1 Pyrinomonadaceae bacterium | reverse complement strand
AAGCTCTTCGCGCGACGTCTTCCATAGTTCTTTACCAGTCTTGATGTCGTAAGCTGCGATAAACGAATTCTTCTGAATATCGGCCTGCACGATCACCATGTTCTTGTAGATGATCGGTGAGCTGCCGTATTCCCATTGGTAATCGACATCGTAGAACCAACCCGCATCAAGCACGCCCAGATCTTTTTTCCACTTGAGGTTGCCGTTGAAATCGTAGGCGTAGAGACCTTCGGAGCCGAAGTTGACGATTAGGTATTTTCCGTCGGTGACTGGCGTCGAAGCGGCGTGTGTCGACTTCGGATGCCGCTTAACTTTCGGAATGCCTTCGTATGCGAGTCGCTCCCAAAGGATCTTGCCCGTAGCCTTGTCGAGAGCATAAACCTTCCATGCGTGCTGTGGATCGTCCTTGACCGGCGCGACGTCACCGAAGAGGCCGAACCGTGTTTCGTCCTTGCCGCTCGAGACGGCAGTGACCACGAATACTTTGTCGCCCCAAACGATGGGACTGGCGTGCGAGAGACCGGGAATCGCCGTCTTCCAACGGACGTTTTCCGACTTCGAGGCGTCGAATTTTACAGGTCGCGCAGCACCTTCATTGACGCCCGTCGCGCCGGGCCCACGAAACTGCGGCCAGTTCTGTGCGAAGGCAACGGTGAAAGCAACAGTGATAAGAATGATAGACAGTGTGAGTCGTTTCATTGATTTGCTCTCTTGTAAGTATTTCAGTCAAGCCGCTTCATTACGTTAGTAGTTTTGTCCTGCTTGAAAGTCATGCTCACGACTTTCTCGCCTTCGACATTAAACATGAAAGAGATTCCACCAAAAGCGATGGGCCGGAACGTCGTCTTGTCCAACGCCATTAACGGAAGTACCTCACGTCCGAATCCCGCGACAAACAACTTGCCGTCTTTCACCGAGATCGTCGCTTCCGGACCAGTTTCTCCTTTGTACTTGCCCACGTACGACTGTAGCGTTGCGGCATCGACTTCCATCGGCGGCTTTGCTCCAGCGTTCTTGAGTAGGTCAGTAAGAACAGTGGTGTTGGCGTTCATCGAAAACGCGAGCGCGGCGGTGAGGTCTTCGGGTTTGATCTTGCCGGAATCGAGAGCGAGCTTGACGACTTCTGGCTTATTACCTCGCACGCCGGTCATCAACACATCGTTGGCGCCCGCAGCACCTTTCGCCAGCAGCAGTGTAACGACATTCATGTGATCGTTTTGGAGGGCCCACGACAGAGCGGTGGCGCCGTAAAAAGTGTCTTTGATGTCGAGCTCAGCACCACGCTCGAGCAGCACCTTCGTTACTTCCGCATTACCGCGCTCAGCAGCTTTGAACAGTGCAGTCGTGCCGTAGCGAAACTTCGCATTGACGTCAGCGCCTTTGTCCAATAAGGCAGTGACTGCGGCAGCATCGCCCTTGCGCACCGCTTCGAAGAGCTGATCGTTGAGTGCCTGTTTGGGGTCAGTCTGGGTTTGTGGGAACAGCAGGACCAGCAGCGAAAAGAGGAAGACCTTTTGTATCATGATTTTTCCTCGGGCAGTTTAGCGATGGAAGATTTTGATTTCGAGCCCGCGAAGCGGGCGGAAGCATAAAGCCTGGGGCGCCAGTCCCAGGTTAGCGAATTTTAAATATGGACCAAGCCCGCGAAGCGGGCGACAGCCCGTATTGAATTGTTTGACGCGCCCTCGCGAACCAGAAAGGGCTGTCGCCCGCTTCGCGGGCTCCATCATGAATGCTTATCTGGATCCTGGGGCTTGCGCCCCAGGCTTTATGCTTGCGCCCGCTGTCGCGGGCTTAAACCGATCTGCTAGAATCAACCGAACTAGATCAACCGAAAAATATGTAACGCAGCAACGTGAGCTTACGTATTCTACATCCTTAGGGTTGCAAGCGCGCAGAGACTTCTAATCCCGAACAGTTTTTTTGCAGACTCCGAAACGCTTTTATCCATAATAAGTGATGGGCCTCCAAAATGATTAACCTGATCTCCATTTCTTTGAATCTTAGCCTTGTTCTGGCGCTCTTTGCGTTTGGCGACTGGGCCGAATGGCGTGGACCAAATCGCGATGGCGTCTCAACCGAAAAGAACCTGCCGGTCAAGTGGTCTCCGACCGGCGACAACCTCGCCTGGCGAGCGCCATACGGTGGCCGCTCGGCGCCGATCGTCATGGGCGATCGTGTTTACCTTCAGAACTCCGCGGGCAAAGGCGAAACGCTCCAGGAACGTGTCATGTGCTTCAACGCCGACACGGGAAAACTTCTTTGGGAGCATCGCTTCAATGTTTACTTGAGCGACGTGCCGCCACATCGTGTCGGCTGGGCTTCGCCCGTCGGCGATGCGGCAACCGGAAACATCTACGTGTTTGGCGTGGGCGGCAATCTGATCGGTCTGAACCGTGATGGAAAAGTCTTGTGGGAACGATCGCTCGCTGAAGACTTCGGACTGCTCACGACCCACGGTGGACGCACCGTATCGCCGATCATCGACGGCGATCTCGTAATCATTAGCGGCGTGACTTTCCAATGGGGCCAGCACGGACGCGGCGCGCATCGCTTCATGGCTTTCGACAAAAAGACGGGCGAGACGATGTGGATAAGCGCTCCCGGTGGACGTCCTTACGACACCACGTACGCGCCACCGATCATCGTCAACGTCAACGGCACACGACTGCTGATCCAAGGCGGCAGCGACGGGTTTGTTTACGCGATCAAAGCACAAACAGGCGAGCCGGTGTGGAAGATCGAGATCAGTAAACGCGGCTTGAACACCGGCGTGGTCGTTTACAACAATATGGCGATCCTTACGCATAGTGAGGAGAATCTCGAATCGAGTGAGATGGGGATGATGCTCGCTGTCGACGCCGCGGCCAAAGGCGAGATCAAGAAAGACCAGATTAAGTGGAGCAGTTACGGCTGGCAGGGCGGCTTCTCTTCACCTGTGCTCGATGGCGATCGTCTGTATCAAGTCGATAACGGCGCGAACATTGCCGCCTTCGACGTAAATACCGGCAAGCAACTCTGGCTGAAGAACCTCGGCACGATTCAGAAAGCCTCACCCGTTTTTGCTGATGGCAAGCTCTACGTCGGGACTGAGAATGGAAAGTTCTACATCCTCAAACCGTCAGCAACCGGATGCGAGATTCTCGATGAAGATCAACTCGGCACCGAGGAGCAACCAGAAGCGATTGTCGGATCCGCAGCTGTGTCGAATGGTCGCGTCTATTTCGCCAGCGATTCCGGTCTCTACGCCATCGGCAAGAAAACGAGCCGCAGTTCTTCGCAGACAACTGCGAACGCCGTGGGAAACCACGTCAGCTCCCAAGCGGCAACGCACGTTCAGGTCGTGCCGACTGAGCTGATTCTCAAGCCAGGAGACAAAGCGAATTTCCGGGTCCGTCTCTTCGACGCGCAGGGCAACTTCATTCGTGAAGAATCCGAGGTGGCGTGGTCGCTCGATCAACTAAAAGGGACGCTCGAGAATGGTCACTTTACTGCCAGCTCCGACGCGATTGCTCAGGCAGGTTTGGTTAAAGCAACTGTCGGCGGTGTGAGTGGAACTGCGAGTGTGCGCGTGTTTCCGCCGTTGCCATGGAGTGAGACTTTCGACTCCTTTGCGGTTAACACTCTGCCGCCAACGTGGGTCAACACTACTCTGAAGTTCAGCGTTAGCGAGCAAAACGGAAACAAAGTGCTCACAAAGCTGACTACAGGCTCTTCATTGCTGACGCGCGCGCGCGCCTACATAGGACCGTCAGACTGGTCCAACTACACAGTCGAAGCCGACGTCAATGCGACCCAGAAACGCCGGCAACAAGGTGATGCTGGAGTGATCGCACAGCGTTACGTCCTGACTCTTTATGGTAACAGCCAGATGCTGCATCTCGAGCCGTGGCAACCTGAGATCCAGCGTACGAAGAGTGTGCCTTTCACCTGGAAGCCCGACACTTGGTACCGTCTTAAACTGGAAGTCGCGAATCTGCCTGACGGGACGACACGCGCTCGCGGCAAGGCATGGCCCGCAAACGAGCCCGAACCCAGCGCGTGGCTGATCGAACGGGTGGACCCGATTCCAAATCGCCAGGGCGCGCCCGGAATATTCGGCAACGGCCTCGCGGAACTCTATTTCGACAACATAAAGGTGTACGCAAACAAATGAGAATTAAAAGCACAAAATCCAACGCTATCATTTTTCTAACGCTGCTCAGTGCTGCTGTTTGCGCCCTGGCGCCATTAGTTTCGGCCTCCGATCCGGGTTCCGGCGACTGGCCCATGTGGGGCGGCACACCAGATCGCAACATGGTGTCCAACATGAAGGGACTGCCGACGAGCTGGGACGTTAAGACGAAGAAGAACGTGAAGTGGGTGGCCCAACTCGGCTCGCAGTCGTATGGCAACGCGGTTGTCTCGGGTGGCATGGTCTTCGTCGGCACCAATAACGAAGGACTACGCGACCCGAAGATCACGGGTGACAAGGGCATCTTGATGGCCTTTCGCGAGGCAGACGGCCAGTTCATGTGGCAGATGGTCCATGACAAGCTGGCTACCGGCCGCGTGAACGACTGGCCTTATCAGGGCGTTGCTTCATCACCCTTAGTCGACGGAGATCGCGTTTATTACATTTCCAATCGCGCTGAGCTGATGTGTCTCGACACGCAGGGCTTTCGCGACAAGGAAAATGATGGTCCAGTCACCGATGAGAAGCTGACTGGTGAGACGAACGCCGACATCGTCTGGAAGTTCGACATGATGGAGGAAGTCGGATCACTGCCGCACAACCTCGCAAACTCATCGCCGGTGATGTACGGAGATCTGATCTTCGTTAGTACATCCAACGGGCAGGATGAAAGTCACGTCAACATCCCGTCACCGAAAGCGCCGGCAATCATTGCCATTAACAAAAAGACGGGCAAGCTCGTTTGGGAAGATAACTCGGTTGAGGATCGCATCCTGCACGGGCAGTGGTCGTCACCGACGGTCGGAACAATCGGCGGTGTAGTCCAGCTCATTCACGGACAAGGCGACGGCTGGATTCGCGGCTATGAAGCGCAGACGGGCAAGAAGCTCTGGGAGTTTGATACAAACCCGAAAGATTCAGTCTGGCCCAAGACGCGCAACGAGCTGATCAGCACGCCGGTGGTTTACCAGGATCACGTCTATATCTCGAACGGGCAGGATCCGGAACACGGCGAGGGTGTGGGCCACATGTACTGCATCGACGCAACCAAGCGCGGTGATATTACGAAAACCGGACTCGTGTGGCACTACGACAAGATTCGTCGCTCGATTTCGACGCCGGCTATCAAAGACGGTCTCGTTTATCAGTCTGATTTCAGCGGCTTCCTCCACTGTCTCGATGCGAAGACAGGTCAGGTCTACTGGACCCACGATCTCTTCGCGGCTGTTTGGGGATCGCCGATGCTGATCGACGGCAAGATTTATCTCGGCGACGAAGACGGCGACGTTGTGATTTTGCAGGAAGGCAAAACGAAGAAGGTCATCGGCGAGATAAACATGGGCAGCTCTGTTTATTCGACGCCGGTTCCGGCTAACGGCGTGCTCTACATCTCGAATCGCAATCAACTGTACGCACTGTCTGAAGCCGCCGCAGGCAAGCCGGCAACAGCAAAGAATTGAGCCACAAAAGGCACAAGAAGCACAAATAGTATCTTCTGGTTTCATCGATCATTCGTGCTTTTTGTGCCTTTTTGCGGCTAAAACAAATGAAGAGTTTCGATTTTCAACCGCGGACGCGAGTGGTCTTTGGCGCTGGTGCAATTGAGCGCCTCGGCGAGCTTGCGCGCGAGCTGAATTTTCGACGCACGCTGCTAGTCGCGGATCATGGTCTGGTTGCATCAGGGCACGTCGACGAAGCCGTTGGGCCACTTGAGAAGGCTGGTGTTGAGGTCATTCGTTTTCACGACTTCGAAGTCAATCCCGACTCTCGCATGGTCGAGAACGGAACCGCGTTCGTCGCGCCGCTGAAGATCGATTCGATCATCGGACTGGGTGGCGGCAGCTCAATGGACTGCGCCAAGGGCATCAATTTTCTGCTGACTAACGGTGGTCGCATGTCTGACTATCGCGGCTACGGCAAGGCGACCCAGCCGATGCTGCCGATGATTGCGATACCGACGACCGCCGGCACCGGAAGTGAAGGACAAAGTTACGCGTTGATTTCCGACGCGGAGACGCACGCGAAGATGGCGTGCGGCGATCCGAAGGCAGCGTTTCGCGTCGCGCTCCTCGACCCAGCGCTCACGGTTTCGCAACCGCGAGGCATTACAGCGACCTCCGGCTTCGATGCGATTGCACACGCCGTCGAGACTTACGTGACGACCAAACGCAATCCTCTTTCTGAGCTCTTCTCGCGCGAAGCGTGGCGACTGCTCGAGCCGAATTACGAGCGCGTGCTTAGCCAGCCGGACAATCTCGGAGCGCGCGGAGCGATGCAATTAGGCGCGTACTACGCCGGCGTCGCGATCGAGAACTCGATGCTCGGCGCAACTCATGCATGTGCGAATCCTTTGACTGCGCGTTATGGAACGGCGCACGGAGCAGCGATCGCGATGTTGTTGCCGTCAGTCGTGCGCTGGAACGAAAGGTTCGCATTCAACGATTATTTTCGGCTTCTTTCCTGGTCCAGCGTTGCCGGACAATCGAATGGCGTAACGGCAACTGAGGCGCTCGCGCGACGACTCGAGGAGCTCGCGGAGATTGGCGGCTTGCGCACCAGCCTACGCGCGGCCGGCATCGACGATTCGGAGTTGCCTGAGCTCGCTTCCGAAGCCGCTGAGCAGTGGACGGGCACGTTCAATCCAAGACCTTTCGATAAGCAGGGAGCGATCGAAATCTACCAATGCGTTTATTGAAAAGTATCTTTGTAATCCTTTGCCTCGCCGTCGCCGTGTTGGCCCAGGAGGCCCCTGCGAACAACTGGTCGCAGTTTCGCGGCAATCAGTTGCTGACCGGAGTTTCGCAGTCGAACGTTCCCGATTCACTTAAGCCGCTATGGACTTACGAAGCGGGCGAATCGATCGAGTCGTCGGCAGCGATCGTCGGCGGCACAGTCTTCGTTGGTTCGCAAAAGGGCGAGCTCGTTGCGCTCAGTCTTGAAAACGGATCGGTCTACTGGAGATTTCCGACGGGAAATCCGATCGGCGAGTCGTCACCGGCTTACGGCAGCGGCGTCGTCTACATCGGCGATCTGGGCGGCTGGCTGAATGCGATAAGCGCTACTGACGGTAAAAAGTTGTGGGCGTTCAAAGCCAACGGCGAGATCAAGTCGTCGCCGGTCGTGGTCGGCGATCGAGTTTTGATCGGCTCTTACGACGAAAATCTTTATTGCCTCTCAGCGCGCAATGGCTCGCTTATTTGGAAGTTCAAGACGAATGGTCCAGTGCATTCTACGCCCGGTATCACCGACGGCATGGCGTTCATCGCGGGCTGTGATGAGCTGTTTCGCGCGATTCGGATTTCGGATGGCAAAGAGGTCTTCAACGTTTCGTCGGGTGCGTATACGGGCGCGTCACCGGCGTTGCGAGACGGTCTGGCATTCTACGGCACGTTCGACAACGAAGTGTTGGGGGTCAATCTCGCGGAGCGCAAAGTTAACTGGCGTTATGAGCATCCGGAACGGAAGTTTCCGTTTTATTCGTCGGCTGCGGTGACGAGAGAACGCATAGTTATTGGTGGGCGCGACAAGCTGGTTCACGGTTTGACGTTGCAGGGGAAAGCGGCGTGGACGTTTGCGACGCGCGCTCGAGTTGAATCGTCGCCGGCGATAGCGGGTGACCGCGTGTTTGTGGGATCGAATGACGGGCGGTTTTATGTGTTAAGCTTGGGCAACGGCACGAAGCTTTGGGAGTTTAATGCCGGCGCGCCGCTGTCAGCGTCACCGGCAATCGCGAATGGACGTATCGTGATCGGATCCCAGGATGGGCGGTTGTATTGCTTCGGGTAGTTGTAGACAGGATTTACAAGATTGTTCAGGATTAACAAGATAGAAATCCTGTCTAACTCTTACTTCAACACCGCGACGACTTCGATTTCAATGCGCGCGTCACGAGGCAGGCGCGCCACCTGCACAGTCGTGCGCGCGGGTGGATCGCCTTTGAACTGCTTCTGTAAAGCTCATTCAACGTGTTGTAGTCGTTCATGTCGGCAAGAAACACAGTCGCCTTCACCACGTGTTCGATGCTGCTGCCGGAAGCATCAAGCACTGCCGTCAGATTCTTGAACACCTGCTGAAACTGTCCTTCAAAACCTTCAGCAAGCTGACCAGTCTTCGAATCGATCCCGATCTGTCCGGATGTAAAGACAAGATCGCCCGTGATGATCGCGGGCGTGAAGATCCCATTCGGAGGCCCGGTCTTCACTGCACGGCGTTTACCAGTTTGACCAACTGCATAAGACGAAGCACACGCGATGACAACAAACAGCAGAATGAGTCTCTTCACGGCTTTCGACCTCCAAAATACTTGGCCAAGGTACTCGTGGCGGGTTTCTGAGTGAGCAGTGATACGACGATCATCAACAAAGTCGATCCAATCACCATCGGCACGACCGGCATGAATCCATAGACCGCCGTGCCGCCGGGAGTTCGAGTTAAGATCTCAACGCCTCCGGGCGCCCACACAACCGTCGCTGGCCCAGGCGCCGGCGCCGGAACCATCGACTGCAAAACAGCGACAGCAATGACGGTGGCTGCGGTCCAAACAGTGACCGCGAGCGCGCCCCACTTGGTGCTTCCTCTCCAGAACAACGCTGCAATCAGCAGTGGTGACAACGCCGCATAACCGGAGAACGCATACTGGATCGCGAGCTCAAAGATCGTTTCCGGTGCTTGCAACGCGACAATGTAAGCAAAGAGCGTGATCAGAACGATAAATAGTCGTCCGGTCTGGACCTGTACCGCTTCGCCGAAGCGGCGCTTACCGCCGTAAAAGGCGAAGACGTCCTCCGTAAACATGGTTGAGAGAGCGAGAATCTGCGAGTCGCTGGCCATCACGGCGGCCATGATCCCTGCACCCAGCAATCCAGCCAGCCACAGTGGCGCATAGTGTTGCAATAGCAGCATGATCACATCGTCGGCGGCTGCCTTCTCACGCAGCTCATCGCGGTGTTCGGGATCCATCGTGCGTCCCTGCGTCGCAAGCACGCGTCGCGCTTCCTGCTTTTCGTGGATCTGCGGAATGTCTACGCGGTTGGCCATCACGCCAAGAAACACGCATGGCAACCAGATCGCGAGTATGCAGATCGGGTAAAAGATGACCGTCTTCTTAAACTGCGCCATCTTGCGCGCAGTCAAACAGAAGATCAGGATATGTGGAAACGCGATCGCTGAGAGCGGGATGAACGTGTAACTGAAAAAGTAGTATGGCGAGATGCGTTCGCGCGTGAGCAACCAAGACGTCGCTGGTGCTGATTGTAAAGCCTGCGCCGCGGTGCGAAAGCCACCCATGCCGATGCCGATGACGGCTAACGCCACCGCGCCGAAGCACAGGAAAAGCACCGTCTGAAAAGTATTGACCCATGCAGTACCGCGCATACCGCCGAAGAAGACGTAACTCATCACCACCAGCGCGACGATTGCGCCGCCAAACCAGAATGGTACGAACCCGCCGCTGATCGTGTAGAGCGTGGTGCCGCCGCCCATGATGCCGATGATGATGTACGGCACGAGCAGCACGGCTTGCACGACGAAGATCACAGTTCCGATGTGACTGCATTCCCAACGATCTCGAAACATCTGCACAGGCGTCATGAAGCCGTACTTCTTGCCGAGCGCCCACACGCGCGTGCCAATCAGGAAGATCGTGATTGGAATCACGAGGCCTGAGGACGACGCCATCAAGCCGAACGTTACGATGCCGTTGTTGAATGCATGTCCCGACGATCCGAGAATCGCGAACGCGGTCATGTTCGTGCCGAAAAGCGAGAACAGGAACACGAATGGGCCAAGCGAGCGGCTCGCCAGGAAGTAGTCTTCAGCCTCTTCTTTTCCTTTCGCGTGTCGAAAAGCAAAGATGCCGATATAGAGAACGGTGGCGAGATACAGGAAAACTACGATTGCGGGAATCAACGGGCAGCGTCCTCCCTGGTGTCTGTTTCCTCAACCTCTTGTTCAAGATGAGACGGCCAGGCATAAGTCACCAACAGCCACATCAGGAGCGCGGCGGCCACTGAGAAGCATCCTTGATAGAAGAGCCCGATAGGGATGAAACCAAAAACCAGGCGGGAACTTCGCCAGAACCAGATGTCCTGATGAAGCACGTACAGTACGACGACAGCAAGAACAAGCAGGAGTTTCTTCACGGAGGCCAGAACTTAGCAAGCCTCTCGAACCAGTGTCAAGCTTTTATCTCTGCGGCCCGCCAGAGATACGCAGAGGACCGCAGAGACTATTCAAAAAGGTGGAGAATACAATTTTATGCTTTGTGCCCGTTAGACTTCGCTTTGGACCGGTGATGGCAGTCAATGTTGTGTCGCTTGATCATGCGATCGAGGGTCTTGCGATCGACCGAGAGAATACGCGCCGCGGCTTGTTTGTTTCCGCGCGTGTGTTCGAGCACACGGGCAACGTGGCGTCCCTCGATGGTCGAGAGCGTGACCAGGTCGTCATCAACATGAGCAGAAGTCTCAGGTGAAATGTTTTCAGGATGATCCGGTAACGATGGTAAAGCGATCGAGACTGCGCTCAGCACATTGAATAGCTCGTTGGAGAATCGCCCTGTCGCAGCTTCCTGATCGAGGTTACAGGTACTGGCAACAATCAGCCGCAAGTTAACCTTGTGCGCTTCGCTCGATGCAACGCGACTCAGCTCACCTGTCTGCACGAGGTGCGTCAGATTGAATTGCACGGACGGATTCGTCTGCGTGACCTCGTCGAGAAAAACGGTGCCACCGTCTGCTTCCTCCAGCAGTCCTTTTTGATCTTCCTCTCCGAAGAGCCTTGCTTCAATCAACTCGGCCGGTATGTCGGTGCAGTTGATCATAATGAAAGGCCGATCGCTACGGTCGCTGCGATGATGAATGGCGGCAGCCACGACCTCCTGACCTGTGCCCGGCTCGCCTGTCAAAAGGACAGGCGAGTTTGTCCCTGAAACAACGTCCACCTGTTTCATCATCTCGACAAACGCCTGGCTGCGTCCGGCCAGCTCAACGTCTGAATGGTACGCAGCCGAGCGTGGCGTGGGTGAGGTTCCTTGAACTCCCTCTGCCATTTCGCGTGCCCGGTTCTCATCTTCTCTCACAAGCGCGTGCGCGTTTCCTGCATTAGCGATACTCGTCATGCTCGCTCAACCTCCACTACCAAAACTTCCCTGGGATTTGAGAATTTAGGAGAGGGACGACAACCTCGCCCTGGCCGTCGTCCCTCTTTCCACGCGCGAGGATTTCACCCTGTTTACAACGCGCGCGTCTCGTAGGATTTCAATCAAAGCCGCCTTCGACCTACCAGTGCCTGAGGCACGTATTAGCCCGGTCGTTAGATTTGAGAGGGTTCGCCTATGACTGGCAATTACGTAGTACCCAACAAGCACGAGCTATGTAAACCATTCAGCATGTAGAGGTTAAGCGGTAATAAAAGGGCGCGCAATTGGGGAGTTTCCTGAATTTGACTCAGACTATTCCTGAGCGTTTTGCCCCACTTGGCGGGTTTAGACCAGCTATTCGACTTCTATGAGGCCCACGATTATCGCGTAACGGACCAGTCCGGCCACGTCGTGAATACCCAGCCGTTCCATTAGCTGCGCCCGGTGAGTCTCAACAGTCTTTACGCTGATTTCCAGCACCTGGGCGATCTGTTTAGTGGTTTTTCCTTCGGCGATGAGGCGCAGGACCTCGCGTTGTCGCGGGCTGAGGGTGGCCAGCAGATCTCGCTTCGTGGAGCGATTGGTGACTTCGAAGATCGTATTCTGAGCGGTTTCCGGGGAAATGTATCGTTCGCCACGGATTACCGTCTGGATAGCCTGTTCGAGTTCAATGCTGGCCGCACTCTTTGGTAAATAGCCAGCTGCGCCCTCACGCACGGCGCGTAAGGCGTATTCACCTGCTTCGTGGACCGTCAGGACGATGACTCTGATCTCCGGATATCGCTTGGTTACCTGGTCCAGGACCTCGAAGCCGTTACCGTCGGGCATGGTGATGTCGAGGAGTATGAGGTCTGGACCGAGTTGTCGGACCAGCTCAAGCGCTTCACTACCTTTGCCCGCTTCGCCGACAACGACGACGCCGTCGATCCTTTCGACGAGGGCTCGAATACCCGCGCGCACCAGCGCGTGGTCATCGGCGATTAACACACGAATCGGGTTCATTTTCCTGGGCTGCCTTGTTTTCTGAGACTGCTCTCAGTCGGGCATAAGTGAGTATGAGAGTTTAATAAATCCAAACCACACGATCTGTTCGGATACATCATTACCAACCTTCCCTGACGGGGTAGGGAGCTTAAGATCTGGAGCCTATTGAGAGGTAAGTGTACTGTGTGGGAGGGTCTTGAAGAAAGTGCTGCTTAACGAACACCTTTTTGTAACACGTGTGTCGGAAGTGTTGGAGGTGGCTGTTTGCCCGGACCGGCAAAAGAGATACAATGCGCGACATGGAAGACAAACGGTTTAACTTTCCTCACACAGTACCGCTGGTCCAGTTGGAGACTGGGGGTGTACGGGTGCGAAACTCACGCGTGACACTAGAGACAATCGTGCACCGGATGCAAATGGGGGATATGGCCCAGGAAATTCACGACAGCTTTCCCACAGTCTCGATCGCGCAAATCAAAGAAATCCTCGCCTGGTACTTCGATAACAAAGCCGACGCCGACGAGTACCTTCAGCAAGTGGAGGAAGAAGGTGAAAGACTTCTGCGATCGATAGAAAGTCAACCTGGGTACAAAGAACATCGCGAGAAGCTTCTTCGCTTTAAAGCAGAGTTTCTTCGCCGCAAAGAAGAGATGAACAGAACCTAACCTCACCACATCAAAAAATGATTCGTCTCCTCACAGACGAAAACGTCGATAACAACATCATGCGAGGTCTAGCTCGACGCTTGCCGCAGTTGGATTTCGTGTCCGTTAGAGATGTCGGATTAGCGGGCTCACCCGATCTGGTGTTGCTCAGATGGGCCGCTAATGAACAGAGGATCCTGCTGACTCATGATTTTAAGACTTTGGTTCGTGACGCCAACCAGTTAGTAGCTGAAGGCGAACCGATGGCAGGAGTGATTTTTGTTCCTGAACAGTTGGAAATCGGTCGAGCGATAAATGATTTAGTAATTGTGCTGGAGTGTTCTACAGAATCAGATATGCGCGACCGGATAGAACGCCTACCTCTCTAAACTAAAGACGGCGGCAACACGAACTGCCCGAGATGTGGGCCGGAGTAGTTCTGCGCGGTACGTACCGCAAGGTCTAACGCCGCTCGCGTCGTCTCGGGCGTGATCACCGCATCTACAAACCCACGCGCGGCTGCGTACTTCGCATCCAGCTCCATATCGTAAGTCTCACGCACCTTATCCATCTCAGCCGTTAACGCTTCGTCAGGCGACCCACCACTCTTCTTCAACTTCTCCAGTTGACTCCCAAACACAGCCTGCACCGCCGAATCGCCTTCCATCACTCCCATGCGACCGGTGGGCCAACTGAAGATGAAATCTGGATCAAAGCCTTGCCCTGCCATCGCGTAGTAGCCCGCGCCGGAAGCGTGATTCACAGTCAGAACGATCTTCGGAACAGTCGCAGTCGCCATTGCTTCGACAAACTGCGCCCCAGCGCGAATGATTCCGGAGTGCTCAGCGTCAGACCCGACCATGAATCCGGAAACATCCTGCACAAACAACAACGGCGTGTGATGTCGATTGCAGGTCTCGATGAAGTAAGCGACCTTCTCCGCCGACTCCGTATAAATGATCCCGCCGAAGCGCGGGGGCTTGCCGCCCGGCACGCGCACCATTCCTCGATGGTTCGCGATCACTCCGACCTGGATGCCACTAACGCGACCATGACCTGTGATCATCTCCTTCGCATAGTCAGCCTGAAACTCGTCGAGATGACCATCGTCGAGTAAACACTCGAGCAACTTTCTCACGTCGTACGGCTGCCGGTGATTTTCGGGAATGATCTCGTAAAGCTCTTCCGCTGGTCGCAAAGGCTCGCCCTCAGACTCACTCGCACTCGCCGGCTTTGGTAACTCCGACACAAACTCGCGAATTTTCTCAATACAAGTCTGGTCATCGGCGACTCGGTAGTGCGCCACGCCTGACAACTCATTGTGCGTACGAGCACCGCCGAGTGTTTCGTTGTCGATTGTCTGACCAGTCGCGCCTTTCACAAGGTTGGCGCCGCCCAGACCCATGAACGACGTTCCCTCAACCATGATGATGATGTCAGACAGCGCCGGCAAATAAGCACCACCCGCGATGCACGGTCCCATCACCGCCGAGATCTGCGGCACTTTCAAATAGCGACGCATGATCGAGTTGTAATAGAAGATCCTTGAAGCGCCATACTGGCCCGGGAAAACACCACCCTGGTACGGAAGATTCACACCCGCAGAATCAACGAGATAGATGATCGGCACGCGCGAGCGCATCGCGATCTCCTGCGCGCGTAAAATCTTCTTAATAGTCTCAGGCCACCACGAACCCGCTTTCACCGTCGCGTCATTCGCAACAACGACGACTTCCCTGCCTTCAACCCGACCAACCACAGTCACGACGCCCGCAGCCGGCGCACCACCGTCATACTGGTCGTACGCGACCAGCAATCCGATTTCCTGTGAATAGGAACCCTTGTCGAGCAACAACTCGATCCGTTCTCGTGCCGTCAGCTTACCTTGCTGGTGCTGGCGATCGATCTTGTCCGGACCGCCACCACTGCGCAGCCGCGTCTCGAGTTGCAGAAGTTGATCACTGAGCTCACGCAGGCGTGACGGTTGTTTTGTGGCAGTGCCGCTATCAGACTTTTTCATCAGCTGTGTTATTGAACCTTATCTTTGCTGCCAGATCGTGCGAAGCAGTGTATTAGCGTCAGTTGACGAAGGAAAACCTTCAACAATGGCGACGCGCGAACCGCGCAGTTCCATTGCGACTCCGCCGGTTGAAGTTTGCCATTCGATCCTATCGGGGCTCGACGACAACTCCTGCGCGTCAGGATATCGCTTCGCCGTGCGCTTTGCATAAGCATCGAAAAACTCTTGTGCATCGAGCGGCGTGTCCCAGGCAGTTAGCTGCGCGACAAAGACCTCGTCCGGCTTGCCCGTTTCATAAAGCGCGAAACGATCGCCGCCCCAACCTGCCGACGCCCGCTTCGAAATCGTTGCGTCATTCAAAAATTGATCGAGGATTAAATAATTCCCCCACTCGCCATTCACGTCGTAGTCGATCCTCTTCCACGTTGGGCCAAGCACGCTCTTGAAATCCGGCAGCGCAAGTTTCTGCGGCGCTTCGTAAGAAAAGTATTTATCAGCATGAAGAATCTGCTCGCTCGATTGCGGCAAGGTTATAAACGCTCGCGAAACCATTTCCCAGCCACCGCGCTTGTAGACCTGCGTGGCCCATGCCGATCCTTCTTCATAGGGAAACAACAACGACTCGCGTAAGGCGCGTGGCGCCTGTTTGAACTGTTCCGTCGATTCGTCACCGCCCAGGCTGCGAATAAAGGCGAGAGCAACCAGTGGGTTTTTCGCCATGTAGAGCGTCATCGCGAGAGTCGCATCGCCTTCGATCAGCGCGTGTGCGGCGAGCTCGGCGTCAGAATCTCCCTTGGGCCAATTCTCGAAGCGCTTCAGATTGAAGTGCTGATCCTGGAGCGCGTGCGTAAGCTCGTGGGCCATGACTGGCTTCTGGCCTTCGAACTCGATCCAATCGGCGAGGTAAAACTGCTGCGCCTTCGGATCGTAGTAACCCGCAACCTGTTCCGTCAGGAGCTTGATCAAAAATGTCCGGTAAGCAAATTCTTTCGGCGCAAGGCCGAATACCTTGAGCAACACTTCAGCGGCGTGCATCTCGGCCGGAGTCGTGTCGGTATCGAGATTCTTGACGATCATGCGCTCGATCTCACGGCGAGACTGGGCACCACTCTTCACGGATCTGAGTATCGAGAGCTCGCGAAGCTCGCTCGTTTCCCTGAGCATCTCGGCCGTCATCGAGACGATGGCTGCGTGTTGGGTACGGCTTGCTGCCCCGGTCTGGGCCTGTCCTTTTGGCAGAAAACTGCCCGTACCGAGACAGAACACGATCAACAGGGCCAGCCCCGCGCTAATTTGCTTTGACATATTGGTCTTTCACTCTTATAGTCCGCTAAACGTTTACAGCTAAACCAAGGATCGGGAACCCTCTTGCTATGAGTTCGGAAGGCTTTGCTCAGATGACAAGCCCTGCCCCTGAAGATGTATTCGACGTTTGGCACGAAACCTTGCTTCGTGTGCGTTACGCCGAAACTGACAAGATGGGCATAGTTTATTATGCCAACTATTTAGTCTGGTTCGAAATCGGCAGAACGGATTACTGTCGCGCCCGCGGTTTTTCTTATCGCGACATGGAAGAGAATGAAGACGCGTTCCTCGTTGTCGCTGAGTCGTATTGCCGCTACAAGGCTCCCGCTTATTACGACGATGAACTAATAGTTCGTACACACATTACAGAATTACGTAAACGCTCACTTCGCTTCGGATACGAGATCGTACGCGCATCCAACGGACAGGTCGTTGCCGAAGGCGAAACGGGACACGTCATCACTGATTCACGCGGACGTGTGCGTTCGTTTCCCGAAGGATATGCCCAGAGATTGTTAGCACCGCCATTGATCAAATCTCATCCCGGCGCAATCGTGCCGAGCGAAACCGCACCTGAATAAAATTTCGGATATAGGTCCTATAGGACGTATAGGACATATACTTTCTTCCTGTCACAACTTTTCCCGCCACGGTGTTTCTGATTCAGAGCCCCAGATCTTTTGTAACTTTTTTCAACTTCGTTCGTTTTACTTTCAGAGCCGGTGCCTGACACCGGCACCAAATCGAAAGCCTCGTCACTACTTCCGATAGCAACGAGGCTCTGGATGACAATACAAGTTCGATCGCCTCGCGGCGCTCAAGCTGCATCGTCGACGCCCGCATCTTAGCGCACCCGGTGGACGAGCTTCAACCTAGGGAGGGTCTACCATGCGCCGCTATGCGATCCCGTTTGCACTTGTCTCCCTGCTGCTCCAGATAACGGTCTTCTCCCAGACGCGAACCCCCGAAGCTGCTCTCAATCACTTCAAAGACGCCATGAAAAAAGGTGGTAATGGCGACTTTGACGGTGCGATTGAAGAATACACACGCGCCATCCGCCTGAGCTCGCATTTCAACATAAGCAAGAGCTCGGACAGCCGTTTGGGTAACTCACTCACTGATTACTCAGCGGAAAGCGTCACCGTCGTCGATCCTTTTACAGCAAACGCTTACAACAATCGTGGATTGGCGCGCTTCAAGAAGAATGATTACGTAGGCGCCATAGAAGATTTCGATCAGGCCCTGAAGATAAGACCAGGTCTGGCCGACATCTACCTGAATCGTGCCGCGTCGTTACGCGCGAAAGGCGATCTGCAGGCCGCGATGAAAGATCTCGATCGTGCACTCGCACTAAGAAAGGACTTCTTTGAAGCCTACAGTAATCGCGGCAGTCTAAAACTGGATCTCGGAGACTCTGCCGGCGCGCTCGTCGATCTCAACCGATCGATCGAGATCAATAACCGCATTCCCGAACCGTACTACCAGCGCGGTTACGTTTATGTCGAGATGAAAGAATTTGATCGTGCTATCGCCGAATTTGAGCGTGCGATCAAGCTCGACCCGAGAATGGCGTGGGCTTACCAGGGACGCGGCACAGCCTTGATGTTGAAAGGTAAGATGCTGGAAGCAATTGAAGACTTCAATCGCGTGGTCGAGTTTGACCCGCAAATCCCCTGGGCGTTTTTCAATCGAGGACTCGCCAAGGTATATCTCGGACGCGATAGCGAAGCGCAAATAGATTTCGATGAATGTCTCCGAATGCGACCCGAGATGAAGGCTGACCTCGAAGGTCGAATTGGCCTTGCAAGAAAACTGCGACGCATCGGAAATTAGCCACAAAAGGCACAAAAAGCACTTTTGTGGCTGATCTTAATCGTGGCTCAGATTTAATCGTTCGATCTTCCTGGCCTTCCCCGAACCCTCATCAATGTCCAACACGGCGGCGCAGATCCTCACCTGCCCCGTTGAATGTTCCGCACGCCGCGCCGTCACTGAAGTAAAACGCGCGATAACGTCAGACTTATCCATTCCGATAACGCCGGCGT
>DASYFE010000035.1:0-31069 GCA_036498585.1 Pyrinomonadaceae bacterium | reverse complement strand
TTGGTCTCGTTCTCATTTTTCTCACCGTCGATCTCGGCATCTTTCACCGCAAAGCACACGCCGTCGGATTTCGTGAAGCAGCCACGTGGAGCGTCGTTTGGATCACGCTCTCGCTGATCTTCAACTTTCTTCTTTACCAGTACGCGCTCTGGAAGTTTCCCCAGGACCCGCGGCTCATGGCGATACCGGGATTTGACCCGAACGCCGAAGCGTGGCGAGTGTCGCTCGAGTTTCTCACCGGCTACGTGATCGAGAAGTCGCTGTCGGTCGACAACATCTTCGTCTTCGTGATGGTCTTCTCTTACTTCTCGATCCCGGCGAAGTATCAGCATCGGGTCTTGTTCTACGGCATTCTCGGAGCACTGATCTTTCGAGCGATCTTTGTCGTCCTTGGTGCAGCGCTCATGCGGTATCACTGGGTGGTTGTGTTCTTCGGCCTGTTTCTGATCTTCACGGGTTTGAAGATCTTCTTCGCGAAAGAGAAAGGTGTAGATCCCGAAAAGAATTTTCTGATCAGGTTGCTGCGTCGCGTGATTCCAGTCACGCCAAACCTGCAAGGCGGGAAGTTCTTTACCAAGATCGACGGCAGACGCTTTGCGACGCCGCTGCTCGTTGCGCTCGTCTTTCTCGAAGCGACTGACATCATCTTCGCGGTCGATTCGGTGCCCGCGATCTTTGCGGTGACAAAAGAGCCGCTCATCGTCTTCACCTCAAACATCTTCGCGATCCTCGGTCTGCGCGCGCTCTTCTTCATGCTTGCAGACGCGGTCGACAAGTTTTACCTGTTGAAGTACGGGCTCGGTGTCGTGCTCGTGTTCGTTGGCTTGAAGATGGTCTGGTTGAATCAACTGTTCGGCGGTCATTTCCCGATCTGGGTTTCGCTGGGAATCATCTGCGGCGTGATTGGTTTATCGATTTTGCTGTCGCTCATTTTCCCGAGAGCTCACGTTGCTGAGGTTTACAAAGACTAACAATCGATGCTTACCGCGCTCTACATTCTGTTGGTGCTTGTGCTCGTGTTGGCGAATGGTTTTTTCGTCGCCTCGGAGTTTGCTTTGGTTGGTGTGCGCCGGTCGCATTCAGATCATGGCCGCGAATGGAGACGTGCACGCTTCCGGCGTGTTCAGTGTCGAGCGAGTCGAGAAGCGACGCATCAGCCGTCAGATTCCGTCCCGCAGCCGGTAATTAAACTCTTCTCTGTGCAACCTCTGTGTCCTCTGTGTCTCTGTGGTGGTTTCCCGATTCTTACCACAGAGACACAGAGGGACACAGAGGTTGCACAGAGAAAACCTCGGGAAACTTTATCTTCAACGCCAACATCCTAACCGCCGACTGGTTTCTGCGCCTCTTTTCTTCTAAAGTTCGATTGACGGGTTTTGCGTGAGGAGGGACTGAATGCTTTCACCTGCATCGCGTCATGCCTTTTCCATTTTTTTGGTAGTCGTGCTGGCGCTGACCGCTGTCTTCGCTCAATCGAAGCCAGCCACTCAAAAACAGCCAGCGCCGCCGCAACCCTCCGCAACACCGCCAGAGCCGCCTGAAGATCTCGAGACACTCAAGACCGAAACTGATCTCGTCACCGTCCCGATAATCGCAACCAGCCGCGATGGACTCTACATCACCGACCTCCGCCAGGAAGAATTCAAAATTTCGGAAGACGGCGTGCAACAGGAAGTCGCTTTCTTCGGCAAAGTCGCCGCTCCGTTTCATGTCGTGCTGATGCTCGACACCAGCTCCAGCACAAAAGATCATCTCCGACAGATTCAGAACGCAGCGTTTACTTTCGTGCAGCAGTTGCAGCCCGTCGATCGCGTCAAGATCATCGCTTTTGACGACAAGGTTAACGACTTAAACGAGTTCACATCCGACCGAGAGGTTTTGCGCACCGCGATCAACAGCACGCGATCAGGCGAGGGAACCAAGGTCTACGACGCCGTTACCCTTGCGATGAATACGTTGCGGAAGATTCGTGGCCGCAGAGCGATCGTGCTGTTTAGTGACGGCATGGATTGGTACAGCGACAAAGCGACGTTCGAAGGCACGGTCCGTTATCTCGACGAGGAAGGCGTAGTCATCTATCCGATTCGCTACGACACGCGCGCAACCACTGAACGATTGGCGCGAGAACAGTCAGAGCAAGTCACGCCGTCGCTGCCGACAATCGACACGATCAGGAAGCCGCCGCCGAGTGGAACGACTGCGCCGACTTTTCCGGGCGGCGATGGAGTGCCAACGTCCGGCTCGCAGCGGACAACTGGTCCGCTTGGATTGCCGTCCGCTGGCGAGATCATGCGCCGTCGCCGTGAGGAGGAGCGCAACCGTTATCCGGATCCGAATGGTGGTCCAGCGCCGACTGGTGGTCCTGAGGACAGGGCGCCGATGCCTTCCGATCGCGATCGGACGACTCCGCGCATCCCTGATTCGAGGCCTGGCGTACCTGCGCCGACGAGTCGTCCTTCCGATGATTCGATCGGGAGAATGTTGGACATGGCCTATGCGACGGCCGACAGTTATTTGAAAGAACTGGCAGAAAAGTCTGGGGGGCGACTGTTGAGCGCGGACACGCTCGCATCGTTGCCTGACGCCTTCGGACAGATCGCGGCTGAGTTACGCACGCAATACCTGCTCGGTTATTACCCGCTCAACAAAGAGCGTGACGACCGTTATCGAAAGATCAAAGTCGAGACGACACGAAAGAACGTAGCGGTCCGCGCGCGGCCCGGTTACCTCGCTACCGCCACACGATGAAGCACAAATCTCCCGACATTTTTTGCCTTCTGGCAGTTTGCCTGATTGCGTCTTGTAGACCGTTTTCAGAGCTGGACTTCAACCTCGAGACCGCCTCGCCTCAGAAAAACCTTGTCATCAGACTGGAGGGAAGGGAGCAATCTTCCTCAACGGTTCAGCAAGTCAAACTCACGGCGCTTAGAAGATCTGAAGTCATCCTTGTCGATGACAAGTTTTATCGTGAGGAGTCAGACCATTAGTTTTCAAAAGAGTTGCCGGATTCGGATTGGATTAGTGATTCTGTCCTGAGGTGTGGACAGGAAATGCTTTCACCAGATACGAGTGACAAGATCGTAATTGTAAACAATGGGAATGATCGCGTTGCTGTGTTGAAGGTTGAATATGCTTCGCATGGTGAGAAATTCCTGATTTTTGATTTCGCACCCCGCGCGAAGATCGAGCTGCCAATGCTTCCATATTCCAGGAACAGGGAATTTTCCCAATCCAAACGTGTTGTATAGTGTTACCGCAAAGGTCGAAAGCTTGAAAACATGGTCACCGGGTGGCACCAGACCGGAATAGGATATGAGATTTTGGTTTCAATCGAAGCAGATGCAGGAAACCAAACCCAGAACACTTCACATTGATACGACGATAGAACTGAAAGATTATTTCCACGCTTATTTCGATAGCGCCAGACGAGCTTGATCATAGGTTGCTGGTCGACCCATTAGACGATTCTTCACAGACTCGCCTTTTATCAGCGGAAGAAGGAGTCAAGCGATGCAAATACACAAAACCACGTGGTTCATTCTTGTTTGTGTGGTAGTGACATTAATGCTTTCGGTGACTGGATTTAAGAATCCATCGACTACCGCTCAATCTGGTCAGCAAAGTCTTCGCACGGTACCACAATTACGTCATGAGGAGGCCGTACGACGTTACCCAACCGCTGAATTGGAAGAAGCCGAGCCTACTGACCCGGCGAAGAGGGCCGCGTTAAAGGAAAGAAAAGTGAGAAATAATGAACAGACATTCTCGGAGCCTTCGGCCGAGGATGATGCGATTGGATGGTTTCCCGAAAGGGATGTCGAGTTGCCGGCGTTGCCAATCAATGAGAGCGACCTCGTTCTAATCGGGCAAGTGTTGAGTGCCAAAGCTCACCGTTCCGAGAACAAGCGCGGTATTTTTTCGGAGTTTGAGGTCAGAGTAGATGAAGTTTTGAAAGGACGCGATCCTCGAGTAAATGACCAGCCGGTGATTACAGTTGAGCGAACTGGTGGTTTTTTGAGGTACCCGAACGGGCGGAAAGTTCTGTTCTTTGTACAAGGTTATGGTATGCCGGAGGTAGGCGCGCGCAACGTTCTGTTTTTGAAAATTGCTGGACAGGGGGTTCGAATCCTAACCGTATATGAGTTGGATCCGGCGGGAGTGTTGCCGTTGGATAGTGGCAACAAGTTCCAGCGATTTCGCGGCGAAAATGAAGCTACTTTTATTAAGATCTTACGCGAGTCTATCGCCAATGCTCGTCCTCAATAGGAGTTCTCATGCCTCACGTCTCCCGGCAGCTTGCACTTCAGCTCGGACTCATTATCTTCTGTGTCCTATTCGTAACCCTGATGAACGGTGGGAACTCTGTTAGCTCCCAAGTTAATACCTGCGTGGTTCCGCCACATTACCCAGGTTATCCTCCACCCAAGATCTCATGGCCGCAAAACACAATTGTCACAGTTAAGATTGATGACACCTGGACTAATGAGAGCGACCGAAACGCATTCCGTGGAGGGATTGAAAAATGGAATGAGGCATTTAATTGCTCCGGTGTTCGGTTTATCGGTTTTTCAACAGAACACTTTTCAGACTACGGTGGCCCGATTCCCAACAACACAGTCTACTGGCAAAGAAAATCGCCGGTGGGCGTAGAAATATTTTTCCAGGGCGCCTTTCAGTTGCGAGTCCGAGCCGCAAAAGTTCCTATACTTCCGAACTGGGTGAATGATTTTAATAATACGTTCTTTGTTTATCTGGGCACGCATGAGATAGGTCACACGTTTGGATTGACGGATTGTCTGTGTTCAAACTGTAGTTGCATTTCGGGTATGTCCATCATGGGTGGCCATGTACCTTCGAACCCGAGTTTCAATTCCGGTGGACCAACAGTTTGCGACAATAATGCTGTCGATCAGAACTATTGCGGTGGCCCATGTCAGGAATACTGCGAAGAAGAGGTGGAGGATATTACCTGTATACCCGGTGACAATTGCACTTACCCCGGGAATAACGGCTGTCCAGAAGGGTATGCTCGCCTGTATCGTGACAGTTGTTGTTGCAGTCCGAGTTCCCCGATTCTGGTTGATATAGACGGTAATGGATTCAGTCTAACGGATGCAGAACACGGAGTACGATTTGATATCTTCGCCAATGCGACCCCGAGACTTCTCGGATGGACCTCTGCCAATTCAGATGATGCATGGTTAGTCCTTGATCGTAACCATAATGGTGCCATTGACGATGGCAGCGAGTTATTCGGGAACTTTACTCCTCAACCTACACCGCCCAGTGGACAGAGCAGAAACGGCTTTCTCGCGCTGGCTGAGTATGACAAACCGGCTGGCGGCGGAAATGGAGATGGAATAATCTCGCGGAACGATTCCATTTTCCTTTCATTGCGTCTGTGGCGAGACATGAATCACAACGGAGTCTCGGAGGCGAATGAACTTCACAAACTCGCGGACACGGGCTTGAACTCTATCGAACTAACGTACAAGGAATCGAAGAAAACAGACGAACATGGAAACCAGTTCCGCTATCGTGCGAAGGTTATCGATTCTCACGGCTCTAAAATTGCACGTTGGGCATGGGACGTATTTCTCGTAAACACTCGCTGAATGATTATTGATGAACTCAACAGCTCTCAAAATCACGTGCGCGAGTGTAGATGTTGAACGTAACGCATTAGCGTTTTAGAGGAATTCACACCGGTTGGATCTCCGAGCCATTTGCGGCAAGAAGTCCTCGTCTTGCTGTGCGGCCGCGCCCGTGCTACAAAACTCACTCATGCCTGAGCGATCTGAAGCCTGGGAATTGTTGTGTGAATACACAAAGGGCGACAGCCTGCGTAAACATGCGCTCGCTGTCGAAGCCGCGATGCGCGCGTGCGCGAAGCGTTATAACGAAGGCCCGGCGGATGAAGACGAGTGGGGAATGGTCGGGCTGCTTCATGACTTCGACTATGAGATGTTTCCGTCAGCGGATCAGCACCCGTTCACTGGCGCGAACATCCTTTGCGGACGCGGTTACTCCGATCGAATCATTCGCGCCATCATGGGCCACGCCACGTATACAGGCGTGCCGCGCGATACAGATATGGCCCGCGCACTCTTCGCCACCGACGAGCTCTGTGGTTTTCTCGTAGCGTGCGCGCTCGTGAGGCCTTCGCGCAGTCTCGACGATATGGAAGTCTCGTCAGTTAAGAAGAAACTGAAAGACAAAGCATTCGCGCGCTCGGTAAATCGCGACGACATCAAGCAAGGCGTCGAAGAGTTGGGAGTTAATATCGACGATCACATACGTTTCGTGATCGACGCGCTGCGGCCAGTGCAAAAAGAAATTGGCTTGAACACGATCAACTAGCGACGTGTTCGACGGGCGGGCGCGGCTCGAGCGGCCGGTAACGTCCAGTCAGTATAGAAGCTGCGATGAGAAAAGTGAGTGTCAGTATTATCGCAATGATCGCGGTAAGAGAAGCCTGCAACTTGCGACGACGCGCAGTGTGGCGGTAAACAAAGATTGAAGCGAACGCAGTCGTCGCGATTGGCAGCACGAGGGTGGAAGTAACCAGCAGGCCCGGATTAGACAGGGTCTTCACGGAGAAGACACCCAACACGAGCGCGATGCAGATGCCGGCGCCCACAACTGCCGCCAGCACCGAAGCGGCGATTACGAGCTTCAATCGCATCCGGGCTGGTTCCTCGTTTTGATGCTCGTGTGCAAATGCTCCTCCTTGGCTGGGTGGAGAAAGGCGCCGCCAAGGATACCACAGGGACGGACCAGATAACGGACTGAAATAGATGATCACAAGAGACTCGCTGCTTTGGCTGTCCCAACGGGAAGGGTTAAAGGATTTCGCCACACGCTTTGGATTTTTCAAAAAGCTCACTACTCGTTTCGTTGCCGGCGACACTATTGACGAAGTAATTCCTTTTATTCGTCAGCTCAATACAGAAAACTGTACGGCGTCGTTCGATCATTTGAACGAGTCGGTCGGCAGCGCTGCTGAAGCCGATGCGGAAGTCGCCGAGTATCTGAACATCCTTGCGAAGATCGACGAGAGTCACATTCGCTCAAACGTCTCGATCAAACTCACGCAGTTTGGGCTTGGTCTCGACCCGGAGCTGGCGTATCGAAACGCACGTCGAATAGTTGAAGACGCTAATCGTCGGGGAAATTTTGTAAGAGTCGATATGGAAGGCTCCGACGTTACCCAGGTGACGATCGACATCTTCAAACGACTGCGCGCTGAATTCGGACTGAACGACGTCGGGATCGTGCTGCAGTCGTACCTGTATCGAACTTACGCCGACGCGCAGGAGCTCGTGAAACTGCCCGCACGCATTCGCATCTGCAAGGGCGCGTACAGCGAGCCGCCGGAAGTCGCATTTCCTGATAAGAAAGACGTCGATGCCAATTACATAAAAGTAATGCAACTGCTCTTAGGCAGCGGTACTTATCACGGCATCGCGACGCACGATCCGAAGATGATCGATGCGACGGTCGACTTCGTCAAACGCGAAGGAATCGGAAAAGAGAAGTTTGAGTTTCAAATGCTTTACGGCATCCGGCGCGATCTTCAGCGACAGCTCGCGCGCGATGGCTACAATGTAAGAATCTATGTTCCTTACGGTAAACACTGGTATCCTTACTTCATGCGCAGGCTGGCCGAGCGTCCTGCGAACGTGTGGTTCGTGTTGAAGAACCTGGCGAAGGGCTGAGTCAGACGATGGATTGGATCTGGATTCTCTGGTGCATCCTGGGTGCGATACTCATCGTGGCGGAGATCTTCACGACGGGCTTCGTGCTGCTCTGGTTTGGCGTCGGCGCGCTCGCGGCCGCCTTCGCAGGGTTCATCGGGATTGAGAGTCTCGCGATACAGTTTGCGATTTTCGCTGTGGTGTCCATGGGGTTGACTGCTGCCTCACGGACAATCTTCGTCAAATACTTTTCACGTGAGAAGACTGGACAATCGCTGCGTAGCGGTGTTGATGCACTGCCTGGGAAGATCGGTACGGTCGTTTCGTCGAGCAGGGGAGCGTTACAGGAAGGCGCGGTGAAAGTGTTTGGATCGACGTGGACCGCGTATCCCGCGCCCGGCGAGCCGCCGTTGGAAGCGGGCGAACGCGTTTGCGTTGAGAGTATCGAAGGCGCGTCGATTTACGTTAAAAGGATTGGTGCTGAACCCGATTGGCGGGCTAAATCTTCACCGGAAATGTAGACAGGATTAATCCTGTCTAACTAATGTGGTTCGGTGTCGGCTTCGTAAGTGTCGTCGAGCGTCTTGTCTTCTTCGAGTGGTGGCAGCTCGATCGTGATCCGATCCGTTGAAGGCGCCTCTAAGTCATCACCGGAGAAGCGCGCCAGCACGACAGTGATATTATCCTCACCACCGCGATTGTTCGCTTCTTCAATCAACGCATCACACGCTTTTGAAAGATCGTTCCTGCTGTTGACCACGATGTGCTGAATATCTTCCGCGCGTAACTTCCCTGACAACCCATCGCTGCAAAGCAACACGAGATCGTCCTGTCGCAAACGAATCCTGCCCGTTACCGGCTGCACTTCACTCTGCGCGCCGAGTGCTTGCAGTATCACGTTGCGGAACATGTGCGTCTCAGCTTCCGACTCGCTGATCTGTCCGACGTCAACCAGTTGCTGCACGAGCGATTGGTCCTTCGTCGCGAGTCGAATTTGATCTTTACGAATCACGTAGCCGCGACTGTCGCCGACCTGAACGAAGTCGAGGCTATCACCGCGGACCGCCGCGCCCGTGAACGTCGCGCCCATTCCCGCGCAGCGCGAGTCTTCCTGACTTCTGAGATGGATTGCAGTGTTGGCCTGGTGCGTGGCGGTCTTGAGGCACTCGACCAGATCGAGATCGGGATCGCAGGCGGCGTCGCCCTCGCCGACGAGCGTCTTGCGCACTGAATCGACGGCCATGCGACTCGCGACGTCGCCGGCGAGTGCGCCGCCCATGCCGTCTGAGACGACGAGGACCAGGCCTTTGTCGCCTAGATCGAAGCGGGTCAAATTCTCGGGTGGGGAATTGCCATCGGCGCCGCCGGTCCAGGTTTGTTCGGTCGACAGGTCGAGTACGAGGAAATTATCTTCATTGCCACGTCGAACTCGGCCAACGTCTGATTTGGCGTATAACTCAACAATCATAAAAGGAGAGCTAAAAGGAAGTCGTTAAATAAAGGCTGAGAACCGGGAGATTGTAACCCATCCTGTTGATCCTGAAAATCCTGTAATCCTGTCTAAAGTTGCCCTAAGGCCTGGTCGAGATCGGCGATTATGTCATCCGTGTCTTCAATGCCGACAGAGATACGCACTAGCCCATCAGTGATTCCTAACCGCTGCCGCTTCGCTTCGTCAACCGATGCGTGCGTCATCGTCGCCGGGTGCGAGATCAGCGTTTCCACGCCGCCCAAACTTTCCGCGAGCGTGCAGAGCTTAACAGACTCGAGCACCTTGCGCGCGTTTTCCAGCGACTCCACATCAAACGACACCATGCCACCAAAACCGTGTTGCTGCCGGCGCGCCAGGGCGTGCTGCGGGTGCGACGCGGAGCCGGGATAATAAACCTTTTTCACCTTCGGATGCTCTTCCAAAAACGCGGCGACAGCGCGGCCGGTCCTGTCGTGCTGTTCCATGCGCAGGGCGAGGGTCTTCGTGCCGCGCAGAACAAGCCACGAGTCGAACGGCGAAAGAATCGCGCCCGCGCTGTTTTGCACGAAGCCGATCCAGTTTGCGTCCTCTTCGTCGTTCAGGACGACGATGCCGCCGACGCCGTCCGAGTGTCCGTTGAGATACTTCGTAGTCGAGTGCACGACGATATCGACGCCAAACTCGAGCGGACGTTGCAGGTACGGCGACATGAAAGTGTTGTCGCAAACGACGCGCGCCCCCGCGCGATGCGCGATCTCGCTGACTTCCTTCAGATCCGTAAGGATCATCACGGGATTAGTCGGCGTCTCGAGAAACACCATCTTCGTGTTTGGCTTGATCGCGGCTTCGACGTTCAGTGGATCGGATGTGTCGACGTAATCGAAAGTGAGGTTGTAGTTTGCGAGTATGCGATTGAAGAGACGTGCGGTGCCGCCGTATGTGTTATCGGAGACGATGACGTGTTCGCCGCCTTTGATGAGTCGCAACGTTGCGTCGATTGCAGCCATGCCGGAAGCGAAGGCGAAACCGAAACGTCCGCCTTCGATTGCCGCGATGTTTCGTTCGACTGCGGAGCGCGTCGGATTTTGTGTGCGCGCGTACTCGTAGCCTTTATTCTTTCCGAGTGCGTCTTGTGCGTACGTTGATGTTTGATAGATTGGAACGGTGACGGCGCCTGTTGTTTCGTCAGGTTCTGATCCGGTGTGAATGGCTGTAGTTGCAAATCCCATATCTGTTACTCGTCAAAAATTCCCTGGCTGCGATATCGCTCTGCGCCATCGGGAAAAACCGTGACGACGCGTTTGCCAGGGCCAAGTCGTTCCGCGATTTTATACGACGCGGCGGCGGCGGCGCCCGACGACCAGCCGCCGAGCAGTCCTTCCAGTTTGGCAATCTTCTTCAGCGCCGCGCAAACCTCGTCGTCCTGGACCATCAGGATCTCGTCCGCCAACGAGGCATCGAAGATCTTCGGAATGAAATCGCGCTGGCCGATGCCTTCAACTTTCTTTGGTCCGGGTTGGCCGCCGCCGTAAATCGATCCTTGCGGTTCCACGAGCACGCACAGCGCGTTCTGATTGTGCTGCCGCACCGCGCGCGCGACACCGCAGAACGTACCCGAAGTTCCCGCGCCGATCACTACCGCATCGATCTCGCCGTTCATCTGTTCGATGATCTCGCGTGCTGTCGTGAGTTCATGAAAACACGGGTTCGCATTATTCTCAAATTGCTGCGGCACGAAACTGTCGTCGATCGTTCCTGCGAGCTCGTGACAGCGGTCGATCGCGCCCTGCATGCCAACCTCATGGGAGACATATTCGAGCTCGCCGCCGAGGGCTTCGATCAGCTTCATTTTCTCTTCGGCGAAACCTCGCGGGACGCAGAGGATAACACGGTAGCCACGCGCGACTCCCACGAGTGCGAGCCCGATGCCCGTATTTCCGGCGGTTGGCTCGATGATGGTGGAACCGGGCTTGAGTAGGCCCTTTTCCTCGGCGTCGAGAATCATCCCCAACGCGGCGCGGTCTTTAACGGATCCGCCAGGATTGAGCCATTCGATCTTTGCGTAGATGTCGGCGAGTGGTGGTTGTGCGAAACGGGAAAGATGGAGAAGGGGAGTCTGGCCTATAAGATCCAGAACACTTTCTGCGACGCCGCGCTGCATTGCTTCGGATGTTAGCATTAGCCACAAAAAGGCACAAAAGACGCAAAAAGATTTTTGAGCTTTTTGCGGCTCAATCCGTTGATAAATGGGATGGGCAGTGTTAAGTTCGAGGCGTGGCCATAAACTCAGAAATCCTCGCTTTCGATCGTGGCGTGCGGCCCTTGATGGAGATCGTCTTGCCAGGCAGAGCCGATGCAATCATTCATTTTCGCCCAGACCCACAGCTTGAGGCGCGTATAGAAGAGCTGGCGCGGAAATCAACAGAGGGCGAACTCACAGAGGACGAGCGTGCCGAATATGCTGGGTACGTGCGTGCCAATAAGTTCGTCGCCATTTTAAAACGACAGGCGCAACACCTCATCAGTTCGCCCGATGATCAACAGACACGTTAGAACACACGTTCGAGAGCGCGCTCACAACGCTTGCGAGTATTGCCACCTGCATCAGGATGATTCTCCGTGGGCGGCGCTCCATGTTGAGCACATCATTCCGAAGGTACATGGTGGAACTGACGAGTTCGACAATCTCGCGCTTGCCTGCATCGATTGCAATCTGCACAAAGGCACGAACCTGACCGGAATCGATCCTCAGACCGGTCTAGTAACACAAGTATTCCATCCACGGCGACAATATTGGGGCGAACATTTCGAGTTGTGGGGAGTCTATTTAATAGGAAAGACAGCAATCGGCAGGACTACCATTCGCGTACTAAATATGAATTCCGATGATCAGGTCGCACTACGTTCGTCGTAGGCTAGTACTGGATCAAGCTCCCCTCACGTTTGGCGCGGCGGACGGCGCGGCCGAAGACCCATAGGGAGAAGGGAAGGAGGACGACAAGGAATCCTAGCAATGTGATTAGGGGTTGGGTGACTTGGGACAGGGTGTGGCCTTCGATCAAAACCTGGCGGATGCCCTGGAGGCCGTGAGTGGCGGGGAGGATGAGGGAGATGTTGCCGAGCTTTGGGCCGGCGTAGTCTCTTAATAGTTGGGTTGGGAAGAATACGCCCGAAAATAATGCGGAGCCTGCCCCAAGGAAGACTCCGAATGGATCCCCGCGCTTGAAGACCATCGCGAAACTCGCCGAGAGTATTCCTAAACACGCGAGCACGACTGTCGTTAGCAAAAGAAATACAAGCGCGAGGAAGAAGCTGCCGCGAAACTGCACGCCGAAGAACACTCGACCAAAGAAGAGATACAGAAACGAGAAGAACGTCGTCTCGAGAAAATCCCATGCCGAGCTGGCGACGATGATTGTGGGGAGATTGATCGGCGTCAGCAGGACGCTCTCGAGTGTGCCCTGCATTTGTTCCTGCCTGATTGAATTCGCGAGACTGGAGAAGCCGGTCATGAAGTAGTTGAGGACGGCGAGGCCGGTGAGCCATGAGGCGAGCGGATCCCGCCACTGCGAGAACTGCGGATCGGTAAAGCCGGCGAAGATCTTTGAGATGAAGAAGAGGGTTGTGACGACTGTCAGCACGGAGAGTATGCGCAGGAAGAACTGCATGCGATAACTGACGAACAAGCGGAAGTCGCGAGCTACGAAGGCAAAGATTCTTCTCGGGAGTAACTTAAGACTGTTCATCCGCGGCTTCAAACCTTTCTAACGCGTCGAGCAGCGTGGCTCGCTCAGTCTCAATATCGATGATGCGCTTACCGTCTGTCTGCAACTCTCTGATCTTCTTGTCCAGGAGATCGTCGTCGTGTTGTCGTGTGAATGAGATTTTGTCGCCACTTGCGAGAGTTATTTGGACCGTTCCAGATCCGGAAGTCAGGTCTCGGAGATTGCGTGGCGTGTCGATGGCGCGAATTCGCCCGCGACTGATTATCGCCACGCGCGCGCAGAGTGTTTCCACCTCGGCGAGATTGTGTGACGTCAGCAGAATCGTAACCGGCGGAGCTTGCCCTGCGAGTGAGCGGATCAAGTCTCTCATTCTCGCAGCCGCCAACGGATCGAGTGAACGCGTCGGCTCGTCGAGCAGAAGCACGGGCGGTTTCGCGAGTAATGCGCGGGCGACTGCGAGTCGCTGCTTGTTGCCAGTAGATAGCTCGCCAAAACGGCGGCGCGCGACTTCGTCCAGTTCGAGCTTTGCAAATACGTCCTTGATACGTTGCTTTGCAACGCGATCGGAGAGGCCGTGAAGCCGCGCGAAAAACATCAGGTTCTGCTCGGACGTCAAACGCCAGTAAAAGCTTCGCTCTTCAGCAGTCGATAATCCGATATGGCGTCGAACGTGCTCGTCATCGCTGACGCTGTCGTGACCATGCACGGAGACGCTGCCGGTTGTCGGTTGAACGAGCGTGGCGACGATCTTCGTCAGCGTCGTTTTGCCGGCTCCGTTGCGTCCGATCAATCCGAAGATCTCGCCAATTTCAACTTCGAACGAAACATCGCGCAGTGCTTCGACAGGATCTTTCACGGGCCGGCGAAAGAACGCGCAGTCGCCTGAATGGCACGGGGTAAGTTTTCGAGAGGTTGCGGATCGAGATTGCGCTCATCGAGCTCGTTGGCGTGGATCGAGGTACTCGCGCAGGCCATCCCCGATGAAGTTGAATGCCAGCACCGTGAGCGCGATGGCGATGCCGGGGAAGATCAACGCGTGCGGGGCGGCTTGCAGTGTTGATAGATCGCGAGCTTCTTCGATCATTGTGCCCCATGACGGCGCGGGTGGTGGCACGCCGAGACCGAGGAACGACAACGACGCCTCGGATAAAACAGCTCCGGCCATGCCCAAACTCGCCTGCACGATCAGCGGTTGAATTGCGTTTGGAAGTATGTGGACCAGCAGAATGCGTGCGTCGCTTGCGCCGAGTGCGCGCGCGGCCTGGACGAAGTCGTATTCTCGAACTTTCAACACCTGGCCGCGAATGAGACGCGCATATCCGACCCAGCCGATGATGCAGAGGGCGAGAATTAACTTATTTAGTCCTGCGCCGAGGAATCCGACCATCGCGATGGCCAGCAGTAGTCCGGGAAATGCCAGGAAGACGTTGAAGACGTAACCCGAGACGACCCGATCGACCCAGCCGCCGTAGTAACCCGCAAGCGCGCCGAGCAGTGTGCCGATGACGGCAGAGACAGCCACGACGATAAGTCCGACTTGCAAAGAGATGCGTGCGCCAAATACGACGCGCGAGAAGATATCGCGGCCCGTTGAGTCGGTGCCGAACCAGTGCGCGGCCGACGGCGGCAGGTAACGCATTGTTAGATCAGTCGCACCGACGTCATACGTCGCGATCCACGGCGCGAAGAGTGCGACGAGGACGAGCACCACTACGATGACTACACCGATGATTGTTAATCTATTCATTATTTAGCCGACGGGTGGCCACGGAGGGCCACCCCTACAGTTGTAGTCAACCAAGTCACTTCATTGGATGCGCCCGATGAGAAACAACTGTAGGGGTGGCCCTCCGTGGCCACCCGTTGTCACCCAACGCGGATCCGAGGGTCCAGCCAGCGGTAGACCATGTCTGTGAGCAGGTTCGCGATGATGTAGGTCATGCTGATCACGAGCACGCAACCCTGCACGACGCGATAATCGCGTTTCCCGATTCCATCCTCAACGAGCAACAATCCGAGTCCTGGCCAACCAAAAATTTTCTCAGTGATGATCGCGCCGGCGAGCAAGACACCGAGCTGCAAACCGAGGATCGTCACCACGGGAATCAATCCATTCTTCAAAACGTGTTTGTAAACGACTGTGCGCTCGCTCAAACCCTTCGCACGCGCGGTACGAACATAGTCCTCGCCGAGCTCTTCAATCACAGACGACCGCACCATTCGCGTCAAGATTGCCGACAACGCGGCGCCGAGCGTGAAAGCGGGAAGGATTATGTCGCTCCAGTCGAAGCGTCCTGATGGTGCGAGCCAGCCGAGTTTTACGGCGAAGATGTATACGAGCATCGGTCCGATCACGAAACTGGGCAGACTAATCCCAAGCAACGCCACAACCGAAGCAGCATTATCGATGAGTGTGCCGCGATGCGTGCCGGCAATGACGCCGAGTGGTATCGAGATCAGTATCGCAAAAGCCATCGCGACTATGGCGAGCTCGATCGTGGCCGGATAGCGTTCGAGAATGAGATCTTTAACAGGTCGATCGTTGCGAAACGACAGTCCCATGTCGCCAGTCAACAACGCGCGCCAGTAATCAACGTAACGATTATCGACACCGTGCCAGACGAAGTGTCGCTGGCCGTTAGTGTCGCGTGGAAAAGAAAAGAAGAAGGGCGGACGATCGAGACCGTGCTTCTCGCGAAACTGTGCAAACTGTTCCGGCGTTGCTTGTTCGCCGAGCACCGCGACAGCCGGATCACCAGGAACGAGCTCGATTAAGAGTGTAACGAGAGAGACGACGGTCCAAACAACGAGTATAAGGATCAGCAGTCGTTTCAGCAGGCCCACCGGAGCGCATGATACAACAGCTTGTTAGACAGGATTACAGGATTTTCAGGATTTACAAAATTAAAAACGTAGTCCGGGGTAGGTTCGAATACTCGCACAGCCCCGACAACCGCGCGCTTACCAAACCGTACCCCGAGACTACGTATCTGGTTGCAAACTAAGTTGCAACCAATTCCACAAACTTAATTCGGCCTTCTGCCCATGTGTAAGGCCGCTATACCACCCGTCAGGTTCTCATAACCAACCTGAACGAAACCTGCCTGCTCCATCAGGAGCGAGAGTTGAGACTGATCCGGAAACTTCTGGACCGACGCCGGCAGATAGATATAGGCGCTTCGTGAACCGCTAATAAGGCCACCCATCCACGGCAGTAGTTTTCTGAAATACAGATTAAACAAAGGTCGCAGCATCGCATTCGCAGGTCTGGAAAACTCGAGTACAGCCACCCAGCCACCCGGTTTCACGACCCTTGAGAGCTCAGCCAGACCGCTTTCGACACTCGACAAGTTTCGCAATCCAAATGCGATTGTAGCCACGTCGAATGTGCCATCTCGAAAGGGCAGGTCCAAAGCATCACCCTCGATTAAGCGTATGCGACCGGAAATCTTACCGGCGGCGATATCCAACATCGGCCGGCAGAAATCAGTCCCAACAACTCCTGCTCCCGTAATTTCAAATAGCGTGAGCGATAAATCGCCCGTGCCGCATGCCACATCGAGAACGCGCGCGCTGCTCGACGAAAGCTTGTCGCGTACTCTTTCCGCTACGATCCGGCGCCAACGTTTGTCCGTATTGCCGGAAAGCAAGTGGTTCAAGAGGTCGTACCGGCCCGCTATCGTTCCAAACATCTCCCGAACGCGGCCTGCATGCTCCCTCGCGGCACTTCCGTTCTCAAGCACAGTTAGTTAATCCAAATCTGATTCAGGTTTGGTTGCAAGACGCTTGCAAACAATTTGCGTTTACCTGGGATTGATATTATTCGCCGGTTTCGTTGGCGGTTTTTGCGATGGAGCCGGCGCTGCAATCTCGCCGAGCACTTCATACTGGTAACGGCCCTGTAAAGCGGCCTTGAGCGGCGCCGACTCGCCTGCAACAACTGAAACGATCGTTTTATTGAAAAGTCGATTGGCGACACGTTGAACATCCGCAGGTGTAACATTTCTAAGCAACGCAATCTGATCTTGAGCAGCACTCAAGCGATATGTATCGGCGTCGAGCCACGGATCTGCGAGAGCGTCGGGTTTTGAAAGAATCGTCATGACGTCGCCGATCACGTCGTTCTTGGCGCGCTCGATCTCATCCGGTGTCGCCGCAGTGGTCATCAACGACTCGATGACTTTTTTCGCATTTGCAAGCGAATCAGCGGCAGTCAGCTCGTTGACTGTCGCACCCATTACGAAATCCCCCGGCAGGGCGTAAGCATTACTTCTGGCGAAAACCGGTTGTTTCGCTAACTCTGGCGTACTCGCCTGCCAGCGATTTTGTGCGACGCGCGCCAAAACTGTGGCGATCGGATAGTCAGTGTCAGATCGTGACACACCGCGCGCAGCCAGACGAAGCTCGACGCTTGGGCCAGGCACGTTGACGATCAGTGTCCGTGTGTCGGGTGGATTTGGCTGACGAAATGTGGTCGGTATGATCTGCTCACTCTTGCGCCATGGTCCGAGTAACTGTCGCAACGTTCTCATAGCGCGCTGTTTAGTGACGCCACCGATGATCGCGAGCGTCGCGTTGTTTGAATTCAGAAAACGGTCGTGAGCCAGCATCACATCAGCGCGCTCCACTCGCGCTACGTCTTCAGGCGAGCCGGCGGCAGGACGGCCGTACGGAAAGTCGCTGCCGTAGAGTCTTGTTGCGATCGCGCGGTCAGCAACTTCTGCCGGCGCGATCGTGGTGTCGCGCAGCAGCTTGATGCGCGCGTCGCGCATCTTTGTCACGAGCTCGGGCGCGAACTGCGTCGCGATCAACGCGTTGCGTAGCACTTCAACGATGTGCTCGAGCTGATCCGCTTTGCCAACCATTGTGATGGTGGTGGAATCGTAGGTCACGTTGATATTGAGCTTGCCGCCCATCTCGTCTGTGAAGTAATCGATTGTGGCCGGGTCGGGAAACAGGAGATCGCCGAGCAGCGCCATCTGTCCTGACTTTCCGGAGAGATCGAATGCGGCTCCGCTATTAATGCGCAGCTTCAGGGTGACTTCAGGGCTGCCTGGTTTCAACAAGAAGACCAGGCGCAGACCGTTCAGGAGTTGCTCGCGCTCTGGTTGCTGAGCGGGCGCCTGGGCGCTCAGAGGCGTTGTCGCCAGGGCGCTGCAAAGAAGAATCACTCCCGCGGCGGCGCAACGGCGCAGCGACGAGCACACAGCTCGTTTCCGGAATTTGAGTTTTTGGTTGCGCCGTTGCGTCGCTGCGCGAGTAATCATCGTTAATAATCTAGGAAAATGTAGAAGTCTACGGGGACCAAAACATCTTAGATGCCGTGTGTTTGCCCGTCAACCGTTTGGCTTTAAAGTGCATCCTAAGCCCTGATTGACAAAGGGATCTGGTCGATCTGACCCGGCAATAATTGCAAAAGTTATGTACTTGCCGCCCTCGTGGGATTAATATTCGCCCGTATTTGCGATCTTTTGCGATATTTAGTGGGGCCGCGCAAGTTTTTCACCCGGATCCGCAACTTTTTTTCGGTTCATGGTAACTATAGCAGGAGCAAGTCCTGCAGGATCGAGTGCTTGATTGCCCGAGAGAACCACAGACGAGGTTTTACTGCAAAAAGCGGGAGGAGGCGATCAGGCAGCCTTTCTGGAGTTGTACGATCGATACCGGGAACCGATTTTTCGGTTTGCTTATCGCTTGCTCGGTTCGGTTGAGAGTGCTGAAGATGTTACGCACGACTGCTTTCTCAGTTTGATTCGCAAGCATGAGAACTATCGTCCGGAACGAGCTTCATTGAAAACCTACTTGTATGCGGCCGCGCGTAACCTCGCTCTGAAACACTTCCGAGATCAGGGACGCGAGACCGGCCTTGATGAGGTCACTGAGGAACCACGAGAATCGACTCGTCGAGCGCCTCTGCGAAGATTGCTCGACGAAGAGCTGGCGGCTCATGTAAGGGAAGCGGTATTCAGTCTTCCGCCACTGCAACGTGAGGCGCTGATCTTGTTTGAATATGAAGGGCTAAGCATGAGCGAGGTGGCTGAGATTGCAGGCACCGACGTAGGAGCAGTAAAGGCCCGTTTATACAGGGCGCGCGAGGGTTTGAGACGAATCCTGCGGCCCTATCTGGAAAGCAATCAGGAATTGAATAGTGGTCGGGAAATTGTTACTTTGAGGGAGGCCTGAGATGGGCGTTGAGCCGGAAGAAGAGTTTGTTTCCGACAATGAGCTCAAGTCGCTGCTCGAACGCTGGGTCGCGCCAGGGCCTTCGAGAGTTCTCGACAAGCGAATCGAAACGAGCTTTGCAAGAGAATTTTCTGGTGCAGACGGACTGTCTCAGTCGGTGCTGCTCCCCCACAGGCGAGAAGAGGTAGTATCGATGAAGTTCTGTTCAGTATGTAAAGAAGAGTTTGCTGACAAGTTCAGCTTTTGTCCGGTAGACGGGACACCACTGCAGGCAGTCGCGCCGCCAGTTGAAGATCCGAGCGTGACTGTTAATCGCGATCCGAGTGTCACAGTTAACCGCGACACGGTGGCTGACTCAGCAGCGGCTTTTACTGGGGCGCCGGTTGAGAGCGAGCCAGAATGGGTTGGTGGCGCTAATACTTCCTCAGCGCTCGCACTCCGAGGCGAGTATCACCTGACGATGATGGACGACTCGGGTCTGATAGCTCGTCTCAGTCACGAGGTCAAAGACACCGCCCATGAATATGAGCTGACGTGGCCCGAGTTCAAACGTGATCCATTCGGATTCACGAAGCGAGCTGTGGTCGGTTATGGCCAGAAGTTACGCCTGTTTCTCGGCAAACCGAACGTGCTCGTGGCGATGGGTGCGGCAGTGTTGGCGATGGTGGGACTCGTCGTGGCTGTCATGCTGATGGATCGCTCGCACGGGGCGACGTCGTCGCGCGCGGGATTGATTGTCTTCGCAATTATCGCTGGTGGTTTGCTCGTGGCGCTGTTTTCAACATGGCTTGGCCGCGAGCGCGGCGCTGCGGTGATGGGCGCTGAGCCGTCAGACTCGAAAAGCGTAGTCGCTGCGATGATCTCGGCGTTTGTCTTTCTATTTTTAGTTATCTTTACCGTTGCTGCCATCGACTACAGAAACAAGCAAAAGGAGATGCTCGCGCAGAACCAGGAAGAGCTCCAGGTCGAGCAGATGCTCGACATTCCTGACGAGCAGCCGACGCCCGATCCGGGAACTGCCGGACTTAACAAAGGTAGCGGTGGTGGCAGCAAGCCGAAGCCAGAACGCGCCGCTGGCGGCGGCGGCGGTGGTCGCGAAGAAGCGAAGCCGGCCTCGTTCGGTAAAGTTCCGCAGGCGTCTCTCGAAGTTCCGCAGGTAGTGGCGCCAGATCCGAAACCGGTGCTGCCGAAGAACCCGGCGTTGCCAGTTGCTGCGACAGTGGTTGCAGATCCGATGCTGGTTCCACCTGACGCGCGTGTGTTGCCGTATGGCGACTACAAGTCGAAGAGCACGGATCCTTCGTCAGGTCCGGGCACGGGAAATGGTATCGGAACGGGAACTGGCGGCGGTATCGGACCGGGTGAAGGCGGCGGTCTTGGACCAGGTCGCGGTGGCAACATCGGCGGTGGAGACCGCAACGACGGTGGTGGTGGACCAGGCGGCGGCGGTGGTGGTGACCCCAACAGGATCTTCACCGGTAAAGACGTTACGACGAAAGCGCGTCTGATCTCGAAGCCGGAGCCGCAGTACACTGAAGACGCACGCAAGAACCAGGTTACCGGTACGGTGGTGCTGAAAGTGGTGTTTGCTTCAAACGGCAGCGTGCAAAACATCAGGACCGTTTCTGGTTTGCCGTATGGGTTAACTGAGAGAGCGATTGCGGCGGCACGTCAGATCAAGTTCGTACCTGCTACGAAGGACGGACGTCAGGTTTCGATGTGGATGCAGTTGGAATACAACTTCAATCTGTACTAAGAAAACACCATCCACAGATTACACAGAATCGGCGTAATCTGTGGATGGTTTTGTGTCTACGCGTATTTTTCAGAGAAGCGTTTGATCCGCTGAATGCCTTCTTGGATCTGCTCCATTGACGTCGCGTAAGAAATCCGAATATAACCCTCCGCTCCGAATCCCGCTCCATCAGTGACGACAGTGTGTTCCTCTTCGAGCAGTCGCTGCGCGAAGTCTCCAGAGGTCTTCAGATCCTTTTTCAAACAACCGCGGATATCAGGAAAAGCATAGAACGCGCCTTCGGGTTCGCTGCACTTGAATCCAGGGATCTCTCGCTGGGCGTTTAGTAACCACGCGCGGCGTTTTGTGTATTCGGCAAGCATGACGCCGACGGATTCCTGCGGTCCTGTAAGCGCCTCGACTGCGGCCCACTGCGCGATGGTGTTGGTGTTCGAGGTTGAGTGGCCCTGAACTTTCAACATTGCCCTGGTCCATTCAGCGGGCGCGAGCGCGTACCCAACCCGCCATCCAGTCATCGCATAAGTCTTCGAAAACGATCCCGCGATACACAGGCGCGATCTCAGCTCTGCCGGAAGACTCGCCGCACTGAAAACTTCTGCCGGCGGGTACACGAACCGCAGGTAACACTCGTCCGAAATGACATAGATCCCGTGCTCGCTCGTCAGCTCCATGATCTTGCGAAACTCTGCCGGCGGGAGGACGCGTCCCGATGGATTCGAAGGCGAGTTGAGAATCAGCAGCTTTGTCTTTGGAGTGATCGCGCGCTCAACCTGATCTACTGTGAGCACGAAAGCAGTCTCTTCCGTTTCGATGAACACAGGTTTTGCCCCAGCGAAGACTGCAATCTCGGGAAATGTCACCCAGTAAGGTTTTGGAATCAGTACTTCGTCGCCGGGATTCAATAAGGTGACGCCGGCATTGAAAATAGCCTGCTTGCCACCCGCTGTGGCCATCACTTCGCTCAGTTGGTACTCGACGCCAAAATCTCGCTCGTAAAGATCAATGATCGCGCGTTGCAATTCGCGAATGCCGGCGCTGGAGGTGTACTTGGTGCGGCCTGCGCGCATGGCTCGTTCGGCTGCTTGCTTGACGTTGTCGGGCGTGTCGAAGTCGGGTTCGCCGGCTCCGAAGTCGCACACGTTTGCGCCCGAGGCTCGCAACGCTTCCGCGGCCGCCATCGCCGCCATCGTTGCTGACGACTGCATGCGGGCGACATTTTTAGAAATGGGGAAGGATGACATAACGGGCATGGTTTTCATCGATTCAATTTTTCTTTCATTCGTGTTTCGATCAGTGGTGGGACGAGGCCGGTGATAGTGCCGCCCAGTTGAAACACCTCTTTGACAAGACGCGAGCTGACGTATGAGTAAGTTTCCGCCGGCATCATGAAGACGGTTTCAATGCCGGGCTCGAGTCGGCGGTTCATCAACGCCATTTGCAATTCGTATTCGTAATCGGAAATAGCGCGTATGCCGCGAACGATCACGTCTGCCTCCTGGGCCACGGCATAGTTTACAAGGAGTCCGGTGAAGGAATCGACGCGCACGGTGCAACTGCCGCGCGCGATGTCCTGCACGACTTCGTTGAGCATGTCGCGGCGTTCGTCGACTGTGAAAAAGGGCTGCTTTTCGGGGTTTACGAGAATGCTGATGATGATCTCGTCGAAGAGTTTGCAGCCGCGCTCGATGATGTCCAGGTGACCGTTAGTAACTGGATCGAAGGAGCCGGGGTAAATGGCGCGTCGCATGTAGGGATGTTAATCAAAATAGCCACTTTCGACAAATAATAGCCGTTTTCGACAAGTAATAGCTGTTGTCGCGGAAGGGGACGGATGCTAGCATCCTCATAACGACTAGGAGCTTAGACATGGCCCGCAATCTCACACAAATCAAGGACGATGCTTACATTCCGCCAGAGTTGATTGGCGCTCGGGGAGTGACGCTAGAGCAGTTCGAAGAACTTTGTAGCAAGTACAGAAAATTGCGGCTTGAACTCACCTCAACCGGAGAATTAATAGCAATGCCGCCTACAGGTGGAGAAACTGGTAGAAGCAATGCTCACCTCACATATCAACTGATGGCTTGGAGTAAAAAGGACCCGACGCGTGTTTGTTTTGGCAATACCGCGGGATTCATACTTCCAAACGGAGCGATCCGCTCGCCTGACGCCTCGTGGATTAAACTCGTAAAGTGGGACAGCCTAACAGCACAGCAAAGAAAGAGGTTTATGCCGTTTTGTCCAGATTTTGCTGTAGAGCTTCGGTCTCCGAGTGACACTTTTACGGAACTTAACTTTAAGATGCTTGAATACTTGGAGAACGGCATGTCGCTGGGCTGGTTGATAGATCCATTCAAGCGAAAAGTGTATGTGTACGAGCCGAATCAGGAAGTCGTAATTCTGGATAATCCTGAGACGGTGTCAGCTGATCCTCTATTGCCAGGCTTCACGCTGGACCTCACTGACATATGGCCTGGGTAGGTTTTCAACAAGGATTCCACGATTTACAGGATTAACAAGATGTGTTTCAATACAGCTTGACAATTTGACGTGGTGAGTTAAAGCGACTTGCGGCCACATAAAATAATCCGCTAAACAGCTCGAGTTAAGTTTTTGAAGGCTCCGCGTTGTTAGGCGCGGGGCCTTTGTTATTGCTTATGTCGAACCTTCTCGAAACTCTGAAAGAACGCATCGTCGTCTTCGATGGCGCGATGGGCACCAACCTTCAGGTCCAAAACCTGACACTCGATGACTTTGGTGGACCGCGCTTCGAAGGCTGCAACGAGAACCTGCTCGTCACGAGGCCGGACGCCGTCGAGAAGGTCCACACGGGCTTCCTCGACATCGGCTGCGACATTGTTGAGACAAACTCATTCAACGGCACACCCGTAGACTTCGCCGAGTACGATATCGCCGATAAAGCCTACGACATGAACGTGCTAGCGGCGCAGCTCGCGAAACGCGTCGCTTCCGATTACTCCACGAAAGACAAGCCACGCTGGGTGGCCGGCTCAATGGGGCCGGGCCGCAAGCTGCCAACACTCGGTCACATCTCTTTCAAAGACCTGCGCGATGCTTACAGTGTGCAGGTACGCGGATTACTCGACGGCGGCGTCGATCTGCTGATCGTCGAGACCTGCCAGGACCTCCTGCAAACAAAAGCCGCGCTCGCCGCGATCTTCGGTCACTTCAAAGAATCACGTCGACGCGTGCCCGTAATCGCGCAGGTCACGATTGAGGTGTTTGGGACCATGCTCAACGGCACCGAGATCTCCGCTGCTCTAACCGCGCTCGCGCCATTTCCGATCGACGTCGTCGGAATGAACTGCGGCACTGGTCCGAAGCACATGACGGAGAGCATTCGCTACATCTGCGAGAACTCGCCGCTGCCAGTATCGGTGCTTCCAAATGCCGGTTTGCCTTCCGTCGTCGACGGCAAGATGCACTACGACGAGACGCCGGAGAGTTTCACCGCGCAAGTGGTCCATTTCGCGAAGGACTTCGGCGCGAACATCGTCGGCGGCTGTTGTGGAACGACGCCGGCGCACCTCCGTCTCGTTGTCGAAGCGATGGAACAGATCACGCCGAAGGAGCGTCACGCAAAGACGCTACCCGCAGCTTCGTCAATCTACAGTCAACAGCCTTACGTGCAGGACGCGTCGTTCCTGATTGTCGGCGAGCGCGTGAACGCGAGCGGGTCGAAGAAGATGCGCGACCTGCTAAACGCGGAAGACTGGGACGGCCTCGTCGCGCTCGGTAAAGAGCAGGAGCGCGAAGGCGCGCACATCCTCGACGTGAACGTCGACTTCGTCGGCCGTGACGGCGAAGCAGACATGCACGAGCTCGCATCGCGGCTCGTCACGAACGTCAAGATTCCTTTGATGTTGGACTCGACCGAGTGGCAGAAGATGGAAGCCGGGCTTCAACACGCCGGCGGCAAGTGCATTCTCAACTCGACCAACTATGAAGACGGCGTGCCGCGCTTCGTGAAAGTGATCGAGCTCGCGAAGACGTACGGCGCGAGTGTGGTCATCGGCACGATCGACGAAGACGGCATGGCGCGCACGAACGAAGGCAAGCTGAAGATCGCAACGCGCGCGTACGAACAGGCGACGAAAGAATTAGGCCTGCCGGCGTCTGACATCTTCTTCGATGCGCTCGCACTGCCGATCTCGACCGGTATCGAAGAAGACCGCCGCAACGCACTCGAAACGATCGAGGCGATCAGGCGGATCAAAGCCGAGCTGCCGGGCGCGTTCACAATCCTGGGCGTCTCGAATATCTCATTCGGTTTGAATCCCGCATCGCGAATCGTGCTTAACTCGGTCTTTCTACACGACGCAGTTGAAGCCGGTCTCGACTCCGCGATCGTAAACGCGAGCAAGATCGAGCCGCTCAATCGCATTGGCGAACAGGAATTGAAAGTCGCGCGCGAGCTGATCTACGACCAGCGCAGGTTTGAAGGTGACGTTTGCGTCTACGATCCGCTTACTGAGTTTACAAAGCTCTTCGAAGGCGTGAAGGCGAAGGCCTCGAAGAAGACGAGCAAAGGCGAGACTGTCGAGGAGCGTCTCAAAAATCACATCATCGACGGCGAGAAGATCGGACTCGAAGACGAGCTCCGACTCGGTCTCGAAAAGCATCCCGCGCTCGACATCATCAACAACATTCTTTTAGAAGGCATGAAGGTCGTCGGCGATCTCTTCGGCAGCGGCCAGATGCAATTGCCGTTCGTGTTGCAGTCAGCCGAAGCGATGAAAGCCGCCGTGCGTTTTCTCGAGCCGTTCCTGGAGAAGAAGGGCGGCGCGACGGCGAAGGGAACGATGGTGCTCGCCACCGTCAAAGGCGACGTTCACGATATCGGCAAGAACCTCGTCGACATCATCCTGACCAACAACGGCTACAAGGTCCTCAATCTCGGCATCAAGCAGCCGATCGATGCGATCCTGCAGGCCTACATTGAAAATGGCGCCGACGCGATCGGCATGAGCGGACTGCTCGTGAAGTCGACGCTCATCATGCGTGAGAACCTGGAGCTGATGAACGAGCGCGGCATCAAGGCACCGGTCGTGCTCGGTGGCGCGGCGTTGACGCGCAAGTACGTCGAGGACGATCTGAAGTCGGTGTACAAAGGGCAGCTCTATTACGCGCGCGATGCATTTGCCGGTCTGCACACGATGGATCAGTTGGTTGGCGAGACTGGCTTAGATACCACGAAGAAGCCTGCCGACGATCCGGATGTAACTGAGGATGCGGAAGATCTGATCGGCGAAGAGGCGAAGCTCGGCATTCGCAAGATTGCGCGGAAGACTAAAGGCGACACAACACATACTGTGCGGTCCAACGTGAGTCGTGACGTTCCCATCCCACAAGCGCCGTTTTACGGTTCACGGGTGGTTGAAAACGTCTCACTCGCAGACCTGTTTTCGTTCATCAACGAGACGGCGCTGTTCAAAGGTCAGTGGCAGTTCAAACAAGGCCGGATGCCGCTCGAAGAATACCAGGCGCTCGTGAAGCAGAAAGTGCGCCCAATCTACCAGGAGTTAAAAGAGCGTTCCGTACGTGAAAAGTTGCTCGATCCCAAGCTCGTCTACGGTTACTACCAGTGCCAGTCAGAAGGAAACGATCTGATCGTTTATGACAACCGCAAAGAGGTGCGGTTCACGTTTCCGCGTCAACCTGCCGGCAAGCACCTGTGCCTCGCAGACTTCTTCGCCGCTAAAGACTCCGGAAAGATGGACGTCGTTGCGTTTCATCTCGTCACTGTCGGACGACGAGCAAGCGAGTACTCGCACGAGCTGTTCAAGTCTGACGACTATTCAAATTACCTGTACTTTCACGGTTTGAGTGTCGAGAGTGCGGAAGCTCTCGCAGAGTTTTGGCACAAACGAATTCGTGAAGAGCTCGGCATAGCAGGTGGGGATTCGCCTGAGTTGACGCGACTGTTCAAGCAGGAATATCAGGGCTCACGTTACAGCTTCGGTTATCCTGCCTGTCCGCGACTCGAAGATCAGGAGAAGCTTTTCACCTTGCTCGATCCGTCGCGTATCGGCGTTGAATTGAGCGAGGAGTTTCAACTGGAGCCAGAACAGTCGACTTCGGCTATTATTGTCCACCATCCGGAGGCCAAATACTTCTCGATCGAGTAATCTCTGTGCAGCCTCTGTGTCCTCTGTGGTTAAATGATGTCCGAAAAACTCACCACAGAGACACAGAGGACACAGAGGTTGCACAGAGAAGAGTTTGATGCCCTAACGCCGTTCGAACGTTTCGCTTTCCGCCTCGTGCGGCGCATGAATCAGGGCCGCTGGAAGCGTTTTTGGACGTGGTGTCAAAGCACACTCGGCGCCGGCTGGATCCATCTCTCCACTTACAACATCATGAACGTCTACGGTCTCGAGCACGTCGAGGCTGCCGCGCACGATCTTCCTCTCCTGCTTGTCGCGAATCATCGCTCGTTCTTCGACATGTATGCCGTCTCCACCGTGCTGTTTTACAACACGCGCTGGCCCAAGCGACTTTATTTTCCCGTGCGCGGCCGGTTCTTCTACCAGTCGCCGCTCGGGCTTTTAGTAAACCTGATAATGGGCTGGTGGTCTATGTACCCGCCGTTCTTCGCAACGGGTGATCATCCGATTCCGGAGAAGCGAGCGTTTGATAAGTTCTCGTTTGAAGTGCTCAGGGATCTCGCTCACTCAGGCGCCGGCAACATCATCGGGTTTCATCCGGAAGGTACACGCAACAAGAGTGACGATCCGTATTCTTTCCTGCGCGCACAGCCGGGTGTGGGAAAGTTGATCATGGAAGCGAAGCCGCAGGTGATTCCGGTGTTCATCGCGGGGCTGTGCAACAGTTTGCCAAAGCAGGTGGCGCGAAACTGGAACCGCGAGGACGTGATCCGAATCCATTTTGGCGAGGTACTGGATTTGAGCGAGCACCTCGCAAAACCCGATCGACTGCGAACGCACAAAGAGATTGCTGACGCAGTCATGGCCAAAATTGCCGAGCTCGGCGAAAAAGACAAAGCAGTGCGATCTGTGCAAACTGCTGAAAAGATTTATGTCGGTAGTAATAGTTAACCCATCATCAGCGGGCGGGAACACGGGTGAAGCGTGGCCGCAGATTGCGAGTGACTTGCGCTCGCAGTTCGGCGCGTTTCGCGTTTTGTTCACGAAACATCGCGGTGACGCGGCGGCGCTCGCGAACGAAGCGGCCCGTAAAGGCGCGAAGTTCATTATTGCGTGCGGTGGTGATGGAACAATATCCGAAGTCGCGAACGGCATTTTGTCTTCAGGTAAAGACGCGGAACTCGGAATCCTGCCCAGCGGCACGGGGGGCGATTTCAGAAGAACACTCGAGATTCCCTCGCGAACTCGCGACGCTGCAAAAGTACTTCGTACTGGCCGCACCGTGCGGATCGACGCCGGTCGAGTTTCATACGTCGATCATAATGGAACTGACGCGACACGATATTTCGTTGGCGTCGCGTCATGCGGCATGAGCACGAAGGTCATCGAGCGCGTCAAAACTGATCACGCGTCCTTCGCGTCTGCCCTCCTGAAGACTGCTATGCGCAACGAGCCGGTGCGTCTCGTGGTCCAGCTCGACGATTCCCACGAGCACCATCTCGTCGTCTCGAATCTTTGTGTCGCAAACGCACGTTACTTCGGCGGCGGAATGAAGATCGCGCCTGACGCAAAACTGACTGACGGCAAGTTTGACCTGGTTAGCGTGGGCGATTTGAGCGCGCTGAAGATCTTCACGAGCGCTCCGAGAGTTTATACGGGGTCACATCTCTCGATGCCCGAAGTGAGTCATGCATTAGCGCGGAAGATCACTGTGCGAGCAGCGGATCGCGCGGCGGAAGTCGCGCTGGAAGTGGATGGAGAACTTCCTGGAAGACTGCCGGCGACATTCCAGATTATCCCCGAAGCCCTCAGAATCCGAGTTAAAAGTTAGACAGGATTTACAAGATCTTTCAGGATTGACAAGATGAAGCATGTGAATCATGAAAAAATCTTGTGAATCTTGTCTACAACTGTCTCGAAATATTTTATGATGCATGTAGCTCATGGATGATAGACGTTCTAAACCCCGACTAAGCGTCAATCTCGATGCAGTCTGGCATGGTGGCGAGGAGAGACACTCCGCGCAAATCACCGATCTTTCTGAAGGCGGCTGTTACCTCGATACCGTGGGCGAGGTATTGGCGGGCGAAATCGTCGCGTTTCGTGTGTTGCTACCTGACGGCGATTGGCTTTATCTCGAAGGCGAAGTCCGACACCATCGACATGGCAGAGGGTTTGGCGTTCAATTTGTCGACTTAAACGAAGAACAATCAACGAACCTGGCGCGTTTGCTGCTAATCGCGAGAGAAGCTGGACCAGAAGCTCCGGCGATTTCTGCAGACCTGGTTGAAGACTAAAACATCCCTGGGCTGATCCTTCCGTGGCAATTCAAGGCACTTTGAAAAGCATGAGCCTGACTGACCTGTTGCAGTTTCTGGCAACAGCGCGCAAGTCGGGCACGCTGAAATTCGATCAAGGCAAGATCACCAAACAGATTTACTTCAAAAACGGAATGATCGTCGGCTCGAAGTCGAACGATCCGCGGGAGTATCTCGGCCAGGTGCTGCTCCATTACGGAAAAGTCGACGAGATCCAGTTGAAAGTCGCGCGCGAGATACAACGAATGACGGGCGCGAAGCTGGGCGAGGTTCTCGTCCAGCAGGGATTCTTGACCGAAGACGATGTGCTCAACATCCTGAAGACCCGCACGCTCGACGCCATCTACGATCTCTTTGTTTGGACTGACGGCGACTTCGAATTTTATGACGACGAGCCGCCGCCGGAAGATCTGTTGCTGATCGAAGTCGAGCCGACGAACGTCATCATGGAAGGGATTTACCGGATCGACGAGTTTGCGCGTTATCGCTCACTCGTGCCGACGGACAGAACGATTCTCGAGCTCAACGCCGGCTGGACGTCTTCGTTGAAACTCGGCAAGGAATACCGGCAGGTGCTGTTCTTTGTCGAAAAGCGGATGTCGGTAGCGGAAATCTGTTATCACATGCACGCTTCGGCGTTTCATGTTTACGGACAGCTCTACACTCTGATCAGTGAAGGTCTTGCGCGTGTCGTCGGTGAGTTGCCGGAAGACGTTCCGCCGCCGGTAAAGGAAGTGGAAGACTTGCCGGAGAGCGTAACGGAGATGGTGTGGTCGGCCGAGCGCAAACTCGAAGACGATCCGGAAGCAGCGCTGGAGATCATTCAGAAGGCTTTACAGCAGCAACCGAACAATCCCGAAGCGCAAGCGTTGTTGCCGGCGGCGGAGGAGAAGTTCGTCAAACGCGTTTACGAAAGTGGAACGATCGGTCCGAAATCAGTGCCACACTTGCGCGTCTCGCCGTCCGATTTGACTACTCAGCAGATCGATCCGCAGGAGGGATTTGTGCTATCGCGTATCAACGGCGCCTGGGACATACAGTCGATACTCTCGATATGCCCGTTTCGCGAGGCTGATTGTCTGAAGATGATCAAGAAGTTAATGGAGCGAGGGGTTGTTGAGATTAAGTAGGTCTAGCTTGCAAATCAAGATTCACAAGATTTGACTACGAACATTCGTCTCGACACCGGATGCGCGAGGTTGCGCCAGCGCGAAAGCGCACGTTCCTTCACGATCTCAAACCCCGCCAAACTAAACGTCCTGCGCCAACCGTGTTCCGCCTGAAACGTGCATGGCCCAGTTCGCCCGCGCCACTGTCGATCGTGCGTCCAGCAGACCACACGATCCCACCAGATCGCCGGTATATCTTCGTAGACAATCGCAACTCCACCATTACGCAACACGCGGCTGACTTCATTCAACACGAGTCGTGGATCCTGCGCATGATGCAGCACGTAGCAGAGCAGCACGGCGTCAAAGCTCTCATCTTTCACTGGAAAATGTCGGCCGTCGTAAGGAAGATAATTGATCCGGGCGGCGGTTTCTTTGCCGACGTCCAGCCCCACCACAGGCGTTCCCAGTAACCCTTGAAGATGATGCGCGATGAAGCCATTGCCGCAGCCCACGTCGAGCACGTTCGCTTGCGGCGGGAGCACACGCGCGACTTCAAGCGCCATGTCATAAGCTCGGCCAACCTTGCGCCGGCGTCGCATACGCTTGAAGCGACGTTTGATCGTTTTAGTCAGGCTTGTCACTGGCGGCGTTTAGTGCAAGCTCCGCGCCTGGATTTCCGCGA
>DASYFE010000034.1:0-5603 GCA_036498585.1 Pyrinomonadaceae bacterium | reverse complement strand
ACTGCTGACAACGGTAATGGACCAGTTGCGATTGGACGACCCTTAGCGACCACGCAAGTCTATGTTCTCGATTCGAATCTCGAGTTGTTGCCAGTGAACGTGCCCGGCGAGTTGTATATCGGTGGGACGGGAGTGGCACGTGGTTATTACCAGCGCAGCGAGTTAACCGCGGGGCGATTTGTACCGGATGCCTATAGCGGGGCGGTGGGAGGCAGGTTGTACCGAACGGGCGACCGGGCGCGCTATGGGCCAGCGGGGAAGCTGGAGTTTCTGGGCCGAGCAGATGAGCAGGTGAAGCTGCGCGGCTACCGCGTAGAGTTAGGCGAAATAGAAAGTGTGCTGGGCGAAGCAGGCGGGGTGCAGCAGGCAGTCGTAGTGGTGCGGGGCGAGAATTCGGTGGACCAGCGGTTGGTTGCGTATGTGGTGCTGGAGAATGGCGCGGCAGCGGCGGGCGAGACGGAAGTGGTGAAGCGGTTGCGCGGGCATTTGTCGCAGAAGTTGCCGGAATACATGATCCCGTCAGCGATCCTGGTGCTGGAGGAGCTGCCGTTGACAACCAACGGCAAAGTAGATCGCCGTGCGCTCCCCTTTCCCGGCGCCACGACACGCACTGAACCTGAAGACACCTACGTGGCGCCACGCACACCAACAGAAGCAGGGCTCACATCAATCTGGAGCGAGGTGCTCAAGATCGATCGCATCGGCATTCATGACGATTTCTTCAAAGTCGGCGGACACTCGCTCCTCGCCACGCAAGTGGTCTCGCGTATCCGCGATCTCTTCCACGTCGAGTTGCCGCTGCGCAGCATCTTCGAGACGCCCACCGTGGACGCACTCGCTGCAAAGATCGACGCCGCTGACATTAAAGAACTCATCGCGCCGCCAGTCATTCCGGTGATGAACGATGGCCCGATACCACTTTCGTTTGCACAGCAACGACTCTGGTTCCTCGATCAGCTCGAGTCCAACACGTCGCTGTACAATCTGCCTGCTGCCTACCTGCTGAAAGGCCAGCTCAACGTGGAAGCTCTCGAGTACAGCATTAACGAAGTGCTGCGCCGCCACGCTTCGCTGCGAACATATTTCATCACTTCCGATGACGGAAGCCCGGCACAAGTAATTTTACCGCCGGCAACGTTCAACTTGCCGCAACGTGATCTGCGTCACTTTCCTGAGCCAGAGCGTGAGCTTGAAGTGCGGCGTGTGATAGCGGAAGAAGGGCAAAAGCCCTTTCAGCTCTCAAGCGCGCCCTTGCTTCGCTGGCTGCTGCTGCGCACCGCCGAAGAAGAACACATTTTCATTATCACGATCCATCACATCATCACCGACGGGTGGTCACTCGGCGTGTTTCTGAGCGAGCTGGCAATGTCGTACGAGTCGTATCTCGAACAGCGGCCAGCGCCGTTGCCGGAGTTGCTCGTGCAGTATGCCGACTTCGCCGTGTGGCAGCGCAACTGGCTTCGTGGCGAAGCCTTCGATCGACTGCTCGACTACTGGCAGCAGCAGTTGAAAGGGGCAGCCCGATTGGAGTTACCGACTGATAGACCGCGGCCTGCGATTCAGACCTATCGCGGCGCAAAACAGTTTGCATCGCTTTCGCCTCAGCTTACGCAATCGCTAAAGGAGTTGAGCCGTCAAGAAGAAGCAACGTTATACATGACTATGCTCGCCTGCTTGAACACGCTGCTGCATTATTACACCGGACAGAACGACATCGTCGTCGGCTCTAACGTAGCAAATCGCAATCGTCGCGAGACCGAGTTGCTCATCGGCTTCTTCGTCAACGATCTAGTCATGCGCACGGACTTGTCGGGCAATCCGACGTTCCGCGAGTTGCTCGGACGCGTGCGTGAAGTCGCACTCGGTGCTTACAGTCATCAGGACATGCCGTTTGACCGTCTTGTCGATGCGCTCAAGATCGAGCGGTCGCCAGCTCATCATCCGCTGTTTCAGGTTTGCTTCGTCCTGCAAAATGCGCCGGCTACTTCGGTGAAAGTTAAGTCACTAACGATCAGCATGCTACCGGTTGAGAACCCAATCGCGCTTTTTGATTTGTTGTTGAGAGCCTGGGAGAGCGGGCAGGGGATGGGGTTGATGCTCGAGTACAACGTAGATCTCTTTATGCAGACGACAATCACGCGCCTGCTGGACCTGTTCGAAACGCTGGCGGGCATCGTGGTCCAACAGCCCGAAGCGCGCCGCGAAACCCTGGTTGAGATGCTCGCCCAGGCCGACCGCGCGCGACTGTCTGATAAAGGAAAGGCACTGGAAGAGATCGGATCCAGGAGCTTGAAAAAAGCGAAACGCCGCGCTGTCGCCACACAATAAGCAGCCACAAAAAGGCACAAAAATCACAAAAGATAAAACAGAGAGCATTTGTGCTTTTTGTACCTTTTAGCTTCACACAAAATGGTAAATAAGGTCATCGAAGGGTTTCGGCTGTCGCCGCAGCAGGAACGTGTCTGGCGTCTGATTCAACAGGACGGCGCCGCAAGATACTGCGCCCGTTGCGCGTTGATGCTCGACGGAGAGCTGGATGTGCATACGTTGCAGCTTGCGGTTCAGGAAGTAGTGGCGCGACACGAGATTCTGCGAACGCGTCTGGACTTCATTCAGGGCATGGAGTTGCCCCTCCAGGTCATCGACGAGAACGTCAATGTTACGATCGAGATAAACGACCAAACGGCCCGGATCGAAGAGCTTTTTACTGCACCAAATTCAGAGCAGCTCGAGGCGAGGCTTTTACAACTGGCGCCAAAAAAGCATCTGCTGTTTTTCTCTCTGCCTGCGTTTTGCGCCGATGGTCCAAGCTTGCGCAATCTGATGAAGGATCTGGGTGAATCGTACAAGGCGCGTACCGGAGCAGGAGCAGTCGAGGAAGAGCCGATGCAGTATGCAGATTACGCCGGCTGGCAGAGTGATTTGCTTGAATCTTCCGAGGCTGAAGCCGGAAAGCTGTACTGGCGCAAACGTAACCTGTCGGAAACGGCCGCACTGAAGCTACCGTTCGAGCGTTCTGCTTCGAGCACAACAGCGTGGATTACGTGCTCCGGGGAACAGAGGATCGAGTTTGCGACGATCGAAGCATTAGCACTCCGCTACAACGTTCCGGTCTCCACCGTCCTGCTGGCAGCGTTGTATGTGTTGCTGTGGCGTCTTACAGGTCAGTCGGATTTGCTGATTAGTGTCGCGTACGATGGTCGCCGGTACGAAGAGCTCAGTAGTGTTATCGGTCCGATTGCGAAGTATCTGCCGCTTGCTTGCGCGGTGGATGATATCGGTTTCCCGCAGTTCGTCGAGCGAGTGCAGGAAGTTATCCGGGAGGCCCGACAATGGCAGGAGGTATTTACTTACGAGTCTGACGAATCAGCGCTCATGCCATTCGCGTTCGAGTACGTCGAACGGGCCGAACCTTACCGGATCGGTGATCTCCAGTTCTCAATGTACAGAGAAGACGTCCGTCTTGATCGATTCAAGGTCAAGCTGTCGTGCGAACGCGAGGCTGACGTATTGAAGTTGCAGTTTCACTTTGATGAGAATTACTACGACACAACTGCGATCTCAAATCTTTCAAGCCAGTACCGGACTTTACTGAACAGTCTTGCGGCTCAACCTGAAGCCGGCATCGCGCAGTTAAATCTTCTCAGCGAGGCGGAACGACACCTTGCGTTGGTTGAGTGGAACGACACGAGCGCGACTTACTCGCTCGATCGTTGTCTGCATGAGTTGTTTGAAGACCAGGCCCAACGGACGCCTGACCACATCGCCGTCGTCTATCAGGACCAGAAGCTCACCTATGCCGAGTTGAACGCACGCGCCAACCAGCTCGCACATGATCTGCGAAGTCGCGGTGTCGGAACGGAAACTCTCGCGGGCGTAATGATGGAGCGTTCGCTCGAGATGGTGGTGGCGCTGTTGGGAGTGCTGAAAGCCGGCGGTGCTTATCTGCCGTTGGATACGGATTATCCGCGCGAGCGGTTGGCGTTCATGCTCGCCGACGCGGAGGTGCATTGCCTGCTCACCGAGACGCATTTGCAGGCGGAGTTGGAAGATCCTCCCTGCGAAGTGATTTGCCTTGACGCCGAGTGGGAAAAGATAGCCGGCCAAAGCGATCGTAATCCTGTGAGCGACGTAAGCGCCGGCAATCTGGCCTATGTGATTTACACCTCCGGCTCCGCCGGCAAGCCCAAAGGCGTGACCGTCACTCATGGCAACGTCATGAGGCTCTTCGCGGCGACTGATGATTGGTTTCACTTCGACGAGCGAGACGTGTGGACGCTCTTTCACTCTTACGCGTTCGACTTTTCAGTTTGGGAACTGTGGGGCGCGTTACTCTATGGCGGCCGTCTGGTAGTTGTTCCTTACCTGGTAAGTCGCTCGCCGGAAGTGTTCCACCAACTGCTTGTTAAAGAGCAGGTGACTGTGTTGAATCAAACGCCGTCTGCGTTTTATCAACTGATCCATGCCGAAGAGACGGCCGATCTAGCGCTGCGCCTGCTGATTTTCGGCGGTGAGGCACTGAAGATACAGAGCTTGAAGCCGTGGTTCGACCGGCATGGAGATCAAAAACCCTTGCTGGTGAACATGTACGGCATCACCGAGACGACAGTGCATGTCACTTATCATCCGTTGAGCATTGCCGATGTGAATGGCGGCAGCGTCATCGGCAGACCCATTTCCGACCTGCAAGTCTACGTGCTGGACGCTTACATGCAGCCTGTTCCGGTGGGTGTAGCCGGCGAAATGTATGTTGGCGGTGACGGTGTCGCTCGCGGCTATCTCCGCCAACCGGCACTGACGGCAACGCGCTTCGCGCCACATCCATTCAGCACGAAGCCCGGCGCGCGGTTGTATCGCACTGGCGACCTCGCTCGCTATCTCATCACCGGCGAGCTGGAATATCTGGGCCGCATAGATCATCAGGTAAAGATTCGTGGATTCCGCATCGAGTTGGGCGAAATCGAAGCGGTGCTGTTGACTCATAGTGGCGTGCGCGAGGCAGTAGTGATGGCGCGTGAAGACTCGCCCGGTGAGAAGCGTCTGGCTGCGTACCTGATCCTGGAACACACAAATTCAATCAGTGAATTGCGCGGCTTTCTTAAAGAGAGATTGCCTGACTACATGATTCCGTCTGCCTTTGTAGTGCTCGACAAGTTGCCGTTGTCAAGCAACGGCAAGGTGGATCGCAGGCGACTGCCGGAGCCCGAGACGAGTCGTCCATCACTCACGGACACGTATGTACCACCAGCCACAGAAGCAGAGCGAGTGTTGGCTCATATCTGGAGTGAAGTGCTGCAAGTGAAGCAGGTTGGCATACACGACAACTTCTTCGAGTTAGGTGGTGATTCAATCCTAAGCGTGCAGATCATCACGCGCGCGCGCCGGGCGGGACTACAGTTAACCGCGAAACAGGTTTTTAATCGCCAGACTATCGCGGAACTGGCGGCGGTGGCGGGCAGCGCGCCGCAGAGTCAGGCAACGCAGGGTGAAGTAACTGGCGCAGTAGAGTTGACGCCGGCACAGCTACAGTTCTTCGAGCAGCAGCTTGCGGAGCCGCAGCACTGGAATATGGCCCGCATGATCGCTCTGGCCGAAGAGATCGA
>DASYFE010000033.1:0-11460 GCA_036498585.1 Pyrinomonadaceae bacterium | reverse complement strand
GCGGCCAACCGCGCATAGCAGGCCATCGCGCGGGCGTCGAAGCCGTTCGCGCCGCCGTCGACACAGGCGCTCGCCTCGGACTCGGCGCGCTCACCTTGTATGCATTCTCCACCGAAAATTGGAAACGACCTCGTTACGAAGTTGACGCGTTGATGCGCATGCTGCGTCGCTACATTCGACTCGAGCTCGAGGAGATCGATCGGCAGAACATCAGGTTCCAGACCATCGGACGTATTGGCGCGCTCGCTGAAAACGTCCGCAAAGAAATCCAACGCGCCACCGAACAGACTGCCAGAAACAAAGGCATGATCTTGTCTGTGGCCTTGAACTACGGTGGACGCGCAGAGATCGTCGACGCGACGCGCGCGGCAGTCAGACGATTACTGGACGAAGGCAGCCGTCCGGATCAGTTAACTGAAGAGCGCATCGCAAACGAGCTCTACACACGCAATCTTCCCGAGCTCGATCTACTCGTACGCACGAGTGGCGAGCTGCGAATCTCAAATTTCCTACTTTGGCAAAGCGCCTACAGCGAGATCTACGTCACCGAAACCCTCTGGCCCGACTTCCGCCGCGTCCACCTGCTCGAAGCCATCGTCGATTATCAACGCCGCGACCGCAGGTTTGGAGGATTGAAGTTAGTGGTCAGCAAAACATAACTGAATGAAACGAATCCTAACCGCGGTCGTTGTCTTACCTTTCCTGATCGCTTCAATTCTTTTTGCTTCTTTGTGGTGGGTGTTTGTGTTGCTCGCGGCAGCGGCGATGGTGCTCGCGCTGTGGGAGTTTTACCTGCTCGCGAAGAAACTCAAGCTACAGCCCGAGGTTGGGGCAGGCTATCTTGCCGGAGCGGCGCTGATCACGATTCCATTACAGAATGATTCGGCGAACGTGCTCCTCGTGCTGTTCGTCATCCTGGCCGTAACGATCGGAACACTGATCGCCGTGACACTGCGTGGCGCTCCGTTTGAAAAAATGATCGGGTCGGTTGGATCGACGCTGCTTGGCGTGTTGTATATCCCACTGCTCGGCAGTCATCTCATCGCGCTGCGCACCGGCTTTGCGCAACCACGCTCGGCGCACTTGTTGTCGTTCTTCTTTCTCGTCCTGATGGGTTCAGACGCCGGCGCTTACTACACCGGCCGCGCTATCGGCAAACGCAAACTCGCGCCATCGATCAGTCCTGGAAAGACGTGGGAGGGCGCAGTCGGCGGCGTCGTCGCGGCCCTCGCGATGGCTGCACTCGCACACTTCTGGTTCTTCCGCGAGCTCCCACTCAAATACATGCTTCCACTCGCCGCGATCATGGCTTTACTCGGAATCCTCGGCGATCTCGCGGAGAGCGCACTCAAACGCGGCGCGGGCTCAAAAGACGCCGCCAACATACTTCCCGGTCATGGCGGCATACTCGATCGTCTCGATAGCTTGCTCTTCAATGCGCCACTCATCTACTATTTTGCACGCTTCTACTTCCAAAGCTGACGCTTAGAAGAAAGCTGATGACGAGGAAAAAAATCCTGCTGATTATTGGTGGAGTGGTCCTCGCGCTTGGTTTTATGGTCGTCTGTTTTGTGGGAGCGTTTGTCGGAGTTGCTCTGTACTCGATAAACAAAAGCGAATCGGCTTCGCGCGCGCGAGATTTTCTCCGCCATAACGAGAAGCTACAGGCCGACATAGGCCCGGTAAAAGACTTTGGTGACATCGTCACCGGCGGTCTCAACGTTCAGAGTGGTACTAAGGGCGCGGTAACACTGCACCTGAAAGTTATCGGTGAACGACAGACTGTTAACGCGACTGTTGAGTTGCTGCAACGTAACCGAGAATGGAGCGTTATCGGAGCGAACTACGTTAATTCGTCAGGCCTGACTGTCAATCTATTCGACCCCTACGACGCGAAACTAATAATCCCCCGCTTGGTTGCATGATTGAGTCATTAATGAACACCACCGGAGTTGCGATCCTTGGTTCAACCGGATCCATCGGTTGCAATAGTCTGCGCGTTATCGAGTCGTTGACTACGAGACACATGCGCGTCGTCGCGCTCGCCGCCGGCACAAACGTCGAGCGTCTCGCAGATCAGATCGCGACGCACTTGCCCGAAGTGGTTTCAGTCGATAACGAAACTGCCGCGCACGATCTGCGCGCGATGCTCTTCGCACGCGACGTGGACCTGCCGCGCATCGTCATCGGCGAAGCAGGACTGATCGAAGTCGCCACACACCCACAAGCTGACTGCGTTATCTCAGCTACAGTCGGCGCGGTGGGTTTTGTCCCCACACTAAAAGCTCTCGAGTCGGGCAAACGCGTCGCTCTCGCTAACAAAGAAACTCTCGTGATGGCGGGCGAGCTGATGACCGAAGCGGCACGGAAGTCAGGAGCAGAATTGTTGCCAGTCGACTCCGAGCACAACGCTTTGCACCAGTGTTTGCGGGGCGAGCGACGCGAAGAAGTGCGACGTATCATCCTGACGGCTTCCGGTGGACCATTTCGCACGAAGAACAAGGCCGAGATCGAACACGCGACTGTGGCCGAAGCGATGCAGCATCCGACCTGGAACATGGGCGCGAAGATCACGATCGACTCAGCCACCCTGATGAACAAAGGCCTCGAAGTGATCGAAGCGCGCTGGCTATTCGACTTCGGACCGGACCGGATCGACATAGTCGTGCATCCTGAATCAGTCGTGCACTCGATGATCGAGATGATCGATGGCTCTGTAATCGCGCAGATGGGCGTCACTGATATGCGTCACGCGATTCAGTATGCGCTCACGTATCCCGAGCGTCATTCATGTCAACTTCCGCCCCTCGATCTGACCGCAGTCTCCGGACTTCACTTCGAAGCCCCGGATCTTGAGCGTTTTCCCTGCATCAAGCTCGCTTACCGCGCTCTAACCGAAGGCGGAACGCTGCCTGCGGCAATGAACGCCGCAAACGAAGAGGCAGTCAACGCGTTTCTGAACGAGCGAATTCGTTTGACTGAAATCCCCCACGTTATCGAAACCGTGATGAATGGTCACATAAATCAGCCTGCAAAAGACATCGACACCATTCTCGATGCGGATCACAACGCCCGCCACGCCGCCCTCGCCACAATCGAAGAAATAATTAGAGAGGCGCAAAATGCCCAAATGTTCTCATGAAATTCTTTTTGTGCCTTTTGTGCCTTTTTGTGGCAAACTCGTTTTTGTGCAACCCGGCTCGAAATGGTCGAGTCTAACCCCAGTTATTTGACGAAAGACTTTAACGAGAAGGCCCTGAATGAGTTATTTAATTATCCCGCTGGGATTTATCTTTGTCCTCGGCACCGCTGTTGTTCTTCACGAATTCGGCCATTTCATCGTTGCCAAACTTTTTAAAATCCGTGTGGAAACGTTTTCCGTCGGGTTTGGCCCGCGATTGTTCGGCAAGAAGTGGGGACATACGGACTACCGCGTCTCAGCGATTCCTCTCGGCGGATATGTGAAGCTCGGCGGCGATGATTCAAACGCGCCTCTCGAAGGTGAAAGCGCGCAGGACATTCCTCCAAAGGAGATGTACAACCTGCGGCCCAGATGGCAGCGGATCATGGTTGCACTCGCTGGCCCGATCATGAACATCCTTACTGCTATGGCGATCCCATTTGCCGGTGCGTTCATGTACGGCGTTCCGGCAACACCATCGCCGGTTGTTTATTACGTTCAAAAAGATGGCGCTGCGTTTCAAGCCGGTCTCCAGCCCGGAGATCGCATCATCTCGTTCAACGGCACAGAGAACCCGTCCTGGGACGTTATCAATGGCGACGCGCTGCTTTCGCCGGGTCGTCCGTTGCCGGTCGTGGTGAATCGAAACGGCCAGGAAGTCCCTCTGACAATCACGCCGACTACGCACATCGAGAATGGCGAAGCCGCAGGTACTCTGGATTTCATTCCCGATTACGGTGGACTGCCCGTTGTCGTCGTACAGGTGAATCCAGGCTCACCTGCCGAAGCCGTAGGCCTGAAAGAGAACGATCGCTTTATCAACATCGATGGTCAGGACGTCAGAAGCTCCGCGCAGGTGACTGAGTACGTGAGAAATCATCCCACCGAGCGGATTGCGATGACGGTTCAGCGCGATGGCCAGACGATGCAACTGACCACTGATGATAAGCGCATCGATGGCCGGCTGGGATTCGTCGTCATGGAGAGATATCCCCTCCACGCGGCCAATGTCGGCTCGGCGACAAAATACGCCTACGATCAGAACATTCAGATCCTGCGCTTGACGGGCAAGGCGCTCGGACAAGTCTTTACTGGTCAACGCTCGGTCCGTAACACGCTGTCAGGCCCGATCGGAATCTACCAGGCGACACAAAAATCGATTGAGAAGCTCGGCTGGGACGGCGTTTTCGGTATGCTCGGTTTTCTCAGTCTGAACCTCGGTATCTTCAACCTGCTGCCGATTCCGGTGCTCGACGGCGGCGCAATCTTCCTGATGCTGATCGAGGGGCTGCTCGCCCTCATCGGTTTATCGATCTCTGCCGCGGTGCGCGATCGTATTCAGCAAGTAGGATTCGTGATGGTGCTGCTGCTGATGGTTTTCGTGATCAGCAACGACCTGCTGAAGACGTTTGGAAATCGGCAAGAGGAGAAGCCGCCGCCGGCTGCCTCTGCGCCGGCAAAATAGCTCATGCGCAAAACGCGACCAGTTCAAGTCAAGCATATTCAAATCGGTGGTGGCGCTCCCGTAGTGATTCAGTCGATGACAAAGACTGACACTTCGGATGTAGACGCCACTGTCGCCCAAATCAATGACATGGTCCGCGCGGGTTGTGAGATCGTCAGGCTCGCCGTTCCGGACAACGACGCCGCGATTGCGTTGAAAGAGATCCGGAAACGAGTGCTTGACGTTCCGCTCGTCGCCGACATACATTTCCACTACAAACTCGCGTTGATGGCGCTGGAAGCCGGTATCGACAAGCTGCGACTCAATCCCGGCAACATCGGCGCGCACGAGCGTGTACGTGAAGTGGTGCGCGCAGCGCAGGTGCAGAAAGTGCCGATCCGGATTGGTGTGAATGGTGGCTCGCTCGAAAAGGATCTGCTGAAGAAGTATGGGACGGCGACGCCCGAGGCGATGGTCGAGTCAGCCTTGCGACACATTCAGATCCTCGAAGATCTCGATTTCACTGACATCATCATTTCGCTGAAAGCTTCGGATGTGCATCGCACTGTCGCTGCTTATCGACTGCTGGCCGAGAAGGTTGACTATCCGTTTCACCTCGGTGTCACGGAGGCTGGGACTTCGTTCAGCGGCACTGTGAAATCGTCGATCGGGCTCGGAATTCTGCTGCACGAAGGAATTGGCGACACGATCCGCGTGTCGCTAGCTGCGGAGCCGCAGGAAGAGGTTCGCGTCGCGTGGGAGATCGTGAAGTCGCTTGGATTACGGACGCGCGGAGTGACGGTGGTTGCTTGTCCGACGTGTGGGCGGCTCGATGTCGATAACTTCGTCGGGATTGTTGAAGAGATCGAGCGCCGGCTGGCTCACATCGAGGAGCCGCTGCACCTTTCGATCATGGGCTGTGCGGTGAATGGTCCAGGTGAAGCGCACGACTCGCAGCTCGGCATCACGTTTGGACGTGGTGTCGGGATGATATTCAAGGATGGCGTGCCGATGCGGAAGGTCGCCGGCGAGAATATTGTCGAGGCGTTCGTGATGGAAACCGAGAAGTTATTGGCTGAAACGCGTAAGTAGACAGGATTTACAAGATTTTTCAGGATGAACATGTTAATCCTGAAAAATCTTGTAAATCCTGTCTAACGGACCTTCGGCCTCTTGCTCGCTGCAACATCTCCAGCCATAACCAGGAACAGCGAGTCAGTCGTGATTTTGCGATTGACGTTGACGATCAGCTGTTCGCGTAAATCCTCAATCTGCAAGATCCAATCACCCGCACGGTTCGGATCGAGTTTCTGAGCTACTTCTTTCAACTCCGCTGACAGATCTTCATTCACGATTCGAGTCGTGTCGACGCCGAGCGACAGCATCCACGCATCTCGGATCAACGTCTCCAGCACGTCCAATCGCTCTTCAAACTCTTCTTTGTACTGCGCTTCGTTGAGCTGTTCCGCCGAGCGCAACAGTTGCGCGCGATCGTCGCTCAGCACGAGCGCGTTGAGCACTTTCAACATCGCTTTCCGCTGCGACGTGAATGTGACGAGGTCACCGGACAGCGCGCGGCCCATACTGCCGCCTGCCGCACGCGCGCGCAAACGCGCCGTCTTCGCATCGACGAGCTTGTTCTTCGTTAGGTGAGTCTCGATCTCATCAGGCGTCAACGGCGAGAAACGAATCATCTGGCAGCGCGAGAGTATCGTCGGCAAAAGCATAGCCGGTCGCGCTGTGATCAAGATCAAGTACGAGGTCTTCGGCGGCTCTTCGAGCACTTTCAAAAGCGCATTTGCTGAAGCGTCATTGAGCTTGTCGGCTTCATCGATCAAAAACACGCGCGCCTTGCCTTCGAACGGTCGAAAGTTCGCTTCCTTTTCGATCTGACGCATCTGCTCGACACGCAGCACGCGCTTCGGCGCAACGACGAGTCCGACGTCCGGATAGTCTGTCCAGATGATCTGGGTCCACTCGTCCGCATCGTCACGCGTCGGGTAGTTAAGCTTCTTAATCCGAACACACGACGAACAGACACCGCACGCTTCCCCGTTCTTTGGTGTGCGACAGTTCAATGCACGAGCAATCTCGAGCGCGAAGAGCTTCTTGCCGATGCCTTCTTCACCCGTGAACAGCATCGCGCCGGGCAGCCGGTCCGAGACCAGCATCCGTTTCAGTATCGCTTTGACTCTGGCGTTTCCTGTCAGCTCGTCAAACATAGTTCACCGCGAAGTGACCCCTGTTTTGCAGATAGGGAATGATGATCTCTTTCAAACGCGCCTGCGTCTGTTCGACTGGACCACTCGTATCGATCAGCTTCACGCGCTCCGGCTCGGCGAGCGCGATCTGCAAGTACGCATCGCGCACGCGCGCGTGAAAGTCGGCGTGCTCGATGTCTAAACGATCGCGCGTGATCCCTGTGGCAGTCTTTCCGGTCGAACGGCGCGCAGTGCGGTTTGTCGATTCGTTGATCGTGAGATCGAAAAGGAGGGTAAGGTCTGGTTTCAGACCTTCTGTTGCTAACTGAACGATCTGCGAGATCAGCTCAGTCGAGAAACCTCGTCCCGCGCCCTGATAAGCGACTGTCGCATCAGCGTAACGATCCGAGATCACCAATCTGCCGGCGTCGAGCGCCGGACGCACCAGACGCCGCACGTGCTGAGCGCGATCCGCCGCAAACACCAGCAACTCTGTCAACGGATCGACTTCCTCCGCCGCGTCGAGCAGTGCAGCCCGCAAGCGCAATCCGAGCTGAGTGCCGCCGGGCTCGCGGGTCAGTAGCGCATCACAGCCATTGGCCTTCAGGAAATTGCCCAGTAAACGCAACTGAGTAGACTTCCCACTGCCGTCGATGCCCTCAAAAGTTATGAAAGTTCCAGGCACACGTATCCTCTACAAGTGAAATGCTCGCGAGAGTTTAATCGAATGTCACGCCTCAGGCGAGTTGGCGTCGTGACGGGGTTCGCGCGGGTTTGTTTCCGCGCTCGGTTGCGAATGCAGGTCGCCCGTCTGGCGCCGCGTCTGTGAGATCGTCGAGATGGCGTGTTTGAAAATCAGTTGTTCCTGTGACCCTGATTCGAGTAGGACCGAAAACTTGTCGAAACTCCGGATACGGCCCGTTAGCTTAGCGCCGTTCGTCAGGTAAATGATCACAGAGACTTTTTCACGGCGGACCGTGTTGAGAAAAGCGTCCTGGATATTTTGTGGTGCCTGTTTACCGTCTGACATGCTGAAACCTGGGGGTTGGAATTGTTAGATCGCGCGGTTGCAATGAGATTACAACACGGATCTTTACCTGACAAGAGATAGCGGGAGATGTGAGAGAAAGATGATTATTTGGACCGTGCGCCGGCGAAAATCGATTCCAATACCGAACGCAGAATGCGGTTTTCCTCACCAAAACCGTCAAACCACTCGACATCAGCTTCATGGCGAAACCATGTCAATTGGCGTTTGGCGTAGTGGCGCACGTCCAGTTTGGTCTGTTCGACCGCGCTCTCGAGGTCTCGCGAGCCCTTTAGATACTCGACCACACGCCGGTAGCCGTGTGCGCCGAGGGCGTTTGAATCGGGTGAGAAACCACGGTCCAGTAACTGGCGCACTTCCTCAACCAGACCGGCGCGAAAGTGTGCTTCGGTGCGCTCGTTGATGCGTTTATAGAGCTCGTCGCGCGGCGGATTAAGGGCCAAAATACGCAGGCGGCGTGAGCTTTCGTGTGGCTCCGGGCGCTCGGGCTGCTGGTCCACAATCGAGCGTCCCGTTTGCAGGTAGACCTCGATTGCACGTTGGACGCGCGGCCAGTCGCGCGGGTAAAGCTGCCCGGCGGCGAGTGGATCGATACGGCGGAGGAGTTTGTGCAAGTGTTCGGGGCCGTGTCTTTCGCGACTCTGGTTGAGACGTCGACGCAGTGATTCGTCGGTTGGTGGACTGATGAAGAGTGGTTGTCGGAGGGCGCGGAGGTAAAAACCAGTGCCACCGACGAGGAGTGGGACGCGCCCGCGACTTTCGATTTCCTCGATCGACTTTGTGGCCTCACGGGCCCATTCGACGGCGGTGTAGTTGATGTTGGGAGAGACGAAGTCGATCAGGTGATGTGGGACGCCTTTGCGCTCGTCGAGCGGGACTTTAGCGGTAGCGATTTCGATCTCTTTGTAGACCTGGACCGAATCACAGTTGATTATCTCGCTGTTGATTTCGAGGGCCACCTCGATGCCGAGCGTGCTCTTGCCTGACGCGGTTGGACCGACGATCGCAAACATGCGAATGAGTATAACTAGCCAGAGCAGAATGAGCAGTATGAGGCCGGCGAGGATTTGGTTACGTGAGAAATGCATTAGACAGGATTTACAAGATTCTTCAGGATAGACATGTTAATCCGGAAAAATCTTGTAAATCCTGTCTAATACATTCTCGTCAGCTCGATACCGGAATAATAAGTTTTTAGTATTTGCTCAGCGGACCAGCCCTGCCGCGCGAGTCCATACGCGCCGACCTGGCACATGCCGACGCCGTGGCCCCAACCACGACCAATAAATACGAACTCATTCACGCGTCCGCTATCATCAAACTCGCGGTCGATCACGAACAATTGTTCACGCAATCCCAGCGCGGATCGAATGCGACCACCACGCACGTGCGCCGTGCCGCTCGTCCCGACAATCTCAAGATCCGTCACGCGACGTGACGCGCCACGCGACGCCACACGCAAGTCTGTAATCGACCCAATCCCTCGCGCCGCACGCGCCAAACGCGCTTGCACCTGCGCGACGCTCAATCCCTTGGTCCAGTTAGCAAACGGCGAGAAACGATCCGCAGCCGCACCGTTTATCGCAGGCCGGACTTCGAGAAAATCGATCTGTCCGTTCGGCGCGAGGTGATACGTCACCGGCTCGCCACCGACGAGCGCTACCGACGACACCGCATACGGACGCTCGCCGAGATATCGGAACAGAAACGCATCCCCGTTGACTCTGATCGGCTGATCTTTTCCTTTACTGGAGCGAAGGATTAGTTGCCCCTCACTCGCCGGACGTGCGTTCGCTTTTTGCAGTTGCAGAAGGTTTCGCGCGTCGAGAATCCGCGAAATCGCGTGCAGCACCCGCGCGCGCGACAACGGTGTACGCGGTCGCAGCGTAGCGTCTGGATAGACCGAAAGATGCCCGTCGCGCAGCAGCATTGCGAGGTCGGCGCGATTAGCTGCGGGAACTTCCTGCACGTCTTTCACCGCCAGCAGATAATCAGCGTCAGCGTCATTCAACAGCGTCCCGGCGCGACTCTCACCAAACACAGCCAGCGCCAGCGCAGTCGCAAAAGCAGGCGGGCGATTCACATCGTCAGCCGTCGCCGGCGCCATTTGCCGTGCGACGCGGGCCACATTCGCGATCCAGTTTCGCACTTCCGACGCCGTCGCATCCGCTGACAACCATGCATCTGAAACGCGCTCTCGCAACGTGCCGAAGTTCTGCGTCAACAAAAGACTGACATCACGCGCGAGCACGACATTCGAATCGTCCTGCAAGTCTGCGGGCTCACGCGACGTCTTGATCACGAACCGATCGAACGACTCACCCGCACACTCATGCGCGCGCAAGTAGGGAATCGCTTCATTGAAGATCTTTTCCGCATCTTCCGTGCGGCCGCCGCACGTCGACGTGTAGAGCGCGTTAATCGGCTCGCCGTTGTATGTCGCAATGATGCCGCGCGTTTCGTCGACAGCGCGTGTCGAGAGTGGATTTTCAGAAGTGAGTCCACGATAGACTTGCGAACGCGTCGTCGGCAGGATGTCGAACCCCTGCGACATGAATTGTCCGCGATTCTTCAGTGCATAGGTGCGCGCTGCGATCGCCTGGGCTTTCTGCGCTTCGAGCGCCGGATAACCGCCGGGCGAAAGCTCGTTGGCAACAACGCCGCGAACGTAGTCTTCAAGTCCCAGCTCGTTTACGACTGTGAGTGTGCCGCGCAGGTTTGTGAACACTTCAATCCGCCCGCGGTACGGTCGCTCGTTGTAACGCACTGGCGCGTTCTGTTCGTCGTCGGATGCAAACGAGACCGGCGCACTCGAGCTGAACATCTTTCCCGCCCCGGACGAAGCGACGACTTCGCGCGACGGCAGGGCCGCTCGCGAAGTGAGACGCACCGGGCTGTTGCTTGCAGTCGCTTGGTTTTGCGCGACGGTTTCCTTTCCCTCAATCGTCGCGTCGATGCCCGCTGTCTCTAAACGCGCGCGAAACTCTTCGGCTTCTTCGCGCGAGAGCTTGCCGCCCACAAACATTCCCCACGTTTTGGTTTCAGTGTCGTAAGCTGCGTGCGCGTCTTCACCCGTGATCTTCTGAATATCTTTCTCGTTCTCTTCCGCTTCTTCTCGCGATGCCGCGCCACCGACGAGCACTCGAAAACCGCCATCCGCAGTCGCAGCGGGAAGGGGAGACAACAGTCTTGGATCGACACGAACACGCGCCGTATCCAGGGCCACTAAACTCGTGCCGCTGCCACTCGCGTTCATCAGGTGGCCGGTCGTCGAAATGACGGCGGAACGTGCGTCGGTATTCAGCGCGACGCGGATCTTCGGTTCAGGACCAGTCGTTGTCGCGAGCGTTGGCGTTGGAATGATCGGAGTCGTGGCAGACGGCGGCGTCCAAACCGATTGCGTCCGGCGTGGTCGAGTAGCTTCAGGAGTTTGTTGTTGACCGAATGCGATGGGGAGAAAAAATGCCTGAGCCAACAGCAAAGCAATGGCTTTCCGCATGAGCATCGACCGCATACTACTACAAAAAGAACGTGCGGTTACACGGATTCTCTGCGGCCCTCTGCGTATCTCTGCGTCCTCTGCGTT
>DASYFE010000032.1:0-9127 GCA_036498585.1 Pyrinomonadaceae bacterium | reverse complement strand
GTTGCCTGACTGCGCCGCAGCATAAACAGGCGTCGACTCGGGACTGATCGTCGGCTCGAGATCCGCCATGCGCTCGCCAGCCTTGAGATGTTCGCCGACGCGTACTGCTATAACCGTCAAATTGTCTTCAGCGCCACGCTCGTAGCAACGTCGCTTCAACTCACTGCACAGATCGTCGAGGTTGTCGCTGGTAACCATCAACTGTCGCAGCTCGTTATCCGGAACGTGCCGCGTGATACCATCAGTGCAGAGCAGAAACTCCGTACCGTCTTCAACCTCCATCGTCTTCATGTCGACTTCGACGCCTTGCTCAGCTCCGAGTGCACGACTGATCACGTTCTTGCTCGGATGATTCGCCGCCTGTTCCGGCGTCATTCGTCCGGCGCGCACTTCCTCTTCGACAATCGAGTGGTCTTCAGTTTCGCGATGCAGTTGTCCGTCAGGTGTAAGACGGTAGAGTCTGGAATCACCGACGTGACCGAACGTGGCGACGTCGCCCTTGATGTGAAGCGCTACGACCGTCGTCGCCATCATCGAAAACCGCGCGTGCTCCTGGGCCATCTGGTGGATCGAAGCGTTCGCGCGCTGAATCGCGAGCTCCATCAAGTCTTCGATATCAGCGTCGGTTGTTTGGTGACGAAATGCTTCATCGAGAACTTCGATAGCAGTCTGCGACGCGACTTCACCAGCTTCGGCGCCACCGACGCCGTCGGCTACAGCGAAGATCGAGCGCTCCGGATCGTGCAAGAAGGCGTCTTCATTTAGCGGGCGTCGCTCGTTGAGGCCACGATCCGACAGGGCTGCGGATTGGACCTCGAGGGTTTTGGTTTCTTCGCTCATTGCACAGCCTCCAGCTTAAGGGGAGAAGAACTCTTAGCCACCGGCCTATCCGCTATGACACGATCGCGGGCATTTCGGTTTGAAAATGCCATCAGCATCCCCAACATCGCAAAGCTCGTAATCAGACTGAAACCACCATGGCTCACAAACGGGAGCGTGATTCCAGTCATCGGTAAAGCTCTCAAAATACCGCCAATGTTCACGAGGGCTTGAAATCCTACAAACGCTGTCAGACCTGCTGCGCACAGCTTCGTAAACATATCACGCGCCTCCAGCGAAGTGCGAACCCCTGCGACTACGAAGATGATGATCGCAAGGATGATCACAGCACCACCTGCCAGGCCGGTTTCCTCGGCAATTGCCGCGTAAACATAGTCTGAGTCGGCAATCGGAATCACTTCCGGAAAACCGAGTCCGAAGCCGCGTCCGGTTGTTCCACCTGAATCGATCCCAAACTGCGCCTGCGCCGGTTGAAACGCGAGACGGTCAAACCAGATGTCGACGTTGACCGTCTTCTGCATCGCGGGGCTCTGCTCCGCCAACGTCTTCATACCCGGATCTCGCGAGAGCGCGTCTTCGTAGTCTTTCTTCCACCATGAAACTTCAGGCGACGGCGGATCGAAGCCGTCGAGCCAGAGATGAAAGCGTTGTTGAATGCGCGACGGAAGAGCAGCGCTAATCGGACGTGCGATCGTCGGCAGCAAGGGCACTTGTTCCTGAATGTCGCGCGGCAAAGCGCCGACCACGAGAATGGCGATCACGATCATCACCGAGCCAACGAACACGAGCAACTGCGGCCAACGACGCACCGCGACCAGATAGAGCGTCGTGTAAGCGCCGCTGAAGATCAGCATCTGTCCGAAGTCTTTCAGCGCGAAGAACGGAATGAACGGCATTATCGCCATCACGAGGAGGGGAATGATGTCGCGCGCGCGTGGAATACCCCAGTAAGTTTCCGAGAGATCTTTGTATCGTGCAGTGAGAATGCCTGCGAAGCCGACGAGGAAGGGAATCTTCGAAGGCTCCCACGGCGTCATGTTGCCGAGCGCTTTACCCGCGCTTGAAGTAACGACCGCCATCGCCAACGGTAACAAAGTAAACAAGACGATGATGAAACTGTTGCGTTGCAGCCATAACAGGAAGCCATCGCGCGCGCACAGCGAGTAGGCGATGGCGAAGGCTAAGAACGACAGCACCGGGATCCACGTGTAACTAGACGTGATCGCATTCCAGAGCGAGTAGTTCGACTCCTTCTTCGGAAGCTGACTGATGTCGATTGGCTGCGCGGGCGTCGGCGGCAGTCCCATCAACTGTTTCTTCACCGGATCGTAGTTCTCCATGATGTAGCGCGTGCGCAGCGCCGCCATCTTCTCCTCGCGCGCCTGGGCTTTGTTGCGCGCGTTGTATTCGGGATCGCTGTAGAGGCGATACTGAATCAACATGCCGAACGAGAAGAGGAGAATCGCGGTAGTGAAGAGGACCCAGTTGCCGGCGAATCGTTTGGCGCGCGAGAGCCAGAGGACGAGGAAGATCAGCGGCACGAACATCATCAGGTCGCGCACCGCACCGATAAGCGACGTCTCGTAGCCGCGCAGCAATCCGGCGCGATGCACGGCAAAGTAACCGGTGATCTCGAGGCCGAGAATCAAGAAAAGAATTAGTAAATGTGACGACGCCCTGTTTTTCATCGATAGTTGCTTTTCTCTGCGTAACCTCTGCGTCCTCTGCGTCTCTGCGGTGAACTAAGTCTTACGTCACACTCACCACAGAGGCGCAGAGGACGCAGAGGTTACGCAGAGGTTTACTTGAAGTAACCAAGATCCCTCGCTTTCAATACGAGCGCTGCCGCAATCGGCGCGGCGGATCGCGATCCGTAACCTCCGCCTTCGACGATCACCGCCATCGCGAGCTGCGGTCTCTCGATCGGAGCGAGACAGAGAAACCAGCCATCGATCCGCGGGTTCTCGTTATCCATGATCACTTCATCGTACTCGCGAATGACATTGCCCTTGTTGTCCTTCTCGACCTTGTGCCTTGTCTTCATCTCGCCGGTCTTTGGATCGTAAACCGGGATAACTTTCTGCGCCGTTCCCGTCTTGCCGCCAGTATTGATGCCCGCCGCTTTGACAGGCCCGAAAACGCCGCGCGCCGTACCACTCGGACCACCAGTCACGAGGCCCATGATCTGCCGTAGTCGCGCCGCAGTCGAGGGCGGCATCACCTGATTAAAAGGTTGCGGCGCTACGTTCATCTCAATGCGCGGCTTCATCAGCTTGCCTTCCATGTTGCCGATCGCCGACGCCGCCAGCGCCATCTGAAACGGTGTCATCTGTCCGGCGTAACCCTGGCCATATCCCATCAAAGCCAGATCGTATCGTGTCACTTGTTTGCCAGTGACGATCGTCGCCTCTCTGGGGGCAAGCGCTCGCTTGATTGCATCCGTGCTGGCGTCCCAGATCTGCGGCTGCTTACGACCACGCAAGGCCTCAGACGGCGTGTCGTAAGCACCGATACCCAGCAACTGCGCAGCTCGTTTCAGTTTTTCCGCGCCGAGCTTCACACCCATTTGCGCGAAGTACTGGTTACACGAAACCTCGTACGCCTGATCGATGTGGATCCGGCCGTGTACTTCGCCTGGTCCACCATCATCGAAGATCGCATTCGCGCCCGGCGCTGCATAATAACCGCCGCCACTGCAGGTGAACTCCGTGTCCTGTTCACCGGCGAGAAACGCGGCGGTCATCGTCACTGTTTTGAACGTCGAGCCGGGGATGTAGTAAGCGCCGAGCGCACGACTGACGAGTGGCTTGTCGCGCTCGTTGGCTTCGAGTCGAATCCACGTCGCTTCATCGTCGACTTCTTCGAGACTGTATGAAGGCTCACTGTAGAGCGCGAGCACGTCGCCGGTCTGCGGGTTGAGTATGACAACCGCGCCATGCTTGCCCTTCAACTGATCGACTGCAGCCTGTTGCAGGCCGCGATCGATCGTGAGACGCACATCCTGGTTGCCTCTGAATTCGACTTCTTTGCCTTTTACGACTTCGAGCGCTTCGGGAAGCACGCCACTCTCGACACCAAAAAGCGCACGCTCTAAACCCGGATCGCCGCGATCCGATCCGAAGATATGGGCCAGCGCCTTGTCCATCGGGTACTCGCGCTTGATGGCGCCGCTGGAATCACGTCTGTAGTAGGCGAGTGGCTGGTCCACGCGACCGCTGCGATCGAAGATCCAGCCGCGCAAAGTCGATTCAGACAGACGACGGGCGCGCAGATCTTTGTAGCTCAGCTGCTGAAACTTCTCGTTCTTCTCGGAAGCGTAGTGCGCCCAGTAGATGTGAAATGAGAAGAGCCCGATCGCGAGCAGTACGAAGAGCCAGCGCAGTGCGCGCAGACCACGGTTAGTCGAATGCGAGCCGAGACGTTTTCTGACTTCCTTCGGCAGGTCTTCGGGAATCGGCGGCGCGTTTTGTTTACGACTGCGAAGTAGACCAAGCAACAGCAGCAGAATTATGAACCCGAGGCCGCCGACGTAGATCAGCGTGAACAGCGCCGGGGTGCGCTCAGGCACATGTGGAGTTGGAAGGGGAGAAGCGGTGGGAGTTTGAAAGAGAAGTAGAAGAATTGTGACCAGGTTCATCCAGTTCGCTACTCACTTTTACGCAGTCGTACTTCTACATCTCCAAAGCCAACTACATCACCGTCTTCGATCAATCTGGATTCGCCGTATGAGATGCGTCGCCCGTTGAGATAAGTGCCGTTGGTCGAGCCGGTATCGGCGACGAGGAGAGCGCCTTCGGTAGTCATTAATAGTGCTGCGTGAATCTTTGAGACGCTTGTGTCGTTCAGAGTTAAATCGTTGTCGGAGGCGCGCCCGACGTTGAGTCTCCGGCCACCAGGCTTGAAGATTAAAGGCAGTTCGCGAGTGCCGTTTGGCAGCGTGACGCGAGCGATTACCTGGATGTCAGGCATCGGCGGCGCTGCGCCGGGAATCGGCACGCCCAGTTTTGCCGCGCGCATCTCTTCGTCGTGTCGCCTGAGATCGTCTTCAAACTCGCCGAAGTTTGGATCGACCGAGATTCCGGTCGTAAAGATGTCGACTTCAGCGTCGACGGTCACGGGCGCAAGTGTTCGATAACGATGGTCGTTAATGTGATCGATTGCGGCGGCGAGCACTTCGTTCTTGAGGTCGCCAAGTATCTCCGGCGGCGCTTCTGAATGCGTGCCCCACTCGACTTTCAAAACCATGTGATGCGGCGCGATTCGTCCTTTATTTCCTTCGTCGCGGACGCGCTCGTCTATCAGGCGCTTCATGCGTTCGATGAGCTTGGAAGTGGTGAGCCCGCTGCGCGGGTCGACAGTGCGACCGAGCTTGCGATCGACGACGGTGCCCATTCCCTCAAGCACGCGACGCAGGAGGCGTTCAGGTAAAGCTTCCTCGCGCTTCTTTTTTCCACCTGTCGGATCTTGAGCGTCAGTCATGAATTAGCAATACGAGTTTTCTCGTAAGTGGTTCGTATTCTAGCTTAATTCTCATGCAAAGGCGCAAAGACCTACAGACTTGCACGGATTTCTGTGTAGGTCCCGGCGAATAACATCTGGACTTACAAAAGGATGTCTGGGATCCGCAACGAATTATCTCGGTTTGCCGGGATCCTATGTGGGATTTCGTCTGACCCAATGTGAGATCTTTCAGAACCTAACTGTTATCCGCGAAAGTCCAGACAGGATCTGGCGGATCCGAGAAGCAGTTTCTGAAAGTTCGAAAGGGTGTGACTCAAAGCCGAGAAAGGATCTGCGAGATCCTAACGGCAACTCTTTGACAGGATGACAGGATTTGCAGGATGAACAAGACAATCTTGCCAATCCTGAAAATCCTGTGAATCCTGTCAAGACTTACCTTAAGAATCACGCCGCCAGCGCATCTGCTATCACTTCGGCCTCAATCACGGCAACCTGCGCATCGACGATGCCGCAGAGGTTCAACTCACCGCAGTGTGTAAAAGCAAGATGCTTCGCCATGTTCGCCAGCACTTTCGGATGGGCAGCACTTTCGAGCGTCGCCATCAATACGAGCAACGCCGCCGATTTGATGTCCGGCTCATCGCCAGCGCGACAGATCAGCTCCGTCAGTGCTTCAATCTTCGCCTCGCTTAGATCATCTTCGAAACTGCTCACACGCATTTCCGAGAAATTTGCATCCACGATGCTCTCACCCGCGTCGACACGTCGCACGAGCTCAGTAAGCAACGGATCGTTTATCTCTAGAGCATAGCGGATCAGTGTTCGGCTCCCTGCATCAATCGATCTATCGTTGATGACAGACTCTGCCCGTCTTCTTACAGCCTTGTTGATAGTGGTTCTGTTTGTTTCGATTTCGTGAGGTATCTCTTCACGCGCTGTTGCGCTACTATGCGTAGACATAATCGTTAGCCTTTCTTCGGAAGGTTAATGGTTTAGGGCTGACTTCGTGTCCTACCACAAGTCGGCCCGCTTCGTTTTTGTTTGAGGGGATGCGCGCACTATAGCACATTCCTCGTGCGCGCTCTTCTTTTTCTCCGCGCTCTTGACCCTTCGCAAGACTTCGTAAAGAATCTCTATCCGTTAGACGTCTGTAGTTCTTCACATTCAGTAACTCGCAACCAACTCAACTGAAACTGACTATGACACAAGATGAAGCTTATCGACGAGCGGAACAGAAGATTGAGAAAGCGCGGCGGTCGGGAGCAACGGAACTCATTCTGAATGTGGCTTGGAATGCAGAGGACTCGAAGAAACTCACCGAGTTGCCCGAATCGCTTGGCCAACTCACCCAGTTGCAGATGCTGGACCTCACGAGCAACCAACTAACAGCGCTGCCCGAATCGCTCGGCCAACTCACCCAGTTGCAGACGCTATACCTCGTGAGCAACCAACTAACAGCGCTGCCCGAATGGTTCGGCCAACTCGCGCAGTTGCAGTACCTCTACCTCCAATATAACGAACTGACGGAACTGCCCGAAACGTTGGTGCACCTGGATCACTTGGAAGTACTTCGACTGAACGATAACCCGCTAAACCCCGAGCTCGCTGCCGCCTACAGTGAGGGCTTAGACGCCGTAAAACGTTATCTGCGCGCCAAAGCGGAAGCACAGGTGGTGTTGAATGAAGCGAAGCTAATCCTAATCGGTGAGGGAGAGGTGGGGAAGAGCTGCCTGCTCGGTGCGTTGCGTAATGATCGGTGGGAAGAGGATCGCCTAACAACACATGGCATCGAGATCAAATCAGTAAAGGTGACGGATTCAGCATCCGACACAGAGCTCACGCTCAACGGGTGGGACTTCGGCGGTCAGCGCGTGTATCGGCCCACGCACCAGTTGTTCTTTAGTGTTCCTGCTGTTTATCTCGTAGTCTGGAAACCACGCGAAGGTCCACAGCAAGGATTCGTGAAGGAATGGATCAAGCTGGTGAAACATCGCGAACCGGACGCCAAGATCCTCGTCGTCGCCACGCATGGCGGCCCCAAGGAACGGCAGCCTGATATTGACCGACAGGAGATCTGGGATCTGTTTGGCAAAGACACAGTGATAGATTTCTTTCACGTTGATAGCAAACCACTGAAAGACGAAAACGGAACCTGCAAGGGGATCGATGGACTGAAGGATGCGATCGCCAGGGTGGCCGCAAGTCTGCCGGAAGTGGGGCGATCTGTTCCCAAGCGATGGCAGGAAGTCCGTGAGGCGTTGAAGCAAACTGATGAAGCTTACCTACCGTTGGACCAGATTCTCGCAATTTGCGTCAAGCACAACATGTCGGAGGAGGAGGCGCAGGATTTTGTTCGCATCTCGCATCACCTGGGCCACCTCATTCATTACGGGCAAGATCTGCGGTTGAAGGAGATGGTCATCCTTAAACCGGACTGGCTTGCTACCGCGGTGAGCTTCGTGCTGGATGACGAAGACACTCGTAACAAACACGGATTGGTGAAGTTTACGCGTCTTAGCGCATTGTGGAGCGATAACGAGCGCGTCAGAGAGTTCCGCTATCCCGCCAAGGTTCATCCGATCTTCGTGGCGTTGATGGAGAGATTCGACCTGTCATACCGAGTCGCTGGATCACCGCTTGGTGGGCAAGCTGAAGAAACGAGTTTGATTGCGCAACTCGTGCCTGATGTCCGTCCCCAAGCGGATATCGCTCGTGAGTGGCCGGAGCAACTCCATGACGGAGATGAGCAGCAAGTACAGATTTGCCGGATTGTGGATGAGAAAGGTCAATCCGCTTCGGCAGAGGGGTTGTTTTACCAACTCATTGTCCGGCTCCACAAATTCTCCCTGGGACGCGACAACTTTAACGCGAGCGTCCACTGGCAACGGGGCCTGATCCTGGACGATGACTACAACGGGCGTGCCTTGCTGGAACACGTTGGCAACGACGTGCGGATCACCGTCCGGGCGGCGTATCCGGGTAACTTGCTAGCAGTACTGACGCACGAGGTGAAATGGTTGGTCGAGAACTTTTGGGAGGGATTGAAGTGTCAGGTAGTAGTGCCGTGTATCGAGCCCTGCGGCACGAACTCGCCCGGAACAGGACTGTTCGAAGTGGAGAAACTGATCAGGAGCAAGCGACCTGACCGTCCCGAGTATCCCTGTCCCGTCTGCAATGAGTGGCAGAATATCGAATCCTTGTTGCGCAATGCGCCGGTCGCACGCCGGCCCTCCATTGAGTCACTACTTACAGAAGGCTTTGGCGACGTGCGCTCGAGACTCAATGAGTTGCGCCAGCCGATTCTCGTGATCGACCAGAACTCGAAACGGATCATGAGCCAGGTCGAAGATGCGTTCCGTGGCGTGATGCAGACAATCGCGGACGAGGGGAAGGATGGGCCGAGGTTGTTCAGCCTGGAGCCGGTCGATGGCTCAAAGTTCAATCCGAATGGTTGGGTGAAAAAGAAGTTCCGTGTCACCCTCTGGTGCGAACACACGCATTTGCCGCTGCCGTTGCTCAATAAGAACGACAAGGAAGGCGTGTATGAGTTTGACGTGACGCGCGAGTGGTTCGTGACGGCAGCACCTTTCCTCAAGGTGCTGACAGGCACGTTGAGTCTCGTGCTGCCGGTTGCTATATCGAGCGCGAAGCTATCGCTCGGTGAAGGCACTTATAAAGGATTCGAGCGCCAACTCGACTTCGGAAAGAGCTGTGCTGAGGCTATGCTAAAAGCAACCGACAAAACAGCGGACTGGCTTAGTGAAAAGGATGGACCCGATGCAGGCCGCACGGGTGTCATGCGTGCTCACGGAGGCGTGTTGCGAGA
>DASYFE010000031.1:0-10127 GCA_036498585.1 Pyrinomonadaceae bacterium | reverse complement strand
GACCGCCCGTACCACCTGCAACACGGAAAGGAACTGCATGTGCAGTCACCGCCGTGCAGTTAACCGGGTCAATTGTCTGCACGAAAGAATCCGCTTCGATAAATACTTGATCTCCACTCCCGGGGTAAGTGTCAGTCGCCTTGAGATCGAAGACGGTATTGGTTGCGAGGTTGGCGCACGCAGAAAAGACGGCGGTGTTGAAGCCACCTTCGGTATCGATCCCCTGGCCGGTAAAACTTAGCTCGATGTTCTCCGGAAATGCTCCACAACGAGCTACGTTTGGTCCAGCTCCGGCCGGGTTGAAAGCGGAAGCGCCTTTATAATGGGGGTTAACTCGACCTTCCAACGCGGCCGCTGAGGAATTTCCGCCACGAACGAAGCCGGTGAATACGATGAGTCCTGCGAGCGTGATCAGGGTTAATGTGAGTTTGGTTTTCATTGGAATTAATCTCCTTTGGGGCTAAGTAAAGTATTGGACAGTTATTAGCGTGCTGTCTCACATCCACTAAGGCGCAAAGGTTCGCGGAAAACTATCATCGGTGCTTCGAATCTCTCGCAGCGCGCCATATAATCACGACATGCCAGCAGCGAAGTGGGTCAAGCGCCTCGGTTTTTGGGGATTTCTTTTCTTCCTCGTGAAGGGATTGCTCTGGCTACTGGTTCCCGCCCTCGTGGCCTTTTGGGCAACTTCCTAGCGTCCTGTCATACAATCTCGCCGGCAAAACGACTAATACACAGAAGCGACTAGTACACAGAAGCTCGCGCTGCATGAACGTGGATGGAAATCTCGGAGCTTAAAGCGGAACTCGAAAAGCTTCATCAGACCAGTTTCGGCTGGGCGCTGAGCTGTTGCCGCCACAACCGCAGCGAAGCTGAAGAAGTATTGCAGACGGTCTATTTGAAAATCCTTCAGGGCAAGGCCATCTATCGAGGTGAGAGCAAACTGCAAACCTGGCTGTTCGCTGTAATTCGCAAGACGGCCGCCACTGAGCACCGCAAGCAAGTGTTGCGTTCCTTGATAACGCTCGGAAGCCCTGTCGAGAAATCCAGCCCACAGCCTGAGCTCGAGCTCGAATGGTCCGAGCTGCAGCGGCGGTTCCGGCAAGCACTGGCCGGGCTACCGACGCGTCAACGCGAGACGCTGCACCTCGTCTTCTATCAGGACCTGAGCGTGGCCGAAGCCGCAGCGGTGATGAATATCTCGATCGGTAGTGCGCGTCGTCATTACGAGCGCGGCAAGAAACGTTTGCGTGAATCACTGGATCGAGAGGGAGTCGATTATGGAATTCAGTGGAGACGAAAAGAGAATTCAGGCGTTGTTCTCTGAACTGTCGCTTGAAGATCAAACTCGCGCGCCATGCTTCGAGAAGCTTTGGTCGCGCGCTGAAGCGAACACACCAGCGCAGGCGTCGCTAGTCACGAGATTTGTGCTCGTCGCGACTGTGGTTGTCGTTGCGATGAGTTTTGTCGCCGTGCGTTCGTGGTTAAGCTCGTCCCAGTCTCAACCGGTCGCGAACATTCCGGCGCAGATCATCCCAACAACCGCAGGGTCTCGCGTACAGCACAGTGAACTCGCTGCTGCTTCAAAAATCGTGGCGCGCCCACGAAGATTCACACGCCGGCAAACCGAACGTACAGCAATAACCCAAGCCGCGATGCTTTCAAACTGGCAGTCACCGACAAACATCCTGCTGACTTCGCCAACCCTCTCAGTCCTAAGCTCATTACCGCAACTCAATCAGTCAGCCAGGGATCTCGAACAGTTTCTACCGAAGAAGAATAACGAATTGATAAAGGAGTCGAAGCAATGAAACTAACGATCGCCATCTTTTTCGCCGCTGCACTTTTACTTGTCACAGTCGTCGCGGCTCAAGAGCCGCCGCAGGCCCCGCAAACGCCGCAAGCTCCGCGCGGAGCCGACACGGTACCGAACCATCCGCATCCGCCCGGTCCTCCCGATCCGCTGGATCACCTCATGTTTCCGCCGGACATGATCATGGGCCATGCACGCCAGCTCAATCTCACGGACGAGCAGAAAGCGTACATGCGCGCTGAGATTCAGAAAACGACGACGACGTTTCAGGAGCTACAGTGGAAACTTCAGGACCAGGCGGAGCTGCTGCACGAAACCATGAAATCATCATCCGTGAACGAGCAGCAGGCCCTCGCGCAACTCGACAAAGTGCTCGAGATCGAGCGCGAGATAAAACGTTTGCACATTGGTCTGGCAGTGCGTCTCAAGAACCGTTTGACGCCTGAACAGCAGGAGCAGCTAAACAAAATGCGAATGGAGCATCATCCCGGTGATATGCGTCCGCCGATCGAGTAGCACTTCAGTGCGGGTTTATTGCAAGGCGCCGTTCGCGAGGGCGGCGTCTTTGAGTTTCGGGTTCTTAATCCAATCTTTCGCGGAGACAAACGAGACTTTATCGTAGACCAGCACGATCGTTCCCACCGGCAGCAAGCGACTCACTTCACGTGCAGCAAACATCGGTATGCGAATACACCCATGACTCGCCGGCGTCGTCGGGACCGTGAGATAGCCGTGAATCGCCACGCCGCCGCTGACGTAATTCGCATAATAAACTGATCCGAGCTCACCATTCTCCCAGCCGTAAGTCTTATCGTAAACAACGAAGCGGCCCCGCGGCGTATAAGCGACACTCATCTGTCCCTGATCCATGAACTGCTTGTCGTTGCCGGTCGAAGCGGGAAGCACTTTCACCGCACCTTGTTCGTTAACAAGCATCAACACCTGCCGGTCCACGTCTACTTCAACGTGCTCGTATCCCAGATCCTTCGGTTTAGGCGCAACGCCATTGCGAATCGCCTCGAGCTCTCGAAGCGTCAGCTTGCCCGTAATCTCTCGCCCTTCCCATTTTTGAAAAGCAATCAACGCCGACGCCGTCCCCTCGTCCAATCGTCCATCAACCGGCCCGGCCCAGTAGCCCAACTCAGTCAGCCTGCGTTCGGCTTCAATTATTTCCGCACGAGTTAGCGCTGCACGTTTCTTCTGCGGCGCACTGGCAACCGCCTGGACCGAAATCAGAAGGAAACAAATTGTGACGATAGCTTTCATTCTCACTATTACGTTACCGCCTTGTGGCGGAACTGCCGCAGCCCCAGAATCAACAACAGTGAATCAAAGATCAACAGCCCCAGCAAGACCGCGACTATCGGCAGGTGTGGAAACTGCGGCACGAGCGTCCCGCGTAGTCCCTCACTCGCGTACACGAGCGGGTTAACGAGCACGACTTTCTGAAGAATCGGGAAGTTTGCGAGTGCGCTCCACGGGTAATACGTGCAGCCGAAGAAGATCATCGGCGTCAGCACCATGCTGAACATCAATCCGATCTGGGTCTGACCTACACTGCATCCAAGCGCCAGGCCACCGCACGCCGATAAAAGCGCCACGAGCAGTATAACGATCGCGAATGTCAACGGTGAGGGCACATTCAATTCCAGTCCGGGACGCAATAACACCCACGCTGCCGGTATGACTCCGAGTCCAGCCACCACCGCCTGAGCAGCGCCAAACAATACTTTCTCGATCGCGATCCAGTCGTTTTCGATCGGCGCCAGCAGTCGATCTTCAATCTCGTGAGTGAACTGAAACTCAGCGATCAAAGGCATTGCGACGGCCCACACGCCGGTGAACACCATGCTGATAGCCATGATGCCGGGTAACAACAGGCTCTTGTACGCGGTCGGCATGTAGCCGCTGCTGACCATGACGCGCCCGAAGATAAATACGAACAGCATCGGCTGCAGGAATGTTTGCAACAGAAGCGGAACAAAGTTTCGCCTCGCGACGCGTGCATCACGCCACAACAAGCCCACAAAAGTTGTCCAGTTCATTCGCGCAAGCTCCGTCCGGTGTGATGCAGGAACAAATTTTCGAGACTCGGCTCCGAGATGTGTACGTCCGACAACTCGACTGACGTTGTAGCCGCGAGATTCGCAATCTCCGATACGAGTGAGCCGCCACGATCGGCGTAGACGTCGGAACTCTCACCATCATCGTGAACTCGCACTTCTCTAACACCCGCAAGCGTCTTGAGCTGGTCGAACAGCGCGGGCGAGTGCGTGCCGAATCGCAGTCGCAAAAGAAAGCCGCCGGGAACCGACGCCTTCAATTCCGCGGATGTTCCGAGCGCGATGTTGCGCCCGTGATCGATAATGGCGAGTCGCTGGCACAACGCATCAGCCTCTTCCATGTTGTGCGTCGTAAGCAGGATTGTCTTTCCACTCTGGTTGTATTCACGAATGATTTCCCAAAGCAGCAAACGCGTTTGCGGATCGAGACCGGCGCTCGGCTCGTCGAGAAAAAGCACCTGCGGATCGTGCATCATCGCGCGCGCGATCGAGAGCCGTTGCATCATGCCGCCGGAGAACCCGCGCACTAACTGATCGGCGCGATCACTTAGTTTGAAACGCTCGAGCAGCTCTGTGGCGCGCCCCGTTCGTGTGCGCGAGTCGATGCCGAAATACGCGCCATGGAACAGCAGGATTTCGCGAGCAGTGAGCGCGAAGTCGAGATTGGGACGCTGTCCTACGACGCCGATCAATCGTTTCACTTCGACTTGTTGCGCCCACACGTCGTAGTCGCCGATCCACGCCTGGCCACCCGTCGGCCGCACGCGCGTGGTGAGGATGCCGACGGTCGTCGATTTCCCCGCGCCGTTAGGACCAAGCAGGCCGAATATCTCTCCGCCCTTCACGTCGAGCGACAATCCATCCAGCGCCACGACCTCACGCGCCGGCTGGTTCTTACTCTTGAAACGTGGTCCAAACCCGCCACCCGCGGCCAGCGGCGGCGCCGATGTGTAAACCTTCCGAAGCTCGTGTGTGCGAATGCCAGCTATCATGGCGTGCGATTCTAATATAATCTGCGTCCATCTACGTTAATCCGCGGCCACTTTCTGACACTTCGCGCAAAAGTAAACAATCCGCGTCCGCTCTTCCTCGTCCTCTTCAGCCTGCCTCGTCCTTTGTCTCAGTTGCCTAATCTTCTCGCCACACCGCAAACACGGCAGGTTCGTGCGACGAAAGACCATGTGTCGTGTGCCGTATTCTCGCCCCGGTTGATACACCAGCGAAGGATCATTCGCCATCCGTTTCCGATCTTCTTCAGACGCTGTCGCGCTGCGTTCGTACGCATCACGCGCAAGTCGCGGAACCGTCTTCAATAAACAATTCAAACCGCGTTGAGTAATCTCACTGACAGTCAGCCACGGATTCAGCTTGCAGTTGAAAAGGATTTCTGCGCGCAAGTAGTTTCCGAGTCCGGCGACAATACGTTGATTCAAGAGCGTTGCGCCGATTGTCTCGTCCTTGTGCTCGGTTGAAAGTAGTCGACGCAGAAACTCCTGACGATCGAATCGACGAGAATAAGGCAGTGCGTCCGGTCCAAGCGTGTCGAGGATCTCGATCACATCGTAAGGATCACCTTCGCCAACGTTGAATATCGGCGCGGAAAACAGGATTGCCGCCGCACCTTCAACCACTACGCGCGCCCGTTCGCGCCTGTCTTTCTCCGGCAGTTCGAGCGACTTTGATTTGCGTCGAATTGGTCCAAACGTCTGCCAGCGACCCCACATCATCAGGTGTGAATGGAAGAAGTAGCCGCCTTCGATGTAACCGATCAGATGTTTCCCATGTGAGACGACACGCTCGACACGTCGTCCAATGAGGCGCCGCTCATTTTCCTGCAGCCATTTGCGCGCTTCTTTTGTTCGCGCTTCCAGCGAAACGATGGCCCGACCGCTTAACGCAGCATCGAGCGCATCCGCATACTTTCGCACCTCCGGACCTTCTGGCATCGTTTCAGGAAATCAGCCCCCGTGATCTCAGCCAACTGAGTATGCCACCTAAGCCAAGCATCAGGCACACTATCAACAGCGTGAGAGCAATCGTGATCGCGCCTGGCGCCGCGAGAACACCCCAAACAGCGCCCGCCAACACCACGATTGGCCGAATGAAAGTAAACGGTCCGAATATCAGCACGCTCGTAATACTTCTGATGTCTACCGACGGAACCGCACGAACAAGAAATGTGATCAGGAGGATTAGTGCGTAAGGCACATAGATGGTCAACATTCGCGCGCCAACCGATTCCAACTTCGAAAACAACGCGACGGCATCGTTTGAGTTGACGAGGATAATCGCAGCGATCACGCCGACGATCACAACAGCGACTTGGCCCACAACCGCGCCTCTGATGAGCGCGCGACGATAGTAAGCTCTCTTGTCGATCAGCGCGTTGCGGCCCGCTGCTTCTCTGTAGCCGATGAACGCGGAGTCAATTGTGGCGAGCAGCCAGAGAAAGACAGGAATCATTCGATCTTCCCCAGCGATGCTACGCGCGTTCCCATATTGCTTAAAAACGCCTCGTGATATTTCGGGCGAATGCCAACTAGTGAATGAAAGACTCTCGGGATCGGCATTCGCCACAAGCGCATGCCGTAGATCGCAGAGACAAACTCCGGTGCTGCGCTTCGCGTGACGTCCAGTAAGTATCTGCTCTTGTGTGCGCGCACTGCGGAGAGCACACCGTCGTGTCTCGCTAAAGGCTCGCGCATGCGCACGGCATGGAAGAGCCAGGATCCGAGTGGAGCCATGGGTGAGCTGTGAAAGTCGAAGTGAACGAATGCGCACGTTTCCGCACGGCAATGCTGTTGTAGAAGATAGCTGAGGCTCTCGTCGCGGAAGTGATGAAGAATGCCCGTCGATATGAAAACGGTTGCGGGCTCGGCGAGACGAAATGCATTGGCCACTTCAAACTTGCAACGAAGGTTCTCGATCCTCGCCAGCCGCTGAGCTTCGTTGAGCAGCGCGACGTTGAAATCGACACCCATCAATTGAACATCGTCGCCAAGCGATCCGCTTGCGGCGAGCCAACGAATGACGAAGCCCGTACCGCACCCGATATCGACGATGCGGATCGGGTTATTCACACCACCTTCGCGCAGTGCATTTAGTATCGGTTTCAGCAGCTCGGCGACGCGTTTGCCATGTTGAAACTCTTCCGACATGCGTTGCATCTCGCAATGCGACGTAATCAAAACCTTATCGACTGCTGCCGGATCGAGGACGCCGTCTAGTTCAGGCATCTGCTCGACGATTCTGACGGCTTCGTGATTGCGAAGCTCTCTGAACTGGACCAGGATGTCTGCTTTCTTAACGGGCCTGCGTTGTAGTGTGACGGGATCGAACGACACGATCGCGTCCGAGATCTCCGGGCCGTGGCGTATGATGGTGGCGAGGTTCATTCTTTAGTCGAACGGTATTGTGGGCTTCGCGCCTGCGACAACAACGCCGCCGCGATCGCCGGGCGTAATCGAACCGAACCGCTCCGCGTAGACTTCAGGCAAAGAACGCGCGCCTGGCGGCGCCAGCCAAAGTCGCAGCAGGTGTCGCTTTCGTTCGGGCTCAGGATAGTCTTCGAAGGCGGTTCGATCGTGCAGAATCGTATGGTTGTGTACGAGTTGAATATCGCCGGGCTCGAGTTCCATCATCAGGTTGAGCTTCGGATCGTTTGCGAGCTGATCGAATAGATCGAGCGCCTCGATCTGAAGCGCGCTGAGTGGTTTGACACCCTGAAACCGCCGCGCCGACTCGATATATTGTCTCTGATAAATCGCCGAGACTAATCCGTCGTGATAGTTGAAGACGGGAATATTGAAATACGGCTTGCTGCCCTCGGGAACTTCCCCACGTCGATCCGTTTCGATTGGTTGCAGTAACACGTTCAGCAGGTCCGGCCTGCGCCGGCGCATCTCATTGAAGATCGTCGTTGATGACACAAGACTCGACAGCCCACCCGACTTCGCCGTTCGTAAACATAACAGACCAACCGCATCGCACGAGTCAGTATGATGCGTTTGACGTTCACGCGTCTGATAAATCCTCGTGTTGGGATCCTCGCTCGACCGCCCTAAATCCCTCACATGCCCGAGCAAGTGCCCCTCAGCATTCTGCATTCGTAAGTTGCCGAGGTGCACCCCAATTACGAGGAACGCAATCGCCGCCTGGCGCTTAGTCCACCTCTCCACCGGCAACCCTCTGATCAACACAAACCCCCGCCCACTCATCACATCATCCAGCACGTCGTTTAATCTGGGCGCGAGCGTGGGTAGCGGTATGAGGTCAACAGATTGTCGTAATTGCGATTCTTCTGACTTATGAACCGCGGTTTCCACTTCAGCAATCTCGGTGTCCGTCAACTGCACGATCCAGTCAGTCTGTCCCACAAGCTCAGGCCCATACCACACCGAAGCATCGCGAACCTCAGGCGGAAAAGAATTGGGTGACGGCATCAACATTCTAGATCTTGGGTAGATTCAACGAACAGCAGATTACACCCTGGTTCGCGCCACCACGTGAGGGTTGCAAGATTATCTGCCGATACTCTATTCACGCAACACGGGCCGAGAAGGGCGATGTTCCTTAGATTAGCAATGTTTCAGGGAGGAACGAATGCAGAGACTGGATCCCCGTATCTCAGCAATCTCTGGGTATCGCAAGATACGCAGAGATCGCTGAGAATTTCAAATCAGGGCGCCACCTGGTTTAGCGGTTGTTATTTCTATTGTTGCTGTTGAGGTTAGCATTGCCGTTGGCGTTGTGGTTGGCGTTGCCATTTACCGGACGCACGCCGGATGTATTCTCGTTAGCGTTATTGTTTGTCACCACTCCGGTGTTTGACGAAACGCTATTGCGGTTCGCGTTAGCTGGAATGTTGGCGTTCGTCTCTACTGCGCCTTGACGAGGCGGATTTCCCGCATTGGTATTGTTAGCGTTGGCTCCCGCATTGGTGTTGTCATGGGCGCCGCAGCCGCAGAGAACTGCAGCACCCATAAGAACCAATGCAAGCGCAAAGTTGCGTTGCATCATTTCATCCCTCTCGTTAGTGGCAATTACCGGTAAACTGATTCACCGCGGTTTTCGCGCCAGTTCTTTTCGAAATAGTCGGCGTCGTCGTCACTGCGCGGCTGCACACCCATCAAAATGCCACCCTCACGAACGCCTTGCTCGTATTGTTTTGCCTGCTCTTCAGGGATTCCGTGCCCAATGAGCGCACCAATCAAACCGCCGGTTAACGCACCCGCGCCGGCGCCAGCCAATCCGGCCGCGATTGGTCCGGCAATCAGCAATCCGAGTCCGGGTAGCGCGAGGGTCGTGCCGATGGCTGCGATTGCGGCCAGGGTTGCGCCGACACCGCCGCCAATCGCTGCGCCTTTGCCTGCGCCCTCCCACGCTTTTGTCCCAAACTCTGTGTCATCATCATCGGAAAAGTATTTTTTACGAGTATCATCTGACATGATTAGATTGACGTCGTCTTTTCCGTATCCGCGTTCTGACAACGAGCCGTAGGCGCGCTCTGCGCTTTCGCGATCTCGGAACAAACCCGTCACCATGCGATTCGATCGCTGCCTTGCGGCTCCCGTTGAAGCTTCCTGCGCGCCCGACCGCTCGAGTGAACGGTCACCGGCTACTGCACCCGTCGCTTCCTTAACGTCGCCTTTAACGCGTTGACCGAAAGCCGACGCCTCTTCACCAATACTGTCTTTGTTGTAATCTCCCATGTTCGCTCCTTTTGATTTGCAGGCGCCGACGCGCACTGATATGTAGTTAAGACCTAATTGTCAGCGCTGTCACTGCAATAGCCGTTCCGCATACAGATATATATAACCATCAGCGTGCTAAATGGCACGGAATGCTTACTTATCCTAGCTTTCGCCTTCGGTCACGGCGTTACGATCAACTTGGAAGTTGCAGAGGGTGTGTTAGAAAAAGATGGTTAGTAGAAGAGGGAACTGCGAAATTCGTACACAACCGCAAGATTTTTCCGTTGCGTTGTAGCGCTAGCCCCGCCTATGAAGCAAAACTGCCAATCGTGCGACTCGCAGGAGCTTAGCAGGCTGCTGAAAAATTAAACATTCTCCCCCTGAGTTGATCCCGGTCAACTATAATCTGATCCAACACCGACGACGGAGGAGCAGAATGCGGGGAGAACCTGAACAACAAGCGGGCATGTACAGTTACATTTCGCCAGAGCAACGAGTGCCGGCTGATCATCCGTTGCGCCCGATTCGTAAGATGACGGATGAGATCTTTAAGCAACT
>DASYFE010000030.1:0-77232 GCA_036498585.1 Pyrinomonadaceae bacterium | reverse complement strand
TCCTGAAACTATGTCTAGAGACTCGTTCGCATTACCATATACTATGTCTGTGAAGGAACCATTGGCATCAGTAGTAACGGTTTGAGTATTCTCATGGAACGGCAATGCGGGGTTCGCTTTAATTACCTTATTAGTTTCCGTTACGGTCAAGCCGGGGATCGGTTTACCAGACTCATCAGTGATCGTAATTGTTAGCGGAGCAATCAGTCCACTAGCGTATTTTCCGTTCGCCAGTAGAACATTCGACCTCACCACTGTCCCCCTACTTGCATCGGAAGCTGTGGTCGTCGTCACTGTTACCCTGGGCAATTGAGTATCAGCCGGTTTTGGTGGTGGATCTTTTTTCTTCTTTTGAGGATCATCATCCGCCAGGCCGGTAGGATCGATCAGGTTCAAAGGATTATTGAGCACGTAAGAGTACCGATTCCAACTCTGGGGCACAGATGCCCTACCACTCGCCATCAAAGGATCTGCGCCCGTAAATCTGCCCTGCAGGCTGCCGTAATACCTTGCACCAAAGTAATCCAATCCTGTCTCAACGTCCCGTTCTTTTTCAGTAAACTGCTGGCGCACGCCGTCACCCGCCACATAGCCCATCGTGGTTGTGCGGCCGCCGGCGCCGGCGGAGAGCTCTTCGCCGAAGGGTAGGTAGTCATGGCGCTTCACAGTCGCGAACGCGCCGGTCTGGTCGAGGATGATGCGTGGGGTGCCGAGATGGTCCGGCACCAGCCAGTTGATCTGGGTGCTGCTCGAACTCGAACCACTCGGCAGGGTTGTCACTTCACTCGCTGATAATGCCCGGTTGTAGACTCTGACTTCATCGATGCGGCCCCGAAAATTATGTGACGCCGCCTGTCGTCCACCAACACGAAAGTCATTCTGCGAATTATCTACGTCTCCGATCGCGCCTGTGCCGGCATATGTGTGAAAGAGCGTCCCGTTGATATAGGTCTTCACGACCCCGCCATCGTAGGTGACTGCCACATGCGTCCATTGATTCAATGGCGCCACATAACCGGTATTGACCCAGTTCCAGCCCGGATTCGTGTTGGCAAAGGCCCACTGAATCGTGCCGTCTGTAAAGCGCGCCAGCTCATACTCGCCCTCCTTATTGACAATGATGCCGCCGCAAGTAGCATGTGAGCCCGCACCCGTAGGATAGATCCAGGCGCTCAGAGTGCCGGTATTCGTCAGCACCAGCGATGACTGCGCGCCCACCTGCACGTAATCATCCACGCCGTCTAAATTAGCCGCGGCTCCACTCTGTCCCGTGGTCCACGTTGCGCCCGAGCTTAGCGTACCCGTGTTGTTGTTGCCCGAAGCGTCTGTTGCCGTTGCGCCGCTGTTCTCATCAAACTTCCAGCTACCTTTCAGACCTGACGAAGTTGCTGTAATCAATAACTGCCCGTCGCGATAGCCGTACTCCTTTTGCGGCGCGCCCACGGGGCTGTTCACCCCATACTCCGCCACCAGCTCACCGTCGATCCCGTAGATATCCCACGTCTCCTGATTGTTGATCTTGCGCCTGACGCGTTGCGCATTCGCGTTGTAGGTGTAAGTAGAGGAACCGCCAAACTTGTCTTGAATCGCAACGATGTGATTGTCACCGTCAAAGGTAGCCGCGCCGTAGCCCGTATACGTGTCTTTCACCTGATTACCGGCTTTGTCATACCTGATTCGTCTCTGGTCTTCTGGTAGTTGTGGCGCAAGATCGCCGGGGGAATACAACCGGTTCCGGGCGCTTTCGATTGCAAACGCGGTGTTGATGAGGCCCGTGTTGACGGTGCGATTACCCCAGCGATCATAATCGTAAGTCTGCACATACTGCGGTGACTCCGGCTGGGCATGCTTGACGAAATACTCGGTTACCGACTTCAGCCGATTTAACGAATCGTAGTTGTAGCTTTGCCGGGTAATGGCCCAATGATCCTGTTCGTCCTCAGGCGAATAGATGTTCGCAAAGAGCAGATTCCCGTTGTTGTCCGGGCCACTGGCGCCGTAGCCTAAACTGCTATCGTAAAAAAATTGTAAGCCGCCGCGATTCGCGCTGCCGTTAACGTCCGGATCAGTTGAGACACGTACGTCCCACAACTGACCACGGATGTTGTATTGCAGCTTGTGATAGAGCGGCATTGCGGTTCCGAATAGTTCCTGCGTCACTTGACTGCGCGCGTTGTAAAGGAAGGAAGACGCATAACTACGCGTGACGCCATCACCCAGATTGCCGCTAAAACTACTCGTGCGTCCGGCTGGGTCGTAGACATAATTGACCGCATGTCCCGAAGGATACTTCTGATAGATAACTTGTCCCGCGCGGTTGTAGTTGCGATAGACTTCGTATCCGGCTGACCAACCGCCCTGTCCATCACCAAACATGTTCCACAACTGCTTCACGCGGCTCATCGCGTCGTACTCCCCAACGGCGGTGTGCGACGGCTTCGCGCCCCACCTGTAAGTCAGCCACAATCGTCCTTTGCCGTAGGTGGCGTTGTCGTACACATACTGGATGTCTCCAGTGTTTGGATCGGGCTGCCCGTTGAGGCGATACAATACGGTATCTACCCGATTGAGTGCGTCGTAGCGGTTTTCGGTGACCATCCCACGCGCATCAGTTTTGAAGGTGAGGTTTCCATTACTGTCGTATTCGTATTTGAGGGACCAGTCGCCGTGATTGGTGACCGGGTCAGTGAGACTCAAGGCACTTAATGTCTCCTGTTCCGGATTATCGGCGCGAATCAGCCGCTTCAATGAGTCGTACATGAAGAAGCGCTGCTGGCTGCCCTGCGTGACTCTGGTGAGATTATCTAAGGCGTCATACAGATAGCTGGTCTGATAATTCACCCCAGCCGGATCTTCATAAACTTCAATCAAGCGGCCCAGCGCATCCGTTACACTCTTCCTGCTCTTCCCGGCCTGATCCGTGACCGTCACCGTGTTGCCACTGTAAGTGGTGCTCACCACCGCGGTATCCGGCGTGGTGACGGTAAGCACGCGGCCAGCGCATCAAATGCCGTAATAGTCCAATCCGGAGCTCCACCTGGGGAACGGAATGGATAGGACGTTTTATATGGTCGCCCCAGCGCATCGTACTCGGTCTTAGTGACGATATAGCTACCGCCACCTTCGTACTGGCTGTGCGTAATCGTACGACCCATCTGATCGTATTCGACTTTGCTCACCAGCAGATTGTCATTAACCGCATCTCGATCGCTGGAGACCGTGATGATACGAGCCGTGTCGTCATAAGCAAACGTGGTTTGATTCTCATCAGCAGTGCCCACTGCGCGACGAACCTGCCTCGGCCGATCAAGCGCATCGTCGAACGAGCCGCTGGCGACAACGCCGTTGGCGTCTTCGCCGTTTACCGGCTGCCCCAGGTAATAATCGAATTGCGCGTACGTCGTGTGACCGAGCGCGTTGGTAACTTTCGTGGGCAACGCAAATGACGTAAATCCCGTCAACTCGCTCCGCACGATATTAGACCGCGCCTCATTGTCCGGAGTGCCGAAGCGATCGTCGTATTCAATCGTTGTTGCAATGTTATTAGTTAGGGTGCTGCGTGGATCGAGAAGGCGCACGACGTTTCCAGCCACGTCATACTGCAGGTAGCTCGAAACCGAGCCGGTCACCGAGCCAGTCGATAACAGGTAGCGTGTGGAAGCTGTTGGATTACCGCGCTTGGTGTAGCTGACGCCAAAAAGCGAGTCAAGCCCGCTGATGTTTGCGCGCGCGATCAGCCCACAATGAAAGCTGTGCAAACAATCGGCGCCATCGAGGCTGTAGTTGTCGTATTCCGTTGTAGCACGCGCCCTCTCGTTATTATTGCCGTCGAACACTGAAACCTGGATCGGCAGACTGCGAATGTGGCTGGTCTGATTCAGATCAACGTTAGTCGCGCTCGGATTGAGCGTGTCGTAACCCGAAGTCTTAAAGTCTGTATGGATCCGCCGTAAGAGCACACCCGGATTGCCAAAGTCGTATTCAGAAACGTCCGTCTGGTTGCTGTATTTGTCGTAATCGAAGGTTTGCTTCGAGACCTTGTTTGACTGCTCCGGCTCGAGGGTAGTGATTACCTGCGTCACTTGAGGATTGTTAGTTTTGGTGGCTGCATTGGATTCCGCCTGGATCAGCGGCCACGAGGCGCCGGCTAACGGTTGTTGCCACGTACTCGTTGAGCGCTGCAAAATCGTATTGCCATTCGCCGCCACCATTTCTGATTGCAGTTCCCTACCATCTTTCCAGGGCGCGTACTCGGTTGGCCCCTGGGCAAAGGAGAGTATCGGATTTCCTTCGTAATAGAGTCGCCGTTGAGTGATGCGGGTGGCGCCGTCACTGCCGAATTGATCGACGACAACACAGCCGGAACAGGGTACGCTTTCCGTGTTGCTGAACGTCATCTTGTTCGCGAGCGTGGCGCCGTCAGAATAAACACGCTTGGTCGTAACGCGGCGATACACGTTCAGCGAAGTCTGATCAAGACCTATAACGCCACTGGCATCACCTACAACTCCGGACGCATGGTCGTATTCGTATGCTCCACCGGTAGGAAGTACAACCCGTGCTAATTCTCCATATGAGTTGTATTGAAACTGGTATTGCTGACCGTTAGGCAGCGTTACGGAGCGAACTATTTTCGGATTGTAGAGTGAGCCGGAGGCGCCGGATATGGGAAACAGTTGCGCCTGGGTTTGAGAAGAATAACCAGCTCGTAAAGAACCTGGATCGCTGAGAGCGGCATAGTTTACGCGAATGCTACGCGATGCGCCTCCGAAACCCTTGTAAACGATCTCGTCGTAAAGCACCGTCGTGGTTGCATAGGTTATCGATACTTCGCGCTTCAGCGAGTCTTTGATTGTGGTGGCGCGCTTGAAAGAATCGTAAGTGAAGGTAATGGTGTTGCCGTTGCGATCGCGAAGCCAACTGACTGTACCGTTGTCAAAACGGTAACGCGTACCGTCACGCAATAACAGATAACCTGACGGATAAATTAAATCGTTACCACCGGCGGGAACGAGGATGTAGTCCTTGATATCCTGATCAGAAATGAATGTGGCGGCGCTGCCGTCCGCCGTCACGAAAATCTTCTCGCGATTGAATCCCGTCTGATCACAGATACCAACGCCGGCTGCGGCCCCGCCAGTCTTGGCATCGCGCAGCTCAAACTCAGTGCCATCCGGCGCTGTAAACGTAAGCCGCGTGAGAGTCTCGTTTGCGCGTATGGTGCTATCGGAACATACTTGCGCCTCGAACTGCGCCACTCTTCCCTGCAGCACTCCCGGACCGTACCCGGGTTTGATTCCAGTCCACCAGTTTGCCGTCGGGAAGTGAAGGTACGTAGTCTGCGGTTCCGGTAATGGTGGGCCGCCGCCCTCTTCGTACACAATCAGATATATCGGCGTGGTGTGAATACGCCACTTCTGCTCGATTGGCAGCGTCATCGTATAGCCCGCCGTACCGCGTCCGCCCATACTCATCAGGGGCAAGTGAAAGTTAAGCGCGCCGTTATAGGGGTTTATATTGTCGAAGTCGTTCAGGGCATAGGAGCCGGCCGGAGTACCGGGCTTGAGCGCCAGCGGTGTCTTGCCATCAGTGCTGTCCGCGTGAACAGACGCGATCTGAAAAACGAGCAACAGCAAGATTGCGATAACTCGAAACATTGTGAGTTTGGGAGGAGTCATAGTAGTCACCGTATTTTGAGGTTGAGGGAACTGGCTTATTGCGCGGTTATCGTGAAGCGGCAACGCCAACTTTCATCGTTCGTGGCTCGCAGGACGTAGGTTCCCGGCGTCAGATCGATGATTTCACGCCACGCTATTTTCCCTCGACGGCTGAGCGGAACGTTTACGCGCCCGGCGGTTTCACGTTCAAAATAGAACTCAACTTCATCCAGCCCACTTTGGTTATCAATCGCGAGGAGAAATCGACCTTTAGATCTGGTGAGCGCGGACGGCTCGAATCCTGTCGGTGTCACCGTTATGAGCTCCGCCTGAATGGGAGCTTGTGGTCCCTGGACCATCATTGCGGCCTCGCTCGGCGCGCGTTTGAAGTGGGCGAGGATCAGAGCTCCTGAAACCAGTAGAAGCAGAATCGAGAAAACCAATCTCAAACGCTGAGATTGAAGTGTGAGTGGCAATAACTGCATGACAATTCCTTCGCTAAAATGGGCCGCGGATTACGCGGATGAACGCAGATTTAGGATTGCTGAGAGGGAGTGCTGGACGAAATCTGTCCGCACTTCGCTGTAATGAAGTCCCTGCCGCAGGCCGCCGAGAGCGTAGTCGATATTGGGGAGTATGGCGCGATCGCGCTCCTGGATGATGAGCTGATCGAGGAAGCCGAAGCCGCGCGTAAGCGAGTCGAAATAAACGTCATAATGCTTTTTGTCAGCGACTTTCAGGGCGGCGGCGATGCCTTCGAGGTAGACGGCGGTGGTGTAGCCCGGCGTGTCCGATTGATGGTCGTTGATGAAAGCACCGGTCTTCTCCTGTTGATAGCCCAGGAGCCAGTCGGCGATCTCAAACACTAACTCCGCAAAATCACGATCGCCGGTGACTTCCGACCACTTGCTGAAAGCCTGCAGCAGCCACGTGACCTGACCGAAGTTTCGCTTGTAGCGAAAGCGATGGCGATAGTATTGAAAACTCCGGCGCAGACGGTCTTCGTCGATCGGGGTCACGTTTTGCTCGCACGCAACCGCGAGCGCGAGCAGCACCTGACCCGGAAAGTAATCCTGGTACAGCTCCGGTGACGGATCGTCGGGGTTGTAGTGAGTTGAGATCCGTCCGTACGGCAACTCGATAGAGCGCCACAATTTCTCGGCAAGATCGCGCATTAAATCACGACGTGGATCGTTGCTAGTCAGATTGCCGAGCGCGAGCAGCAGGAACGAAGACTCGGCTACGGTGTCGAAGGTCTGCGGTAACAAATTATCAATCGCTTTGTCTGCGGCATTCTTCAGCTCCTCACCACCGAAGTCTTTGTACGCACGCGCCAACACCCACGCGCCATGAGCTTGCCTCGCAGTATCAACCGATTCGAATAGTCGATTGTGAAACGGCTGGTAACCGGAAAAGAACGAACCATCGTCGCGCAAGTGTTTCAGCAGGTATCGCACGTGTAACTTGCCGTGTCGCTCGATCAATTCATCGATCGGCGGCAAGTCACTCTTCGGCGTCGCGAATCCACCAATCGTGGCCCACACACCTTCACTACCTGCAAACCACGTCGCAGAATCAAACCGGCACCAGTTGTACGGCGGCTCAGTCAGTTCAGCCTTCTGAATCACTGACTTCGCAAAACTGACCGCATCGAGGTTCCAAAAACTCGCCACGAACGGCAGCAGCAATCCGACTCGATTCCCCTGGTAGACCATCAACGTCTGATCGCCGTGGCGATAGTAGTTAACAACCTCTTCCGGTGGTGCATGGCCGATTTCAAGGGGATCGAAGAGAAACGAAACAGAAACAGCCACCTTGTCTGCTGTGAGCACTGATCTATCTTCGAATCGCTCGTCGTTGAGAGCCGCGCCCGCAATTTTCTTCAGATCGTCATCGAGGCTACTAAGCCGTTGGCCCATGCACCCGCGCAAATGTCCGTCGATATAAATCGTGACGTAGATAGATTCAACGTTCTTCGGCAGCAGATCACTCGCGAGCGGCGCCGTCGTCTCCGCACGACCGAGCAAATGGCCTAGCACGAGATCGCGCGCACGCTCGGCAATAAGGCCACAAATCTTTTTGTCTTTATGCCACGGAACTTCTTCAGGCGCCGGCACTCCCGTCGGCTGCCACTTCTCACCCGGCTCGACCACTTTCAGCACTTCGTGACGAAACAACTCATACGGCTCAAATGACACGAGCTTCGCATTGTTGATACGCGCGTGCTGAAACTGTCGCCAACCGTTCACAATGCCCGGCATGCGCGGCAATGCACCGCCCATTCGTTCCCGTCGCTCCAGACTCCGCACGACAATCCCGTAGCGATCGTTGTCGAGCTGACCCGGATTGCACAACTCGAGCGCACTGAAAAACGTAACCGCAAACGCGCTCTCGTTTACGATCTTCAATCCTTCTTCACCGGCGGGCAGACCAGCCACAGTGCTCAACGAAGCCATCACCACGTCTTCCGCCGCCGAGCGCGAGACCTCACCGGGAAAATGCCAAAACCCACCGCGCGCGTGACGTCGATAAACACTCGCGCGCGATCGAATGCTCACCCACGCGCCGCCCGATGAATCGTATTTCTTATCTAAAGACTCAGGCGGACGCAAAAGCTTGCTAGAAGATAAATATTCAGAAATCACGAAGCGGGCGAGCTCCGCAGGATGGAGACGCTCGGGTGCTTTTTCTTCAGACCACTCAAACTTTGGAAACCACTTCGACGGGTTCGCCAGCGGTTGTTCTTCGTCGTCCATGTGCGCGATGAAGTCGGTCCAGATGTCGTAGACGGACTCCATGTGATAGCCACGCTCCTGCATGAGCGCGTAACCGTTTTGCCAGCCGAAACGCACGAGGCAAATCCCACCTTCGACGCGCAACCCGGCTTCTTCGAGTCGCTCAGTCCCCTCGGTCATAGACGTTCCGGAGCTCACCGAATCGTCGATCAGGATCACGGGCTCGCCCAGATCGATCACGCCTTCGATCAGTTTCAACGAGCCGTGTTGTTTGCGCTCTTTGCGAACGAGTAGGCCGCGGTAACGATTGTCCTGAAGAATGCACGACTGGAGGATTGGAACGCCTGTTAGACCATACGTGGCGATCTGGCGACCATCGAAGCGTTTAAGTAGTTCGAGAACACAACGGCCGGCGAGCTCAGCGCCGCGTGGCGACAGAGTGACGGCGAGTGAGTCGAGCATCCAGCGCGCTGAGGCGCCGTCGCGCGAAAGAATGGGCTGTGTTTCGCTGCGATAGAGAATCCCGGTGCGCTGGAGCAGATCGAGCAACTCCGCGCGCGCTGATTGAAAGCTTTCCGGTAGTGATGCGAGCGTCGTCGAATGGGCTTCGCGCAACATGATGAGTAAGACAGTTAGACAGGATTGACAAGACTGTTCAGGATTTACAAGTATTTTCTTGTGAATCTTGAATAATCGTGTAAATCCTGTCTAACAACACCTCAGATAAACGGATTCTCCGGCAGTGCTAAGCTGAGATACCGGTTGTCCAAAAATACCATCAATTCTTTTTCAACGAATTCTTCGAGCGCGCCTTCAACCCACGGCGCATCCTCGAACCGCGCCGCAATGTCTTTGCGACTGCGCGCGTCCGCACAGTACTCGTAAAGCGTAGCGTAGTCGTCCGAATACGTGGCCGCGCGCGGCGAGCAGTTGCGTCCATCCTCGATCAGAATCGTCGCCCACGCTTTCTTATAACGCAGGTAGGGCCGCGGACGCTGCTTCCAGCGATCCTGCCAAACGTCGACCGCCTGGAAGATCTCTTCATATTCGCGATCCTCGAGCGTGTTTCCCATCTCGTGCTCGAAGTAATAAGAAACACGATTCAGATCGAAACGATCCTTCGGATACAGATAGTCATAACAAGCCGACGGCACGAGACTGCTGATCGACTGCGATTCAGGATCGGTATACATCGGCGAGCCGCGATCCGCGCGCGCCTTCGCAATCGCCCACGGCGCCTGGAAATGAGGGATCTTCGAGATCACGTCACACTGCGCGCGATAATCCTCGGCAGTCTCGCCCGGAAATCGCAGCAGGATGTTGTAAAGATTGTTGATGCCGTAATACGTGGACCACTTGATCAACTCGAGATTGCGCACGCCCGTCGTGTGCTTCTTCATCAGCTTGAGAATGTGCGTCGAGAAACTCTCGACACCCGGCTGAATCGAAAACAGTCCACCCTGGCGCATGTGTTTGAGCTGCACACGCGACAAGCTCGGACGCACTTCGTAGTGCAGACGAATGTCTGTGTTGGCTTCGCTGAGCTGCCCAAACAACTTGTCGATGTATTCAGGCTCGATGATGTTGTCGATCGCGTTGAAATCAAGGATGCCGTAGCGGCGCGAAAGCTCGTCGAGCTGCTCGATCACGTTCTCGACGCGTTTAGATCTGAATTCCATTCCCGCACGATTCAAACCGCAGAACGTGCAGTGGTTCTTCACGCCCCACCAGCAGCCACGCGCAGTCTCGATCGGCAACAGCACGCCGTGCGCGTCGTCGTGATATTCGTAGCCGCCCTGCTTACGCGCGTAGAAATACTCGTCGAAATCCGGTGTCGGAGTCTTGTTCATGTCGGAGAGATTCGGCGCGCGACCGTTGTAAGCTACGCGACCGTTATCACGCCACATGATCCCCGGCATTCCCTTCATCGATTCGCCGCTGTAGATGCGCCGGAGCGCTTTGGGAAAAGTTTCGTCGGCGTCGCCGCAGTGAATGTAATCCACTTGCGGGCAGCCGTTCATGATCTCTTCGGCGATGTCGTCTTCAAACGTGGCCCCGCCCATCATGATCAGAATGTGCGGGTAATGTTTCTTCAACGCAGCAGCGAGGGCGATGCTCGCGAGTGTCTGTTGAAAGACGACGGAAAAGCCTATGACTCCGAAGCGGCTCCAATCGACGCTCTTGATGCACCAGTCGATGAAGGCCGGCGCCGCGTTGTCACGCAGATCTCGCAGGTCGTCGAGCGAGCAGCCCGCCGCGTAGCAGATGCCTTCGAGATTTCTGCGATAGATCTCGAAATATTCTTCGTTGTTAGCGAAGTCGCCGAAGGCAGACTTGGTCCAGAGCCACTCGCCCACCATGCTCGGATAGACGTCCGCCAGCGTTTCGTTGATACGCCAGCCGACGAACGTTCCGAAGTACATGAAAAGCGAAAAGGTCTGGACCGGAATCCCTGCCTTTTCGAGTGTCGGCTTCAGTAAAGCAAGCTGAAACGATGGAAAGCGCGCCGAGAGTGTCGGCATGCTGATTAGTGCTACCGGTTTCATTCCCTGGCTCATCGCGTCAAGAGCCCTCCACAGATTACACAGACTAAATCTGCGAAATCTGTGGATGGCTATCCTTTTAATACTTCTTCTTGGGACTATCCGGCGCGACCTCAGGTACGGTCCCGCCGCCTGATGATTTCTTCTCAGGCGCGATCTCAGGTATCGGTCGCGGCGCCTTATCAGGCGCGATCTCCGGACGAACCTCGGCCTTTCTCTGGGGCGCGATCTCCGGTGCGACTTCAGGTATCGGTCGCGTCTTCGAAGGTGCGACCTCCGGAATCGGCTTCCCGTATGGATCAGGCGCGACCTCGGGAATCGGGCGAACTTCCGACTTTATTTCAGGCGCGACTTCCGGTCGAATCTCGGGTTTGATCTCGGGGGCGATCTCTGGAATCGGCCTAATCTCCGGCGCGATTTCCGGAATTGGTCTAATTTCGGGTGCGACCTCGGGGATCGGTCTAATCTCCGGCGCGATTTCCGGAATCGGTCTTATCTCCGGTGCGACTTCGGGTATTGGTCGAACTTCTGGTTTGCTAATCGGTTTGCCAGTCGTAGATTTGTCTGCCATGGATATTCTCCCAAAAAGTTATGCCTTGATTGCGCATAAGTTGATATGTTGAGGCACGGAAGCGCGCATGATTTCAAGTGAGAGCCACAACGGGCGAGTCCGTTGCGACAGGGAAAAAGGTTTCAGTACGAGGGAACGCGCGCAGCGTAATGCTAATCGATGGTCCTGTCAATACTTATCTGAACCAACTGATGATCGTGAAACGCTCGCCGCTGGTCACTGGCAAGACTTCGTGAAACGTCTCGGCGGTGAACGCGACCAGCAGACCAGTTTCGCCTTCGAGTCCGAAAGACATGGTCTCGTCGTAAAAATTCAACACACCACCGCTGAAACAACCGTCTCGCGTTTCCGCTGAGTGATCGTTAAGGAAAACTACGATCGAGATCCGCCTGACGCGCAGATGATCGAAATCGAGCTGCCGCGTATTGCCGTCCTGGTGACGCACAAAGAAGTCGCCCTCTTTGTAACGTAGAAACTGCGGCGGCTCGCAATCGTGCAGAGTCTCACCAAAATGCTGCTCGAGTGCTGACTGCTGTTCCAGTAGTCGAGCGTGGACTTCTGAGAAAGTCTCTTTCGCAGGATGAAGGCTCGTGGTCTTGCGAACATCTTCGTGGACCAAGCCCTCAGTGCCTTGAATATAAACCGGCGCCTGTGTCGTCGGCGCTTCAGTCAGTTCCGCCCGCAAACGCGCGCACGTCTCCGCGTCGAGAAAATTCCGAAGCAAAAACAGATTGAAATGAGTTGCCGGTGCGGGTTGTGACATCACAGTCTCTTACAGAACCGTGCGCGGTAGCGCCGGGTCAAACTTAGTATTCGTACGCGTAAACTGCATTTAACCCGGCGCTACCGCGCTCGGTTCTTTAAAACAATTCTATCCTCGAAAACGCAACAATCAAGGCCCGTGTTGAGCAAACAGGCGATCGCGTCAGCAGGCGTTTCGATGATCGGCTGGCCCATGCGATTGAACGACGTGTTGAGCAGGACCGGTACGCCCGTCTTTTCGTGAAACTTTCGCACCAGATCGTAAAATCGGCCATTGTTCTCACGCGTCAACGTTTGCAATCGGCCGGTGCCGTCGACGTGAACGATCGCCGGCACCGCGTCTCTCTTTTCGGGCTTCACGTCGACCACGCGCAACATGAACGGGCTTTCGCGCGGCGTGCCGTCAAACTCAAACCAGCTTGACGCCTCTTCAAGCAAGACGGCGGGCGCGAACGGACGAAACGGCTCGCGCATCTTTACGCGCCGGTTGAGCGTGTCTTTCGCTTCGGGCAAGCGCGGATCGCAGAGGATGCTGCGTTGTCCAAGCGCTCGCGGTCCGAGCTCAGAGCCGCCGTCGAACCAGCCGATGATCTTGCCGTCGCATAACAACTCGACGGCGTCGGAGATAGCGTCCGCTGAGTTAACAACATGAATGTTCTCATTCGAATTTACAGCGGCGGACACGTCTCCCGGTGTGTAAATGCGTCCCGGTCCGTCGTGCAGTATCGGTCGTCGTGAGTTGTGTTGAGTGAGTTGCCAGAGGCCGTGATAAGCGGCTCCGATCGCAGTGCCGCTGTCTTCAGCCGCGGCCATGATGTAGATATTCTTGAAGCCCGATTCGCGGATAATCCGCTCGTTAGCGACGCTATTCAACGCGACGCCGCCTGCGTAACAGAGATTATCGCTGCTGCACAGCTCGCGCAGATGTTTCACGAGGTATAGCAACGCGTCTTCGAGCGCAGACTGGACTGACGCTGCGAGGTTCTCGTATTCATCCTTGCGGTTGGGCCACCGTTCGGCGTGACGAAACCGCAGCGGCACCGTGTCTTTGAAGTGAAACCGCCCGTTCGTGATGTCGAAAAACTCGCTCGTGGGAAACACCGGCTTGCCATACGGTGCGAGCCCCATGACCTTTCCGGCTTCCGCAACTTCGCCAAAGATCTGCTCGGCGGCCGCCGAGAAAATACCGCCAAGACTGCCGAACGTCGCCATCGCGTCGTCGCGGCTCAGCAGCCACGCCCCGCGATCGACGGCATGCTTTTCCAACGGAACAACACTCGTTCCCGAGGCGTGATAAAGCGAGATCGTTTCCCAACTATCCTGAGAATTGCCGTTGAGCACCTTTAGTTCGTCGGAGGTGAAGTCACTGACTGGCGAGCCGGCGCCGTCAACGATCAGGACTGCCGACTCAGCAAAACCCGAAGCGGCAAAGACGCTCACGGCATGGCCGTAGTGATGCGGGATCGTGATCGTCGGAACCCCGTGCGTGACGACGTTCAAAAACGGATCGAGTGTGATGTCGTGAATTTTGTCGGTCGCACGCCCCTGGATGCACAGCACCACGAGACTGAGATCAGACGGCTGAATACGCGCGTAGTTCAGGCAGTAAGCAATGGATTTCGACGGCCCTTGTCCGTAAATCCGGTGGCGCTTCAAATGTGAAAGCCGCTCCTCCTGAATCGCGACGACAATCTCATCGCCGCGCAGCAAACACGCCGAGCCGTTGTGCGATGCGCTGATCCCCAGAATCCACGGCCGATCGTTCACTGATAAGTCTCGATGTGAGGTGGGAGTAATTCAATGAGACGCTGGTAAGCTTTTTTGGCTTCACGCAGGTTTTTGGCGTAGCGGTTCGCGAGCGCCCGAATGTTTCCGCCACAGAACGGACAGATCTTTGTTCCGCGCATTACGTGACGGTGACAGCCGCGGCAAAGGACCAGTTCTTTTCGCGCCGCAGTGCGTTTTGTTTTTCTGCGTGGGGAACTTATCTGGATGAGATTGTTCGCGAGCGGAAGCTTAGCGCGCGCGGATCCGTCTGCGTTCTCGAGTATCAATTCGAAGCGGCCGTGATCGAAAGGAGTTCCAGGCGCTCGCTCCACCTGTGCGATCCTTTCGCGAAGTCCCTGCTGCGACAACTCGAGCGCGCGATGATGGCAATAAGGATTATTTCCGGCTCGTCCGAAAAGAACACTCGTGGTCCAGGTGCAGCCGGCTTTGCACACGTCAGCGTAGTAGCAACTGCCGCAGAAGCCCCACAACTCTTCACTTCTTTGTCCGCGGTTGATATTGAGCTCGTCTGTCGTCCACCAGATGTCTTCGAAACTGAGGTCGCGAATGTTGCCGCCCGCATATTTCGATGTTGATAGCGAAGGACAACCTTTGATGGTGCCGTCAGCTTCGATGCCGAGCGTGTTCTGCCCTGCGTTACAACTGGTCCAGTAGACTCGATCGTCGCCGTTGCCGCGCCAAACAGACTCGTAAGGGCCGTAGTAGCCGATGTTGTTGCCGGGTTGAAGCAGAAATCCGCGGTCAGCGCCTTCCTGATACAACTCGGCCAGCAAAGGCATCAGCTCCAGCAACTCGTGCGGCTGTAAGAGCAGCTCCGGATTATCCGCGGCCCTGCCCATCGCCACCGTGAGTTGCACCTGCCAGCTTTTCGCGCCCGCCTCGATGAAGCAATTCATTAACTCGCGCAATTGCGGGATGACAAGCGCGGTGATCTGCGTATTGACGGTGGAGCTGAGACCGAGCCGCTGGATAGCATGAAGGGCTTTAAAAGCCGCGTCGAACGAGCCTTTCACTCCTCTTAATCGATCGTGGACGTCTCGCAGGCCGTCGATCGAGATGCCGAGAGCTTGCAGACCCGCGTCAGCGGCGGCTTTGATCCGCTCGTCGGTGAGATTTAGCCCGCCGGACTGCATCGTGCAGTCCATTCCCTGTTTGCGAATTTCCCGGATGATCTCGAGCCAGTCGCGACGAAGATACGCTTCTCCGCCGATGAGCGTGACCTCGCGCGTGCCCATGCGAGCGAGTTGACGCACGAGGTCCAGGCATTCTTCGGTAGTTAGCTCATCCGGACGGCGCTTCCCTGCGCGCGAGCCACAATGGTGACACTTCAGATCACAAGCGAGGGTGATCTCCCAGACCGCATGCACGGGTGTAAACGCGGCGCGGTCGCGCGAAGAAAGATAACGCGTTGGGCCAGCCATTGAAATCGCTCCCAGGAACTTCCGAGCAATGCGACAGAGCTATTTTTTCTTACTGGATTTACTGAGTGCGCTATCGAGCTTATCGAGTGCTGCCTGCACGTCTGACATCCACTTGCGCGCTGAGGCCGCAACGTTCTTCATCTCTTGTGCGTCACCGCGGGCAATCGCTTGTCGTATGGGATCGCCGTAAGGTGGAACAGCTCCGCTTTCGGCTTTCAAGGATTTCTTGCTGGATTTCTTCGCGCCTGATTTCTTTCCAGAGGCTTTACGCGTTGGCATGATGGTCCTCCCGTGAGAATCAACTTTGAAATGTGATTTGAGAACAGGAGGTTCTTAGTTTATTGAGCAGTGCTTGTCAAGACTTTCTTTTTCTCTGCATAGCCTCTGCGTCCTCTGCGTCTCTGCGGTTAAGTTCACCGCTGAGGCGCAGAGAACGCAGAGATTACGCAGAGGCGACTTCGCTGAGGACGGGATTTTCTGACTTCGGAATGAGGGCGGCGATCTCTTCTACGATGTGGCGCGTTGAGTTTGGAATTGCAAGACCGACGGTCGCGGCGCGCATGCGTGAGTAATGCACTTCGTCTTCCATCATTCTCCGCACGACCGGCACAACGTCGATCGAGCGTTTGAGCATTACGCCCGCGCCACGCTCCTCGATCAAGCTTGCTGTGCCCGCTTCCTGCGGCATCGGTTCGGTGATGACGTCGGCGATGATCGGCACACGACAAGCAAGCGCTTCAAACGTCGTCAAGCCGCCGAGTTTCGAGATCATCACGTTCGCGGCGCTCATGAGCTTCTCGATCTCGTCTGAGTATCCAATCACCTTGATTGGAAACGGCGCATCGAGCGCGATCGACTCCGCCGCCACGCGCAGGTCTTCATTCTTACCTGCAAGGAAGATCGCCTGCACGTCGAGCTCGCCACGCACGAGCTCGCTGAAAATCTGCGGAATGTTGCCGCCGCCAATCCAACCCGCGTTCACGAATACCGTAAACTTTTCCGGATCGAGCCCGAGCGCACGGCGTGCAGCCTGGGCCGCTTCTTCACCGGGAAACGCGAACTTCGGATGCACAGGCAGTCCGGAAATCTTGATTCGCTCCGGTACGACGCCGTAGTCGATTAGCTGTCGACGCGCATCTTCACTCGCGACGAGATAAAGCGTCACGTCGTCACATGCCCAGCCTTTCCAAAAGCCGTAACACGGATCGGTAACGACGGAAACGAGTGGAACGCGTCCGGCGAGATTCAACTCCTTCAACACGCGCGCAAAGATGTGCTGCGTGAGGGGATGCACACTGACGACGACGTGCGGGCACCAGCGCTCAAACAGCTCGACGACGTAGCCGACGCAGCGTTTATAAAAAAACGCGCTCGTCTCCGGCCGAATGTGATTCATGCACCAGTAGAAATACTTCATCCAGTGCTGGCGGTTGCGGAGTATCCAGTTGTACAAGCGCACGAGCTTGGCGCTCAGATGATGCGACTCTTCGACAGCGCGCACGACCCGGATCGCATACGACTCACCTTCGAAAAACTTCTGCACACCCGCCACGATGGCAGCCGCCGCAGAACGATGTCCGCCGCCGGTGTCAGACGAGATGATCAGGATCTTCGGGATACGTTGCTGCTGCGACATTTTAGTTGAGGTCGGTTACCGGCAAGCCCGCGTGTTCGGCTTTCTCCACTGCCTTGCGCGCCTTCTTCATCTCGCGCTCCAATTTCTTGATCTGGATCAAGTGTCCGGGATTGAACGGCAGTGACGGGTAATAACTATTCGACTCGTGCGTGCAGAAGCAGCCATCGTGCGCCTTCTTGCGGCGCGCCTGCATCGCGGGCGAAAGCCAGAGCTTCTGGAAGTTCCAGTCAAAGTCGCGCAGGTTACCGACCGGATCGAGGTTCTCGCATGACGAGACTGTACCTTCGTCGTAGATCACGCCGCCGGCAGTGCCTGCGTAACACGTCATCTGCGCCGTCTGAGTCTCCTGCGTCTTCGCGATGAGCCCGTGCATGTAAATATCGATCGCGGCTTTGAAGAAACCGGCGTCGCCACCGTAGTTGTTCTTGATCGCGGCGTGACGTGAATCGTCGTCGATCATCTGCGCCAGCTTCGCGTAGCGGGTGTGATCGATGTCGAGCTCCTTCGGATCGGCTGACGGCGGACGGATGTAGTTGAAGTTCACCTTGTCAGGCTTGAGATCGTACTTGAGGAAGTCGTACCACTCGAAGATCGTGTCCTGGTTCGAGTTCATGAAGCAGGTACACGTTTGCACGTCGAGACGCGGAAACTCCTTCTTGATTGCCTGTAACTGGCGTGCGGTATCGATCGCGATGTCCCACGAGCCGGGCTTCTGGCGAATCTTTTCGTGCTCTGACTTCGGCCCGTCGATGCCGAGCGCGATCGTGACGTTCAGATTCGGGCATTCCTGCAGGACGCGCGTGACGTCCGGAAAGATTCGTTTTTGAATCTGCCCGTTTGACATGATGTAGATCGATTCGAGCTTGTTGTTGGTGTAGAAAGCACGTGCGATTTCCGGAAGATCCTTGCGTGTGAACGGCTCGCCGCCCGCGAGAATCAGTACACCGAGATTGCCGCCGAGTGTCTGCGAGATCCGCTCGATCTCTTGAGTCTTCATTTGGAGCTTCTTGCGCGGCCGATCGTCGAGTTCGTCCGTAAAGAAGCAGTGCGTACAGCGCATATCGCAGACCGACGTCACCAGAATGTTCAGCAACACTGGTGAAAACGGCTGTCCAATCGCCAGCTTCGCATAACGCTTAAGTAATTCTTTAGTCGTAAAATCCATCGCTACCTCAATCGTAACTGATAAGGCATTTGAAGCAGTATTGTCAACGAACGTTTACTGAGCACAGAACCGAGCGCGGTAGCGCCGGGTCAAAGTCAGTCTGCTGGCGTGACAGTTGTCGTTGACCCGGCGCTACCGCGCTCGGTTCTGTTATTATTTGGGAAAATTCTCACTTGGAAGGTAGTTATATATGCGTGATCCTCACATCGATCCTTACTCTGATCGTGTTCCTCTTGGTTACCTCATTACCTTCCGTGCATACGGTACTTGGCTGCACGGCGATGAGCGAGGGTCAATCGATCGATTTCACAATTGCTATGGTACGCCGGATATTCTGCCGAACGAGCGGTGGCAAACATACAACGAGCGAACGATGAAGCTTGCGCCCGTGAAGCTGAATAACCAACGACGCGCAGCAATCAAAGAAGCAATTGAGGAGACTTGCGAATTTCGAAAATGGAATTTACGTGCTGATAACGTGCGAACTAACCACGTTCACGTTGTAGTCAGTGCGCCGTGCGATCCCGAAATCGTACTACGGGCTTTGAAAGCAAATGCTACACGAAAGATGAGAGAAGCAGGCTGCTGGATGAGTCATCGAACACCGTGGGCACAGAAAGGTAGCAAGCGATGGCTCTGGACTTATAACCAATTAGAAGCCGCAATTGCCTACGTGGTCGACGGACAAGGCGTACCGCTATAAGCACGGAACCGAGCGCGGTAGCGCCGGGTCAAGTTCAACAAACACGAAGAAAGCTGACTTTGACCCGGCGCTACCGCGCTCGGTTCTGTGCTATTGCGCGAAGCGTGGCGCTTCGGTGACGATGACGTCGATGACGCGGAAGGCGCCGCCGGAGGGAACGTCAAAGCCGAGGTCGAGATAGCCGCTCTGGCTCTCGACGACGTCCGACACGACTTCACTGATCCGTTCCGGCTCGATGATGCCCATCGATCGTGGGCCGCGTTCGGCGTCAGCCAGTGACCAGTTCACAAAACCACGCGAGACACTCACGCGCGCGTACAGCAAATATCTTCCGTTCCGCCGCACTTGAATGCGTTGCCACAGCCTACCCCCGGCCAGCGCCGACATTGCTTGCCCGCCCGAAACCGTCATCGCTTCAACCGGCCCTACTACTGACCACTCGTCGGCGAGTTGATTCGAGCTGCTCAGTCGGAACGATGGATTGCGCGCGAGGTTGGCCCCGCTGAATAGACCCATATCCTGCGCACGTTGGTGCAGGTATGCGCAGCCCTCGACCATGCCACTCGACGAGCGCACGCGGATGCCGGGACTCTGGTCGCGCCGGTCTCTCACGAACAGATCGTTTCCGACAACCTGCACGAACACTCCGGGCGAGATCTCGGAGCGTCGCTCGGTCACGAAATTGCCGCCGGCGTCGAGTCGTTGAATGTCGACGCGGTTATCGGTGTAAATCCAGTTCTTGTCGCGCAGGTTTAGCGGCTCGAGTCTCGGGTCGGCGAAGTAGAGCACTGTGCCGCCTGCTTTGTATTCATAGGAGATGTGACGGAAATAAAGACGCGGATCGAGATAGTAGTTTTGCAGTCTGAGCTCGGTCCGTTTGTCCTGTGGCGCGAATTCGATCGCGCGCTTCTCCATCACTGCGTCGTGCAGCAGCATCGCACTCGCAGGCTTACCGTCGATCTTCCAATAGCAGTTGAAGGTTGGATCCTGGTAAATCCAGCCTCCCATTTCCGGAAGCCACACTTCCGCAGCGGCGTGAGTATCGATGCCAAACAATCCATTCTGCACGGCCACGCTCAGGCCGACCGCGCGCGCCGTCAGGCCCATTGCCTGACACAGTGCGACATAAATCTCTGCGAGATTACCGCAGAGGACGGGCTGTCCGCCTTTCATCTCGTCGTACGCTTTGCGTGGCTCGCGCGTAGCCAGACCGGGCATGCCGACGCGATAACAGCGTTGGGCCAACCACAGGCGAATCTTGTTGGCGCGCTGCCAGGGCGAATCGGAAAGCGAAATCTCGTTGCTGAGCTCGCGTCGCAGGTACGCGGCGTCTTCGGTAGTCAGCTCGTGACGTGGCTCGATTCGTCTTTGAACTTCAGGCACACCGGAAATCGTGTTGCCGTAACGTTCAATGGTGAGTTTTCCGAGCTCCTCGCCGCTGGCGTCACGACTCGTGATGGTGACGACTGTTTCGCCTTCAGGTATGGCGACGCGAAAGTCAACGATCTGAATTCTTGCTTCTGGCGGAAGTGTTGCCCGGCGTGAGACGAATGAAACTCCGAAGCCGACAACGAACGAGACGAGAACACACAAATACAGGGGCCACTTAGATCTCATATTGAGGAACGTTTACAAGACTGAATGCGGACTGAACCCTGATGGATGCGTGGCGAAGGTACATGGTCTATGTAGCGAGGTCGTCATGCTTGTGTAAAGTTTTGTCAATTAGCCACAAAACGCACAAGACTCTACATGCTGGGACATTAACTCTCTTAGTTAGGACAAATTTGTCCTAATCTCAAACCTCATAACTACCTATCTTTGCTGGTCAGGCCGCAAAACGTGGTCTAATGAGGTCCTACTAACCACATTTTCCACTCCAAAAAATCAGCGATTTACGGCCGGAACACGACGTGCCTTGTTCTCTTCGAATGAAACGGAGGAGATCGTGCACGGGCAGTCGGACCCAAGAGGAGTCTCCTTATGTCAGGTTCAAAAGACGGTCGCATTGCCCAATCACAGGCGCAACAGACACACGTGCCGCGCGCACCTGGCATATCGAGAAGACCGGGAGAAGCTTCTCACGTACATCCACTGTTGCATTTACAGCAAGCCCTTGGTAACCGTGCGTTCGGGCGGCTGATCCAAGCAAAGCTCCCATCGACCGTATTCCGGCAAGAAGGAATGGCGGCAGCGTTTTCGGGTGGAAACAGTGCTGCTCTTACCCAACCTGCCCCAGTCGTCCAGACCAAACTTACCATCAACGAACCCGGAGATAAATTCGAACAGGAGGCCGACATCACGGCCGACCGGGTGATGCGGATGAGCGTGCCGACCGGCGAAGAGGAAGAGGAAGACCCGGTGCAAGCCAACGCCCAGGGGATCTCCGCGCTACAGCGCGAATGCGCCGACTGCGCGGAAGAAGAAGCGGTGCAACGCCAGGATGTGGACGAAGAGGAGATGCTCCAGACGAATTGCTTGATGCGCAAAGCCACGGATGGCGGCGGCTATATTGCTTATCCGCAGTTAGCCTCCCACCTTAACAGGACCAAAGGCAGCGGTCATGTGCTACCCGCCCCGACGCTAGCCTTTATGAATCGCGCCTTCGGCGTCGATTTTTCCCCAGTGCGAATTCATGCCGGCAGCGAGACGACGCAGATGAGCCAGGGTATTCAGGCCAATGCGTTTACCCATGGCACGGATATATATTTCAATGCCGGGAAATACAATCCGACTACTTCGGAAGGCAAAAGGCTGCTGGCCCATGAGCTAACCCACACCATACAACAAAGCGCCAACGGGAAAGGTATAGCCCCAAAGAAACAAGAGGCGGCGGACTTGGACCAGCGAGTTTCCGGGACGAGAGAATTCATTCAGCGCGATATAGGGGTTGAGTTCCAGACGAACAATATTATTTCACAGAAGAAGGGCAAGAAACAGTTCGAACGGGTACAAACGAAGACTAAGCCTTTGAGGAAAGTCGGCGATTTGAGCATGGAAGTAGATACCGGCAGTGTGATGGAATTCGGAACGGGGCACTATAAACTATGGTCCGATCTTAAAAAGGATCTCGATGCCGTATCCGCCATCATTACCGAGATTGAGGCGTTGCCAAAAGAAGCATTGGATCCCGGAAAAGCTGCCTCTGCTGACAATCCGGAAGTTTTCAGAGGGCTTAATACCGATCACGGTAAAGTAGATATTACGGTTAATACAGGAGACTTTCACGGCAAGCCTCAAGCGAATGAAGACATCGTGTTGAAGGAATTTGGATCTATGTTAAAGGAGAATTTCCCGGCAGACTTTACAACCACGGAGACTGCGACCAAAACGATATTTGGGAAAGCCACTACCCCGGATTTAACGAACTTCATGCAACTTATCGTTTTCCATTTATCACTATTACAACAAACTGGTCCCAGTTTCGTTATTACCGGCTCTGGAAAAATAAAGCAACCGAAAGGTTTTCTGTTGTTGATGAATAAGACCGATTATACCGCCATGTTCCAGTCGCTGACCTCGAGTGAACAAACGGTATTCGAAAACCTGGTGAATGCAGATCCTAACCCGATTGCCACAGCAGCCGGTGTTTCTATGAAGGATGATCTATTTAAAGTCGGGTATTGGGGCTGGCATCCGGACAGGTCTGATATGCGGGTGCTAATCAAACAAGGAAAAATCGAGATGATCCAGAAGAGCATTACAGGCGTTACCGGGCTGGGTTCGCATGGGGATATTCATAAGTGCGGAGATAAAGGAGTGCCGGCAAAATATTGCAAGACCACGAATCCGATCGGACAAGTAACCGTGGGCGCCTGGTTAAAAAGTATGATTACTCCGTCAAAGCGAACTAAAAAAAGTATCACTGCACCTCTGCCTACTTACTCGGGAACGAAAGGCGGTGGGTTTAGCTGGGGGCTTTCGAAAGTAGTCACCCCGGGAATGTTTCTAATAGAGATGCGCGCCTATCCGGGCATGCGAATCGCAGACTGGCCGGATTTTGCCGAAGATAAATTCAACTTCGCGGCGAATTGCCGCCCTGGCTCAAAATTAACGTACGATGGGAAAAAACCTAAGCCGGTATGCTGATTTAAGTGTGGCAATTTCGAGTGTCTCAATCCAAAGTTTCACCCCAATTTTGTCTGTGCCTTTTTGTGGCTAAAAATTCTTATGTTTTCTGGATGCCGAGGGCGCGCATGCGGCGATAGAGGTGGCTACGATCGACGCCCATCAACTCCGCGGCGCGCGAGACGTTGCCGTCGGCTTCTTCAAGCTTGCGCTGGATGAATTCACGATGGTAGGCCTCGGTCGCTTCCTTAAAGGACGGGAAACGGAACGACGCGGCCGGTGGCTCTTCCTTGCCCTGCGGCGGTAAATCATTGGCGGAGACTTTCGTGCCCGGATGCATGATCACCACGCGCTCGATCGTGTTGCGCAGCTCGCGAACATTGCCAGGCCACAAATACGCCTGCATCGCCTCGACAGCCTCCGTCAGAAACTGTTTCGGTCTCTTGCCGTAAGCGTTCGAGAAGTGTTGATTGAAGTAATCGACAAGCAGCGGCACGTCTTCAAGCCGGTCGCGCAATGGCGGCAACTCAAACGGGATCACATTCAAGCGATAGAAAAGATCCGCGCGAAAGTTTCCCTGCTCGATCTCGACGTCGAGTCTTTTATTAGTCGCGGCAATCAATCGAACGTCAACTGTGATCGACGTTCCACTGCCGACGGGCTCGAAGCGCTGCTCTTCCAACACGCGCAGGACTTTCGCCTGGACCTTCGGACTCATGTCGCCGACTTCGTCGAGAAAGATCGTCGCGCCGTCAGCGAGCTCAAACTTACCTTTCTTCGCGGCAGTGGCGCCGGTAAACGCACCCTTCACGTGTCCGAACAGTTCCGATTCAATAAGCTCTTCGGGAATAGCAGCGGAGTTGACTTCGATGAACGGCGCGGCCGCGCGACGCGACTCAGCGTGGATTGCGTGTGCGACGAGCTCTTTTCCCGTTCCCGATTCACCGTAGATCAATACGCGTCCGTCAGTCGGCGCAACAACGGAAATCTGCTTTCGCAACGCGCGCATGGCGACTGACCCGCCAACCATCGTGTACTCCTTCGCGAGTGCGGCAGCCATGTCAGCGTTGATCAGCTCGAGTTTCTGTTGGCGCAGGGCATTGCGGACGGTGAGGACTGTCTTCTCGATCGAGAGTGGCTTTTCAATGAAGTCGAAAGCGCCGAGCTTTGTAGCGCGTACGGCGGTTTCAATGTTCCCGTGACCGGAAATGATCACGACGGCTGCGTCTGAGCCGGCTTCGCGCAATTGTTTCAAAGTTTCGAGACCGTCGATGCCGGGAAGCCACACGTCGAGCAGAATGCAGCCGTACGCGCGGCGACCGAGCGCTTTGAGACACTCTTCCCCCGTGGCGACGGCGTCAGCGACGAAGCCCTCGTCTTCCATCACGGCGCGCAGCGTGTCGCGAATGCCGCGCTCGTCGTCAACGATGAGAATTGAATCCATTGATTCCGATCGTAGTTGTTAACAGGATTTACACTGGCAGTTCAATCACAAACTTCGCGCCGCGTGGATGATGGCGCTCGGCGCGGATGTGACCGCCGTGCTCCATGATGATTCGTTGCACGATTGCGAGGCCAAGGCCGGTGCCGCTGTCACGTCGCGAAAAATAAGGCTCGAAGAGACGGCGGAAATCGCCCGGCTCGATCCCGTGTCCCGTGTCTGCAACCTCCGCGCGCAACAGACTCCTCTCCGGATCGTGGCTCGTCGCGATTGTGATCTGCATTTCACCATTCGACGAAGCGAGCGCCTGCACCGCGTTATCGATCAAGTTCACAAACACCCGTTTGATCTGTTCCACGTCGAGCATCGACCGTGGCAGCTCGCGATCGAGATCGAGCGTCAACACCACGCCATCGAGACGATCGACATACAAACCCGCTGCCTGTGTCACGACGTCATTCAAGTTTGCGAGATCGAGCCGCGTGGCTGGCAGACGAGCGAAACGTGAAAACTCGTCGACCATCGCCTTCAACCCTGCAACTTCGCGCGTGATCGTCTCAGTACACTCCGAAATCACCGCGGCCACACGCTTGTCGTCAACGTGTTCACCGGCGCCGTTAGCGCCATTACCGGGGGCCGTGGCGCGCCCGTAACTCTTCGCGATCCGTTCGGCGGAAAGCTGGATCGGCGTCAAAGGATTCTTGATCTCGTGCGCCATGCGTCGCGCCACTTCACTCCACGCTGCCGCTCGTTGCGCCGCCAGCAACTCCGAAAGATCCTCGATGACTAACACGACTCCACGGCGCGGACCTTTCGAACCGCGCAACGCCGTCGCAGTCAACGAGACTGGCAGTGGGCCATTCGCACCACCGCTTTCCAACTGCGTCTGCTCGGTGGCGTGACCAGTGCGGCGCGCGCGGCGCAACAATCGCTCGACGACCAGCCAGTCTTCACTGCCAATAAGACTACTCAGCTTCGGATCGTCGTCAGCTCGCTCTCCCAACGCGAGCATCCGCGCCGCTGACGCATTCAATGTAGTGACACAATCATTTTCGTCTATCGAGACGACACCGGTCGACAACGACTGGAGCACGGTCTCGATGTAGTTGCGCCGCTCACGCAACGCCATGTTCGTATCTCGCAACTCAGACGCGCCCGCCTCGATACGACTGCGATTCTCCTGGAGTTGCGCAGTCATCTGATTGAACGACTCAGCCAGCAGCGCCAGCTCATCTTCAGCAATCGTCGTCGTGACGCGATGCTCGAGATTACCGCGTGCAACCTCGTTCGAAGCTTCGGCGAGCGCCTTGATCGGCGTCGCAATACCACGCGCGAGATAGATCGCCACCCAGCTCGACACGAACAGCAGGATCAACGTCATCAGTCCGAGCGTCGAAAGACCGAGCAGACGCACGCGTCGTTGTTGCCCGACGAGGTTCTGGTAACCACGCTCTGAATCCGTCACGAGATCCGTCAGATCGTTCGACGCGCGTTTCTGCGGCGCGATGATCAGCATCTCCGATTGATTCAAAGGCACGGCGAGCGCGTCAAATTCTTTTCCGTCGACGAGACTGCTGTTGCTTGGTCCACGAAACTTCCGCGCCTCGACGAACAGCTTGTCGAGTTGTTCTGCGTCCGTCGCAGACAAGTTGGCGCGGCTCTGCGTCTCGACTAAACCATCATTCCCGATGATCTCGATTCCGACTAGCTGTCCGGAATTGACGATCTGATCCATCGTCGCGACGCGTTCTTCAGGCGATTGCCCGTTCAAAAGCATGACGAGCAGCGACGCGGTGTCGCGCAGTGTCTGATCCTGGCTCGATAACGTGAGGCGCTTAACCTCAGTGGCCTGCTGCACGATCTCGTCCGGAAACGGATTGAACCACTTCTCGAGCGAGCGATTCAGAAACAGGTACGAGAAGAACGCCATCGCCGTGATCGGCAGAAAGCTGATCGAGATGAAGTAGACCAGCAGGCGTGTTTTAACTTTCGAACCGAGCTGACGTTCCCTGCGCTCGCGACGCAGCTTCAGCAGGTTGCGAACGAAGATAAATAGAAAGACGACGAAGGCGACGAAGTTGAGTGTCGATAAAGCGTAAAGAACGAGCGCGTCCGCGGGTGTGTCAGGCCGAACGACCGTCCACAGCCAGAGCTGCTGCGACACGATAATCGCGAGTAGCAACAGCACCGTCGCGCCGAGCACCCATAGCAACACGCGGCGCCGGCGTCGAATGCGGTTTTCTCGGTTATCGACCATTTTGTTCGAAGTTTAACATAGGCCTCTGCGTTATCTCTGCGTCCTCTGCGCCCCTGCGGTTAACAGCTACTTTCACCGCCGAGGCGCAGAGGACGCAGAGATAACGCAGAGAAAACTGAATCTTGATAGAATGCAGCGCCCGGATGCACGAAATCTTCATCAATGACTTTGGACGGCTCAGGAGTGGGTGGCGTTTACTAATATTTGTCGCCGCCTTCATCGCGCTCATATTACTGCTGACCGGTGTACTGCGCGTTGTCTATGTCTTAACTGGGCCGCACGAGCCGTCAGGCGCAGTCGACATCATCGCCGAATTTGTTTACAGAGGAGCACTGTTAGGTGCAGCGCTTGGTGCTGGATATTTCTGTGCGCGTCTTCTTGAAGGGCTGCCGTGGCGCTCGTTGGGTCTGACGTTTCATGCCGGATGGCTGCGCGATCTTATCTTCGGGTTTGTGATCGGCTTTGCGACTCTTGCCGTGGCAGTCGCAATCGCGAGCAAAGGTCTCAAGTTTTCACTCGGTAATACCGGATGGTTGTGGATCGTTCGATCCGGGATCGGATCGGGAGCGCTGCTGTTTGTCGCCGCACTTGCGGAAGAGGCGATGTTCCGGGGTTATGCGTTGCAAACGCTGACACGCGCAAAGCTCGCGTGGCTCGGCGTGTTGCTGACGTCGGTGCCGTTTGCGCTCGTTCATCTCAACAATCCGAACGTCGTTCGGGGTGTGACATTCGCCAACACAGCGCTCGCCGGCGTCTGGCTGGCCGCAGCTTACCTGCGCACGCGAAGTCTTTGGCTGGCCTTGGGAGTTCACTGGTCTTGGAACTGGGCGCTCGGCTGGTTCTTCGGACTGCCGATCAGCGGCATTCGACTCGTTTCCAATCCTCTCCTCGACGCTCAAGACAGCGGTCCTAAGTGGCTAACGGGCGGCAGTTATGGCATTGAAGGCGGCGTCGCCTGCACGATCGCTTTGATTTTATTCACAGTCTTCCTGTGGAAAACTCGCTGGCTCTCGGCGACACCCGAGCTCAAACAGATGACCTCGGAAGAAAACCCCGCGGCATCCGAGCCCGTAATAAGCATCCGTCCCGTGTAATCAACTGTAGGGGTGCCCCTCTGTGGCCACCCGTTCCGAAAATCACAGCAGACGGGTGGCCACGGAGGGCCACCCCTACAGTTGTTTGTGCAGCGCCCACGTATAAAAACGTCTGTTAACAGTCTTCAACTCTCTCCCGTCTTAATCGTGTCCTTGAACTTCGGTTTACCCGATTGAGACGCCGATGTACGCCACCGCCGACATGCTTCTGACGAGCACCCAAGCACCCGCCGCCGAGCAATCGCAAGAGCCGGCGATCGAGGTCGTGCTGGTCAGAGCGGTTTTGCAAGGTGACCGCGAGGGATTCTCGCGTCTCTACGAGCTTTACGCACCACTCGTACACGGCATTCTGCTCGCTCGCGTGCCACGCGCGGAAGTCGACGATCTCGTCCAGGACATCTTCCTGCACGCCTTTAAAAAGCTGCACACGTTACGCGACGCGGCGTCGTTCGGACCCTGGATCGCGATGATTGCTCGGAACCGCGCCGTCGATTTCTATCGCCGCTCGAAAGAGACTGTGGAGATTAACGACGACCTCCGCGGCAGCGTGCCACACGACTCGCGAGCCGCAGAGATCCTCGAACTGATCCGCAGTCTGCCGGAAGCGTATCGCGAAACTCTCGTGCTGCGACTGGTCGAAGGCATGACGGGACCGGAGATCGCAGCACGCACGGGACTCACGGCGGCGTCAGTGCGAGTCAATCTGCATCGCGGCATGAAGCTACTGCGCGAACAGCTCGGATTTATGGAGGGCTTATGAACGACGATTACCTGTGGGACAAGACGGGCCAGACCGATCCACAGATTCAACAACTGGAAGAGATCCTCGGCACGCTGCGTTACCAGCCCAAGGCTTTGACGCTTCCGCATAAAAGGAATTACTTCCCACTGCTGGCGATTGCCGCATCGTTGTTGTTAGCGCTGCTCGCCGGAGGTATCTGGCTGCGCGTGCGTTCCCGTAATGAGGCGCCACCACAGCAAGCGCGCATTGAAACGCCAACGCCAAAGCCTGAAGAGAAGCCAGTTGAAACACCCAAACCTCCTGTAAACAATTCCGCCATAAATCCATCCCCTGTCGTCGCAAACAACCGACGCCGAAACCGACCCGCGCCAGCCGCGTTGCCAAAGGGTGAACGCGAAGAAGCGCTCATGGCGAAAGAACAACTGATGCTCGCGCTGCGAGTGACAACTGAAAAGCTACATTTGGTCCACACGAGGACCCAGCCGAACCAAATCAAAAACCAACATCGAGTTGGATGAACGGAGCAATTATGAAAACACTTTTTCACATCAATATCAGAACGGCACTCGCAGCCCTTCTGCTCAGTCTCGCTACAGTCTTGTCGGCCCACGCTCAACAGGACTCGCGCATACAGATGAGCAGCCTCGATCATCTCGCAGCGAAAGCTAGCCAAACTGTCGATGTCAATATCGACGAGCGATTGATGCGCCTGGCGGCGAGGGTCTTCGACGATAAGGATGAAGACGAACGCGAAGTCAAAAAACTCATCGCAAACCTCAAAGGCGTTTACGTCAAGAGTTTCGAGTTCGAGACCGAGGGGCAATACGCGGCCGCTGATATTGAGCCGATTCGCACGCAGCTCCGCGGGCCAGGCTGGACGCGACTGGTAAACGTCACCAGCAAGAAAGAAGGAATGCTCGAGGTTTATCTGCTCTTCAACGGCGATGTTGTTGGTGGCCTGGCAGTGCTTCATACGGATGACAAAGAACTCACGGTAGTGAACATCGTCGGCCCGGTCGATGTAGACAAGCTTGCGAGACTCGAAGGACAGCTCGGCATTCCGGACCTGGGAATCGGATCGCCAAAGAACAAAACAAAGAACGACGACGAGAAGTGAGGTGCGCGATGAAAGCGATTGCTACAAAACTCCTCCTCGTCGCAATGTTCTTCACGACCGCGAACGCCGCTCCTGCGAAAGGTGACGACTTCAATTCAGTCGTGAAGATGATCGAGCAGTTCTACCGCGTGAAGCACGTGGGAATTCCCTTCCTCGCGAAAGCGGGAATGAAGGTTGGCACAACAGCCGCGCGCATCAAAGGCGGCCAGGCGAGACGAATTGCAGAAGCGGGCAGCATCAAGCTCGCAGTGTTTGAGGACCAAAATTTCAACGGCGACTTCGCGAAGTTTCGCGCTTCTCTAAATGAAGCGCTGAATGCGACGTGGATGCCTTTGATCCAAACACTCTCAGCTCACGACGAAGAACAGGTCTATGTTTTTCTTAGAGACGCAGGCGAGAAAATCAACGTGCTGGTGATCACGATCGAGCAACGCGACGCCACCGTGGTCCAGGTCACGCTTTCTCCGAAAAATCTCGCGCTCTTGCTCAAAGACCCGGAAGGTACAGGCAAGTCAATCACACAGGAAGCAACGATTAACGATCAGGAGTAGATCATGAACAGACACCGTTTCCCACTGTTACTACTTTTCATCCTTGCGACGTTTGCTTCTCTCCCAGTTAGCGCCCAGGAAGTTGAAGACACCATCAAGATCAAGACGCGCGTCGTGTTTCTGGATGCGCTCGTGAAAGACAAGAAGACGAATCTCCCAATCTCAAATCTGACTACTGATAATTTTCAAGTCCTTGACGACGGCAAGCCGCGCAATATCTCTTACTTCACGCGCGAAGGCCAGGCTCGCAAGCCACTCGCACTGATCCTGATTCTCGATCTGCGCGAAGACGGCGCCGGCCGGTTTCTCAAACGCACTGAGATTTTGAAGTCGATTGAAGAGGAGCTCGCTAAGCTGCCTCCGGGTGACGAAGTCGCGATCATGGCCATGGACATGAACAATGAAGACGAGGAGCGGCTCTGGTTGACTGAGTTCACGAACGACCGCGCCAAGCTTGCGGCGGCGCTCGCGCGGGTGCCGGCGATGTGTGCGCCGCACGAGGACCAGCCGGCAGAAACTAATAAATCAACCGCGGTTGCGAAAACTGATGACGCCGCCGGTAAGCCTGACGACGTCGTAGAGACCGAAACGATACGCGGGCGCAATGGTGGCACTGTTATCCGCGAGACGCATCGTGACGGTAGTGTGAATGTGAAGCGCACGAATAAGAAAGGCGATGTGACGATCGAGCTGGGCGACATCTACGATATGGCTGCGGCCGTTAAAGATGCAACGCGCAAAGCGGAAGAGACGCGGCCAAACTCGCAGTTGTCGATCGTGTGGGTGTCAGATGGTATTGCACCTATCTTCTTCGAGGACCGTGATGCAACTGAACAGATCCTCATCCGCAACAATGCGATCTTCAACTCGCTCACAGTGGAGTTACGCACTCTCTTCAAGTTTCTGCTGCCTGTAGCTAAGCCGATCGGAGGCTGGCTTGGGATGAGTCTGTATGGAAGTGCGAAATATCTCGCGGGAAGATCGGGTGGCGAGGCGGTCAAGGTTGGGCGACCGAAAGATTATGGCGTTGGATTGTCGCAAATTATTGGAAACCTCACAGCGCGCTACAGTCTGGGTTTCGCGTTAGCTGAAGATGAGATCGACGATGGGCGCATGCACAGCCTGGAAGTTCGTGTTAAGACGCAGGATGAGAAAGGTAAGACCCGAAAGCTGCAAGTGAGCTCGCGGCAGGGGTATTACATGTCTTCCACTATCCCGAAAGACGCCGCCGCCAAAGCTCAGTTTTAGACAGGATGACAGGATTTGCAGGATTTACAGGATTCATCTTGTTAATCCTGTAAATCCTGTAATCATGTAAAACTAACCTCGTCACCTCGGCGAGCATGCAGTATCTCCGCCGCCGACCCACCATTCACCGAGATCTCGAGAAACCCGGCACTCCCCCAGATCGCAAACAACGACTCATCATCGCCTTCACCATAAAACTCTCGAAACTCACTAATCGTCTGCCCATTAACAACGAGACTCGTCTCAGCGCGCGTGATGTTCGTCACACAATTCCCAAAGCGATCGATGTGGATGATCCGTAGCGGCGTTTCAAGCGAAGGCAGTCGCACAGCATCGTCAATCTCCGCCCCAAATTCTTCCAACGCGACACCATTCGACAGCGCTGCCGCCACAGGCGCGAAGATATCGCGACCGTGAAACGTCCTGCTCACCGATGGTCGAAAGTAACGCTCGGAAGTGGCGTGAACTATGCGGTGTGAGGGTTCTCGATCGCAGATGTAAGTGAAAAGCCCATTATCGGGTCCAACGAAGAACTGCTCGTTGGCGCTCACGATAATGGGCCGTCGCTCAGATCCAACTCCCGGATCAACAACTCCGACGTGAATTGTCCCTGCAGGAAACGTCTTGTAAGCCGCGAGTAACGTGAACGCACCTGCCTCGATATCCTGTGGCGGTATCTCGTGAGTGATATCAACGATCACCGCCTGCGGATTGACCGAGAGAATCGCACCCTTCACTGCACCGACGAAGTAATCAGCTGTCCCGAAATCGGTGAGCAAAGTAACGACTGGATTCACAGAACGCCTGTATCAGTCGATGTGCGAATCTTCAGATGCTGCCCGTGCTCGAGACGAATGTCTTTACCGCGCTCCGTCATCACACCGGCTGTACCCGCGCCGCCGCCGATGATCGCGCCGATCGCTGCGCCTTTACCGCCGCCGGCAATCGCGCCGATGATTGCGCCGATACCGGACGCTGCGCCGACTTTAGCCGCATCGTCTTTCGTCGAGTCCTGGCCCTTCACACCACCTTCCGGATCGATCTGCGGATCGGCGCCGCCAATCGGACTGATCTCGACCAGCTCAGCGTGCAACGTCGCGCTGCGATTGTCAGGAGATCGAATTTGATCGAACGCTAACTGAAGCTGGGCAACGCCTTTCACTTTCCCCGGGCGCCTGACCTCCGCAACTCGTCCTTCAACGATGAACCCCGCGTATTGCGCCGGCTCGAAGACTTTCGCCTGCAGTCGGTCGCCACGCTGGCTCGCGTCAGTCGAAACGGGCGTCAAGAGCTCGAGTGCGAGAATCGTATTGCGTGGAATAGCGAGTGAGCTGTTTGGAGCCGTTGACGCGTTGATGTCCACCGGATCGTTGTTCGGCTGCTGGTTCACTTCTGGCGGAGCCGCGCCACCATTGGCAGGAGCACTGTTCGAATTAGCTCCGCGGCGATGCAATCCTGTCGGTAACGACGAATTGAACTGCTGGCGCTCGTAACCTGCTGTGTATCCGGCTTCGAATCCCTGCTGGTAACCGTCGCGATAATCCTCGACCGGTCCCCAGACGTCGTTGTAAGAACGATCGGCCTTTTGATAGTCCTCTTTATTTTGAAAGTTACGAGGCGCGTTGTTGGACACGTCGCTATAACCGGCAGTGTAGCCGTCTGAATAACCAGTGCGATAACCGCGCTCGAGCGCTGTAGTGCCCTGCGCGCCGGCGGGAACGATGGCCAGCAACCCGCTCACGCAGATGCTCAATAAAACCACCAGGGGAAGTTTGAGATAATTCATATTGTGTCCTTCCGAAGAATTTACGACCCGGGAATGATCGTAGCGTCTTGGGAGAGCCAACCTCGCAGCGTTTGAAATGTAACATCAATTGCCGCAAAAAGGCACAAAAAGCGCAAAAAGTAGAACGGAATTCAGCAGGTCAAACAAAGCTCATTTTGTGCTTTTTGTGCCTCTTTGTGGCAAACTGCGATTTCAGATGCCAGCGGAGTTGAATTTGATGCCAGCACGCCGAGTCTACCTTGATAACAGCGCCACGACGCCGGTCGACCCGCGCGTAGCAGCGACGATGTCGCGCGCCGTGGTCGAGAATTTCGGTAATGCGTCGAGTGTTCACGGGTTCGGGCAGCAGGCGCGTGCGGCGGTCGATCGAGCGCGACGTGAGGTCGCGGCGCTCATCGGCGCGAAGCAGAATGAGATCGTGTTCACTTCAGGTGGAACTGAAGCAAACAACCTCGCCATTCGCGGGCTGTGCGAAGCGACGGCGGCTCACGGCCGGCACATAATCACGTCATCGATTGAGCATCCGTCAGTCGCAGGCGTTTGTGCCTCGCTCGAAAAGCGCGGCTGGGAAGTCACACGGCTGCCTGTATATCAGAACGGGATCGTCAGGGTTGAAGACGTGGCGGCGGCGCTGTGTCCCGAGACAGTCCTGATCACGATCATGATGGCGAATAATGAGATTGGGACGATTCAACCAATCGCCGAGATTGGTGCGCTCGTCCGTGAGAGACGAGCAGCGGGACACAGACATCTCTGGTTCCACACGGATGCTGTGCAAGCCGCAGGTAGACTGCGTTTGAATGTTGATGAGCTTGGTTGCGATATGCTGACGATGTCTGCGCACAAGCTGTATGCGCCGAAAGGCAGCGGTGCGCTTTATGTTCGCCGCGGGGTTCGTTTGCACGGTCAGAATGTCGGTGGGCATCAGGAGCGCGAGCGACGCGCGGGCACCGAGAACGTTCCGGGCATCGTCGCGTTTGGTGAGGCGGCGAAACTCGCGCGCGAAGAATTAGAGCAGCGAGCGGTTCACGATCGAGCGTTGCGCGATCGATTTGAGAAGGTCGTCGTCGAACGTATCCCAGATATCGTGATGAATGGAGATCACGAGCGCCGCCTGGGCCATCTCTCGAATATCTCGTTTCGCTTTATCGAAGGCGAAGGGTTGCTGATCAATCTCGATCTCGAAGGTGTCGCGGTCTCGACTGGCTCGGCGTGTTCGTCCGGAACGTTGGAGCCGTCCCCTGTGATTCGCGCGCTCGGTGTTGACGACGAGCTCGCGCGTGGGTCAATACGATTTAGTTTCGGGAAAGATAATACCGAAGATGAGATTGAGTATGTGGTTGAGGTGCTCGTCAGGGCCGTGGAAAGGCTGCGAGCTCTTTCTCCGTTGACACTAGTTTAGATTCTTGTCTTACTCCGCAAAGTTCAAAGATCATCTGGCGCATCCGCGTAACGCGGGTGAGTTATCGGATGCGAATGCCGTCGCAGACGAGACGAATCCCATTTGCGGTGATCGGTTGCGGCTGTCATTGCTTGTTAAAGACGATCGAATTGAAGCAGTTAGATATCTCGCCTACGGCTGTCCACCGACGCTTGTTTGTGGATCGGTTTTGACGGAGCTGATCAGCGGAAAGACTACTGAAGAAGCAAAGCAGTTAACGCGCGCGGATCTTCTGGACGCGATCGGCGGTCTACCATCACGAAAACACCACGCCGCCGCACTCGCCATCGAAACACTCAACTCCGCTCTACGAGATCGCTAACGATGTTGTGGCGTGCCGACGACGCGCGGCCTCCCCGCCGGAGCCGGCTCGATGATGTTGCGCTGGTGATATTGAGGCCCGCAATACTTCTTCGGTTCCGTCCCGAGCACAAATGTCCTTGTTCGAATCACCGGACAACTCTCGACCGCAATCAAACCAGTCTGCGGATCGATGTCCAACGTAATCGTTCCCTCTAAACCACTGTCCGGCAATGCGGGCGCACGACGCGGCGATGGTGACGGAGACGCCACCGGTATCGGCGCTTGCGGGTAAGTCTGCTCGAACGGTGACGGCGAAGGCAGCTCAACTGGTGTCGCTTCCTCGTCGGGCTCGGCGGTGTCGTTTGGACCAGTGCCGTTGATGAAAAACTCCGTTCGCTTCTCGGTGTCGCCCGCCACAGTCGGCGCACCGGTCCTCGGATTGATCTCGACCTGCTCGACACCCGCCGGCTTATCCCAGTCGCCTTCCCACTCCGGATGTTCAGCGAGCGCGACCTGCATGAAGTCAGCCCAGATCGGGAGGGCGGAGTTCGCGCCCGTCAGACCGAGTTGCGAGCCGTCGTCAAAACCAACCCACACTGCGCAAACAAGGTCCGGTGTGTAGCCTGCAAACCAGCCGTCACGCGAAGTTCCAGTCTTCCCGGCGAGCACCTGTTTCAAACCGCGCCCGCGCACTTTCGCTGCCGTACCACGATTGACGACGTCTTTCATAAACGAGGTCATGACGAAAGCGACTTCCGGACGAAGGACTTCGCTCCTTTGCGTCGTCGGCGCTGCAATCGTCGCTCCCTCTCCAGTCGTGACGCGATTGATCGCGATCGGAGTCGTTCGCGAACCGAGGTTTGCAAAAGCCGTATAGGCGGAAGCGATTTGAAGCGGCGTGGCTTCACTCGTGCCGAGCGCCATCGCGGGATACGCGCGCGGCGGTTTCGGCAATCCCGCCTTCGCCGCGAGATTCATTACGCGTCCAATCGTCACTTCCATCGCCACTTCAACCGTAACAACGTTGAGACTATGAACCAACCCATCGCGTAGCGTGACCGGCTCGTGCGTGTAAGTCTCGCCAAAGTTTCCGGGCGAATACTCCTGGTTATCGAACGTGAACGTCTTCGGCTCGTCCATGTAAGTCGTGGCCGCCGTGATCACGCGCGGCACCGGATCGAAAGCCGTATTCAACGCTGTGGCGTAGACGAACGGTTTGAAAACTGAACCCGGCTGTCGATAGGCATCGGTGGCGCGATTCAACTGGCTCTTGGAATAATCACGACCGCCGACCATCGCAACGATCTCGCCCGTCTTCGCATTCATCGCGACGAGCGCCGCCTGCAACGTGCCCGGCGCAAAACGTTTTGACTGGATCTTGTCGAGCGCGTTCATCTGCTTCGTCAGCGCGGCGTACGCGGCGCGCTGAAGATCCATGTCGATCGTCGTGTAGATCCGCAGATGCTCGGTACCGCCGTTGCCCGCGATCATGTCGCCGAGCTGGTTCTGAACATAGTCGGCGAAGTAAGGGGCGTCAGAGACGTCGATGCGGCCGCGCGCGGGAACAACCTGAAGCGGGGTCGCCTTCGCCGTCTGTGCGTCTTGCTGCGTGATCGCGCCGGCTTCCGCCATTGAGTCGAGCACCTGATTGCGGCGTGCGGTCGCCGTCTCGATCTTTGTGTACGGGTTGTAACGATTCGGGCTGCGAATCAAAGCCGCGAGAAATGCCGATTCCGGAAGAGTGAGATTTGTGACGTCCTTGTTGAAGTATGCACTCGAAGCTTCGCCAAAGCCGTTGATCGAAAACCCCGCCTGCTGTCCCATGTAAACCTGGTTGCAGTAAAGCTCGAAGATCTTTTCTTTACTCAGCCGCGTCTCGAGAATTATCGACATGTACGCTTCGCTGACCTTGCGTTGCCACGTCTGTTCCGGCGAGAGCAAAAGGTTCTTGACGAGCTGCTGCGTGATGCTCGAGCCGCCCTGGCGAGCGATCGGCGAGCTCGGATCCGAATCGTATCGACGAATGAGAGCGCGAATGATGCCGCGAACGTTTACGCCGTAGTGCTCGAAGAACGAGCGATCTTCCGTGACGGTGATCGCTTTGACGAGGTGTGGCGGCAGATCGCTGAAGCCGATGACTTTTCTCTTCGCGCGCTCGGTGCCGGTTACTGAGCTGATCAACTCGGGCTCGAGCCAAACGCGTTGCAACGAGCCGCGATTGTCGAGATCCGTGAGCGAGCTGATTGACTTCCCGGAACCGCCAAACTGAACGCGCACGTTCTGAAACTGCTTAACACCATCGACACTCGAAGCGCTGCTCGGCTCGATCTCCAGTGATGCTCCGTTAACTGAATAACGGCCGCGAGATTCGTCTGCCTGTTGCGTCTTCTCGACGTAGCCCGCACGCTTCAAAAACGTAATCACATCGGCCTGCGAGATCGTCTCGTTGACGTGGAGTTGTTTCGGAGCGGCGTAGATGCCGGCGGTGCGTGTGAAGACTTCACCGGCAAGCAGGTTATCGATGCGACGTGAGAAGACCGTCCAGTAGTAGATCAGAATTCCGAGTACGATAGCAGTGACGAACACGAGCGGGATCAATACCGCCGCGCTCAACAACCGTCGCAGCACTCGCCGCACAAAGCTCGGACGCGATTCCACGTAAGACACGACGCGCGGTTTTTTGAGATCACGATTGGTTGTGCGGGGATGTTGATTATCTGGTGGATAGCGCACTGGCATAAGTTTAAACGTTCAGAGTTCGCTTACGAAGACTGTCTTCTCTGTGGCTCTCTGCGTATCTCAGCGTTCTCTGCGTTTAATTGTAATTTCAACGCAGAGGTCGCAAAGATACGCAGAGGGCCGCAGAGAAAGCGAACTCTAAATTCGGTCTCACACATACGAGACAGTATTACGTAACATCCCTCCAGCGGTTCTGTCGACATTAAGTTTGACAGGGCTGGCCGCATTCGTTAACGTGGCTGCCCTCGCTGGTGACTTTGATGCCACTAGTCCTGTATGAGTCTAACACCCCTGCCGCGTTTCCTTCTCCCTAGCCGCGCTCGCATCCGCATCGTTTTGATGGCGGTTCTGGCTGCGCTCGCGGTCGGCACCATTGTATTTCACCTCGTGGAAGGCTGGTCTATACTTGAGAGTCTTTATGTTACCGTGCAGACGCTCACCACGGTTGGATTCGGCGACATAACACCGCGCACCACGCTGGGCCGCGCCTTCGCGACAGGGTTCATGATGGTCGGCGTCGGCGTTGTGCTTTATGCTTTGACCAGCACGGTGCAGTCGATTGTGCACTCAGAGCTGTTTGCCAGGTATGGCCATTCGAGAAAAATGAGCAAACTGCGAGACCATTTTATCATCTGCGGCGCGGGCCGCGTCGGATCGCATCTGATCCGAAGCCTGCGAGCCGTCGATGGCATTTTCCTGGTGATTGAGAGCGACCAGCGCAAGTGTGAAGCGCTGATGGATATGAACATTCCCGTGCTCATTCGAGATGCGACGCTCGAAGAGAGTTTGATCGAAGCAGGAGTCGAACACGCGCGCGGTCTTGCTTCGTGCCTTCCCGACGACGCCGATAACGTCTACGTAGTTTTAACTGCGCGTGACTTGAATCCGAATATTCACATCGTCGCCCGCGCCGCTGAAGAGCAGGCAGAATCGAAGTTGATCAGAGCGGGCGCGAATCGTGTGGTGGCGCCCACGATCATCGGCGGGCACCGCATGGCGATGGCGTTGACGAAACCTGCTGTCGGCGATTTTCTCGACTCCGTTACGGCCAATGATCTTGAGCTTGGATTCGAGCAGCTTGAAGTCGATCCAGTCTCTACACTCGTGGATCGAAAGTTGAGCGAGAGTGTCATTCGCTCGGAGCTGAACATTGTCATCGTCAGTATTCGTCGCAACGACGGTGAGATCATCTTCAATCCCGGCGCCGAAACCAAAATCGAAGGCGGCGACATGCTTATCGCGATCGGCAACGAGGAATCGCTGAAGCGGCTGAACGCCCTCGCACGAGGTCGCGCAACACAACAACGAGCAATCGAGGCAGAGACGAGATGAAGGTTCTGGTTACTGGTGGCAGTGGTTATCTGGGCACGCACGTCCGCAAGTTTTTTTCAGCCGACGATTTTTCCCGCCGTTCGGGTTTCGACATTCTCGATTCTCAAGCTGTCGAGAGAATTGCAGACTACGATGCGGTGATTCATCTCGCTGCATACTTCGATAAAAGTCCAGACGGGGCGTCTGAGTGTTTTCGCACGAACGCAGAAGGCACGGCGAATGTTATTCGCAACATGAAGCCGGGGTCTGCGTTTATTTACGCCTCGACGAAGGACGTTTACGGTAGTAACGCTGGCGAGATCGATACGGTTAACGAGAACACGAGCACCGCTTACTCCGGGCAAACAGCGTTCGAGTGGTCCAAGCTCATTGGCGAGCGCTACGTCGAGTATTACGCACACACGATGAATGTTCGTGCCTGTATCTTTCGGCTCTCGACTGTTTATGCGCGGCCGTCGGAAGACAACGCGCCAGGCTTCGTCACGCACTACGTGGAATCGGTGAAGAACCGCCAGCCGATCAGACTGCCCAAGGGAGTCGATCCGGTTCGCGACATCATGTATGTCGACGACTTTTCCAGAGCGTGCCAAGCGTTTATTGGTTCGAAACACGAGTTTGGTTTGTACAACCTCGGCGGCGGTAGTTTGAATGCGATCAGCTTGCGCGACATTCTCAAACGCGTTGGTGCGATCATTGAGATTGAGCCTGTGATCCAGGAAGATCCGTCCATGCCGGCGCCGTCGCCTTTGCGTTATGTGTCAGACATCGCGCGGGCTGTCGATGATTTGGGCTGGCGTCCCTGGATGGGAATTGATGCCGGGCTGCGAGAAATTCTGTAGATGAACGTGCAGGCGGAAAGTATTAAGCGAGTCGTCGTGCGCGGGACGAATTGGGTCGGCGACTCGGTAATGACTGTGCCTGCGCTACGCGCCCTGCGACGGGTGTTGCCTCATGCGCATATCACGCTCGTGATTCGTCCGGGGATGAAAGGCATTTTTTCCGAGGCCGGCTTCATTGATGACGTGCTCGTTTACGATCGCAAGGGGCCGTTGTCTGTGCTGGGGCAAGTGCGCGAGTGGAAGCGCAGACAGTTTGAGCTTGCGGTGTTGTTTCAAAACGCGTTCGAGGCGGCGCTGATTCCCTTTCTGGCGGGCGTGCCGCTGCGACTCGGTTATGCGACTGAATCGCGACAGGCGCTACTGACGCATCCGTTGCCATTGCCTGACTGGCGCGCTGCAAAGCACGAGGTCTTCTATTATTTGTATTTAGTAACCGCGCTGGAGCAGATGTTGTTTGGTCGAAGCGACGTCTGTGAAAGTGAGCCGGATGCGAGCATACAGATCTCGGAAAGCAGAAAGGCGGAAGCGGCGGAGTTGCTTCGTGCCTACGGCGTGAGCGAAGCGGAATCTGTTGTCGCCATCTGTCCGGGATCGATCAATAGTCGCGCGAAGCGCTGGCCTGCGGAGAGGTTTGCCGCGCTCGCGGATCGTTTGATCGAGTCGCGCCGGAAGGTTTTGTTAATCGGATCGAAGGACGAGCTCGATGTTTCAGAAGACGTTGTGCGGCGAATGCAAAACCAACCGGTGGTGCTGACTGGAAAGACGGGTCTCGATCAAATCACGGCAGTGCTCGATCGTGCAGATCTGATCGTGACGAATGACACCGGACCGGCGCACATCGGCGCGGCGCTCGGACGTCCAACGATTGTGATCTTTGGTCCGACAAATCCTCTGACAACGCGCCCGTTCGCTCCGGATGCGGAGGTTCTGAGACATCCGCCGGATTGCGCGCCATGCATGCTGCGTGATTGTCCAATAGATCATCGCTGCATGACGGCGATCACTGTTGACGAAGTGTTCGAGCACTCGCATGCGTTGTTGAAGCGCGGCAGTTTCGCCAAAACGGTAAGGAGTTTGTGCGACTCAGTCGCGTGAGCATGCAGATGAAGCGTCCCGCAGTTTTTATCGATCGCGACGGCACGATTTCCGAGGAAGTTGGTTACATCAATCATCCGTCGCGGTTTCGTGTGTTTCCGTATTCGGCGGAAGCAATCCGGATTCTGAATGACAATGGCTGGTTGGCGATCGTGATCACGAACCAGGCAGGTGTCGCGCGTGGATACTTTCCTGAGGAGATGATCGCGAGTGTTCACGATCGGCTCAAGAGTGATCTGGAAAACGCGCAGCTCGACGCGATCTACTACTGCGCGCACCATCCGTCAGTGGGCGAGCCGCCGTACCGGTTTGATTGTGATTGTCGTAAGCCGAAGACCGGGTTGATCGATTGTGCGGCGAAGGATTTCGAGATCGATCTGGAAGCAAGTTGGATGGTCGGTGATCGTTATAGCGATGTGGAGCTCGCGCGTAATGCTGGTTTGCACTCGGCGTTTGTCTTGAGCGGGTACGGACGCGGCGAGTGGGAGTATCAGCGTGACGCGTGGAAGCACCAGCCGGACATTGTTTGTGAGAACCTTTTAGAAGCCGTTAACAGGATTACAGGATTTGCAGGATAGATTGATTAGCATTATTGAGCGGTTCCGCGAGCAACGAATCGTGATTCTTGGCGACTCGATTGCGGATAAGTTTCTGCACGGAGCGATCAGCCGCGTCTCGCGCGAAGCCCCGGTATTTATTCTGCGACACCAGCACACGGAGACACTGCCGGGCGGTGCGGCGAACTGTGCGATGAACCTTGTCGCACTCGGCGCTCGCGTGTCGCTGATCTCGGTGACGGGTGATGATGAGTCTGGGAATGAGTTACGTGCGAAGCTTGAAGCTGCAGGTGTCGATATAGCAGGAGTCATTGTTTCTGAGAAAGTCCAAACAACAACGAAGGTGCGAATTCTCGCCGGCCAGTCGCACTCCAGCAAGCAACAGGTAATCAGGATCGATTACGAAGGCGCACCGCTCAGTGATGAAGGCGTTCGAAGTGCGATTCTCGATCGAGTGAAGCACGCGCTTAAAGGCGCAAACGCATGCGTGATTTCTGACTACAACTACGGTGTCGTCGATACCCGTGCCGCTGAGCTGATTCGAAAAACTGCCGACGTTCCAGTGTTGGTCGACTCGCGCTTCCGACTTTCAGAGTTCACCGGGTTTACGGCAGCGACACCGAACCAGGAGGAAGTCGAGAACCTGGTCGGCACAGAAGATTTGGAAATTGCAGCGCAAGAGTTGAAAAAGAGTCTTGGTCATCACGCGCTGCTCGTCACACGCGGCAGCCAGGGCATGACGTTATTGGAAGGCGACGCCGCGCCAATTCACATTCGCGCAGTCGGCGCTCAACAAGCGGTCGACGTCACCGGCGCAGGCGATACAGTCATCGCGACCTTTGCACTCGCACTCGCATCCGGCGCGTCGTTCGCGGACGCCGCACGTCTGGCGAACTACGCCGGCGGCCTCGTGGTGATGAAGCGAGGCACAGCCACCGTGAGCGCCACTGAACTCGAGCACGCAATTAGACAGGATTAACAAGATTCGACAAGATAAACAGGATCTTGTTCATCCTGTTCAATCTTGTAAATCCTGTCTCACACTTATGCAGACAATCCTTACCCGCGACGAACTAGCGCACCGCATCGCCGAAGCCCGAGAGTCCGGCGCGCGTATCGTCCTCGCGAATGGCTGCTTCGACATCCTTCACGTCGGACACATACGCTATCTCGCCGGCGCGCGCGAACTCGGCGACGTACTCATCGTCGGCATCAACTCAGACGAACAGGTCGCGATTCAAAAAGGCGCGGGTCGCCCAATGCTGCCCGCGACGGAACGCGCCGAGATCGTAGCCGCACTCGAATCGGTAACCTACGTCACGATTTTCGACGAGCCAACCGTCGAACAACTCCTCCTCACTCTAAAGCCGGACATTCACGCCAAAGGCACCGACTACACGACCGAAAGCGTACCCGAACGTGACGTGGTACGATCCTACGGCGGTCAGGTCGCAATCGTCGGCGATCCGAAAGATCATTCAACCACGGAAATCATTGCAAGAGTCGGAGGTGTGTGACAGTTGATAAATAGGTATCTCTGCATCTTCCTATTGCTCTGCCTGACCGCCGCTCCCGCATTCACGCAGCGAAAAACTTCCGCCCGCTTCGATCCCGACGGATCGTTCTGGATCCACGGTGACCCGCCTGCGGATTTTTCGGAGTTTGACTCCATTAATCTGAACGCAAAGCGAGCGAGGTATCTCCAAACTCCCGGCCTCCGAACGCGCACCTCGCTTCATCGCTACAAAACTCTCGTCGTCAAACGCGACAACTTCACCTTCACGACGATGACTGTGCGCGGAGTCTTCTATACTTTTTCAGGAAAATTTTTGAAGGACGGTGTTTATGGCGCTGGAGATTTAGATGACGAGACTCCGGTGCTTGAAGGCACGCTCACAAGGTTTCGCGATGGTAAGAAAGTCGCTGAAGCCAATCTAAAGTTTGTTTATTTCGGCGGTACATGAGGATTCTGATCGTAAAGCTCGGCAGTATTGGCGACATAGTTCACACTTTGCCCGCCCTCGCCGCACTGCGCGCTGCGATGCCGCAGGCCGAAATTTCCTGGGTGGTCGAACGGCGATCAGCAGAAATTTTAAGAGACAACCCGCTTCTGGATCGCCTCATCGAAGTCGACACGAAGGCGCTGAGGCGCGGGCTGATGTCTGGGGAGACGCTGCGGGCACCGCGCCAGCAGTTACGTCGGTTACGCGCCTCGGCCTTCGATGTAGCTTTAGACTTCCAGGGACTTCTTAAGTCCGCTTCAATCGCGCGCCTATCGGGCGCGCGTCGTGTTTTTGGATACTCTCGCGCCGGATTGCGGGAGCCGGCCAGCGCGCTTCTCCTTTCAAAGACAATCGCAGTCCCACGGCAGACTCACGTGATTCGCAAAGCCCTGCTGCTACTCGAGGGAGCTCTCGGCGTTGGGGAACCCGAGGCGTTGTCCTTTCCGATTAACACGACAGCGAGCCACGAGGCTGAAGCTCGCGAAGCAGCCGCGACGACTGGCGACAAGTACGCGATTCTGAATCCGGGTGGAGGCTGGCCGACGAAATTGTGGAGCGTCGACCGTTTTGGGAAACTGGCAGACCTGCTGTGGTCCAACTTCGGGATCTCGTCTTTAGTTACATACGGTCCGGGCGAGGACAAACTTGCGGACGATGTTCGACAAGCGTCAGTCTCTGGTAAGGCACAGCCGGTCAGTCTCTCGTTGAAAGGTTTTTACTCACTCGCCCGTAACGCGAAGGTCTACGTCGGCGGCGACACAGGTCCTACGCACATCGCAGTCGCCGCTGGCGCGCCGATCGTCGGGTTGTTTGGTCCGACTGAGTGGTGGCGAAACGGCAGTCCACTACCGGAGGACATCTGCGTGGAACGAACCGATATTGACTGTCGTGTAGACTGCCATCGCCGTTCATGCTCAAAATGGATCTGCATGGATATTGAAGTCGGACATGTAATGGAAGCTGTGGATCGCAGACTAGGAACACAAACGCTTTAATTCATACTTGTGTTTTTGTGCCTTTTTGTTGGCTAGGACTTATGTCGAGAAGAGGCGGAACATGGATTCAACATTGGCGGGTGCCGCTCGGATTTTTGTGCGGCGCGGCCTTCATCTTTTTCGCCCGCCCAACTCCACGCGCCTTGCTCATCGGCGCGTCAGTGTCGGTGTTAGGTCTTGCAGTGCGCGCGTGGGCTGCAGGTCATATTCGAAAAAATGCGCAACTCGCGACCTCCGGCCCGTACGCCTTCACACGGAATCCGCTCTATCTCGGCAGTTTTTTACTCGGCCTCGGTTTCACGATCGCGTCGGGCCGGCTCGTCCTCGGGCTACTCTTCGCCGCGCTGTTTCTTGGCATCTATTTACCGGTGATGCGCGTCGAAGCCTCGACCATGGCGGAGCTCTTTGGGGGGGAATACGAGGCTTACCGGCGCGCTGTGCCGCTGTTTTTTCCGCGGCTCACACCGTTTCGGCAAGGTGAGACGACGCGCTTCGATGGTGCGCTGTATCTTCGTTACCGCGAGTACCGGGCGGCGCTCGGCCTCGTCATCGCCTGGGGCATACTTTTAATTAAGACTTATTACTTTTAACTGATTTGAGATTTTTCAAATACATCATTTTTGTTTCGTTGCTCGTGGCGATGGGGCTGTCGTATTCAGTCGCGCAGCGACGCCCGGCGTATACAACACCACATCGCTTCGAGCTCGGTGAAGAGCTACATTTCGAAGCGGAATTCTCACGCGCGCTCTTGCGTAATATCGACGTTGCCGATCTGAAATTTCATGCGACGCGCACACCGCTTGACAGCGCGTCGCAGCCTTACGCTTTGACTTTCAAGGCGGACGTTTCCAGCAAAGGTTTCTTCGCGCGGTTATTCAATCTGAAGTTTCGCGAGCGTGTTGAGTCGACTGTCGAGCCGCTCACGTTCACGATGCAAAAGACGACGATACTCGACGAGCAAGGCAAACGCGTACGAACGACAGAGACGACGTTCGACGCGTCGAAAGGCAAGATGATCTGGACCTCGCGCGATCCGAATAATCCCGCCGCGGAGCCACGCCACGCGATTACTGAATTTTCAGGCCAACAATTACAGGACGTTCTTTCCGCGATCTATTTTATCCGTACGCAATCACTCCAAGTTGGTAAGACCTTCGAGGTTCATATTGGTGACGGCGGCAAGGTTTACACGATACCCGTGAACGTCGTCGAGAAAAAGCGAATGAAGACGATTCTTGGTCGAGTTGATGTGTTGAAAGTGAATCCGGAGCTCTTTGGACCAGATCGGTTGATCGAGAAGGAGAAGGGCGAGTTCTCGATCTGGATCACGGACGACGCGCGACACATTCCCGTCGCCAGTCGAGTTAAGACGGATTACGGCACGTTCGATATCAAGCTCAAGCGCATCGTCAATCCCGATCAGGATTCGCAACAAAAAGGCACAAAAGCACAACTTGAATAGTCCGCTGATTATTGGGCATCGTGGCGCGTCTGCTGTTGCGCCTGAAAATACGATGACGGCGTTTCGTGAGGCGCTCGCGGTTGGAGCGGATGGGATTGAGTTTGACGTTCGTCTCACGCGCGACGGTGTTCCGGTTGTTATTCACGACAGTTCGCTGCGTCGAACCGGCGGCTTGCCTCATCGAGTCGCTGATCTAACCTCGGCGGAAATCAGAAAGATTAATGTCGGGAGTTGGTTCGCGGCGACTTTCGGGAATGAGACTGTCCCAAGTCTCGCGGAGTTGTTCACACTCTTTCAATCAAACAACTCGACGCTCTATCTCGAGATGAAGTGCGACTCGCCTGCCGAATATAGACCGCTTGCGGAAGCATGTGTAAAAGCGATCGACGAACACTCTTTAAAGTCACGCGTCGTAGTTGAGTGCTTCCAGTTGCCGGCAATCAAGGTTCTGAAAGAGATCGATCCGGACATTAAAACCGTTGCGCTGTTCGAGCCGTCGTTCACCAATCCTTCCGTGTTATTAGATCAAAGAATCATCAAGCAGGCGACGGACGTCGGCGCGGCGGCGCTCGCTCTACATTACCGATTGGCGCGTGAAAGTCTCGTGCAGAAAGCCAAAGCCGCGGGACTGCACGTGGCAGTTTGGACGGTGGATGATCCGGCGTGGATCGAGAGAGCGCGGGCGATTGGGATTGATGCGTTGATTACTAACAATCCCGCCGTTATGCTGGGTCATCGATGAATCGCTTCTTCGTCTCGCCAGACTTTTCAGTTCAGTACCGCAAAGCAAAACAGCTTGTCTGGCAGAACCAGGCGACCACCGGTTATTCACTGCTCACCACGCTCAGCGGCAAGCTCGATTACACCGTAAACGATCAGCGCTTCTCGCTCAAACAATCGGAATCAGTCGTACTCGAACCAAATACAACTGTCAACGCCAAGGGCCAGCAAGTCGAGTTGTTGTTTCTCACATTCTCGGCATCACTGGTCATTCAGAACGCCACGGCGATGCAATTGATCCCACCCAAGTCGATCGTGACGTTTAGGCGCGATCACATGCACGGCGATCGAAAGCTGGATGCACAGCTGGAAGAATTTGCTTCCGAACTTGCGACCGAGAAACCCGGTCGAGAGATCGTCATGCGAGCACTTGTGGAGCAATTGCTCGTCCACGTCCTGAGAAACTACTCAACACCACGTCTTTCAGAAGAGCTTGAACTCTCGCGCGTTGGCCTCGTCGATCGGCGTATCCGTCGCTCAGTCGAACTGATGCACACACAGCTCGATCAAGACCTGACACTCAAAGCACTCGCTGCGGCTTCGTACCTTTCACCATTTCACTTCGCACGTCTCTTCAAGAAACTCACCGGCTCTTCTCCGCATAACTATCTTGCCGGCATCCGCGCCGCTAAAGCACAGTTATTACTCGCCGAAACAGATCTTTCAGTCACGGAGATTGGAACACGTGTGGGCTATCTGAGCGGGAGCCATTTCACGAAAGCATTCCGCATCGCCACCGGCGCTACACCACGCGAATTCCGTAAGAATCTCGTCTCTGGCGCAAGCGAGCGCCAATAATGCGCAAGATTTGTCCGTTCGGAGTTACTCTCAATCGATATTATTCAAGAACAGTCTTTAACAAGATTTACATGATTTTCAGGATTAACATGACTTCAGGAGAAAACCCGAATGCCAGTTGCTAAACAAACCGAGATCGCTCCCGCCGAAGGACGTCTCGGAGTTTTACTCGTCGGTCTGGGCGCTGTCAGCACCACATTCATCGCCGGCGTCGAAGCCATCAAAAAAGGTGTTGCCCAACCCATCGGCAGTCTGACGCAGATGGGAACTATTCGTCTCGGTAAACGGACCGAGAACCGTGTGCCGCTAATCAAAGATTTCGTTCCGTTGGCCCAACTCAAAGATATGGTGTTCGGCGCATGGGACATCTTTCCGGATTCAGCTTACGACGCAGCGCTCAACGCAGGCGTACTCGAGAAAGAGCTGTTGGGCCAACTCAAAGAGCCACTGCGCAAAATCAAACCGATGAAAGCCGTCTTCGATCAGTCGTATGTGAAACGACTGAGCGGCACAAACGTCAAGACCGGCAAGAACAAATTTGAGCTTGCGCAGCAACTCATCGACGAGATCGCCGAGTGGAAACGCAAGAACAAATGCTCGCGCCTCGTAATGATCTGGGCTGCATCGACAGAGATCTTCCTGAAGCCACATGCGGTTCACAAGACGCTCGACTCTTTCGAGCAGGCGATGCGTGACAACCACAAAGCGATCGCGCCGTCGATGATTTACGCATACGCGGCACTCAAGTCAGGAATCCCGTTCGCGAACGGCGCTCCGAATCTGACCGTCGACATTCCCGCGATGATGTCACTCGCAGACAAGAACAAGCTCGCGATCTGCGGTAAAGACTTCAAGACCGGACAAACGTTGATGAAGACCATCATCGCTCCGGGATTGAAGTCGCGCATGCTCGGTCTGCACGGCTGGTACTCCACAAACATCCTTGGCAATCGCGACGGTGAAGTGCTCGACGATCCCGACTCTTTTAAGACTAAGGAAGAGTCGAAGCTGTCAGTGCTCGAATACATCCTTCAACCCGACGTTTATCCGACCCTCTACAAAGACTTCTCACACGTCGTGCGCATTAACTATTACCCACCGCGCGGCGACAACAAAGAAGGTTGGGACAACATCGATATCTTCGGCTGGCTCGGCTATCCGATGCAGATCAAGATCGATTTCCTGTGTCGCGACTCGATCCTCGCAGCGCCGATTGTTCTCGACCTGGCGCTATTTCTCGATCTTGCTCAGCGTGCGGGAATGAAGGGCGTGCAGGAGTGGCTGTCGTTCTATTTCAAATCTCCGCAAACCGCGCCCGGCTTGTATCCCGAGCACGACATCTTCATACAGTTGATGAAACTGAAGAACACGCTGCGGCATTTGCGAGGTGAAGATCTAATTACTCACTTAGGTCTGGAATACTACGATTAAGCTGTATCATTCGGTGTATTCTCGCGGAAAAGGTGCAATTAATTGTCAGTCAGGCATATTTCTGGTGACATTTTTTGCAGACTTGTATATATAGCAACGGGTCGCCAGTCGTTTCACGTGCTAAAACCCGACCTGGCGAACCTCAGCCTATTCCCCCTGCATCAATTTGATGTGGATCGGTCCTTGCAGGTGAGCCGCTGGGCCAGAGGACTCAGGTCCTAACAATCGCCCCCGGATTGACTGGCGAGGGAGAAAGAGTCGATGTTACCTGAGAGAGAAGTGACGACAAAAGACATGAACAACACAGGTACAGTTTTCCTTGATCCTGATCAAAAGAGCCCGCGTGCGCAGGATTTTGAGGAGCGTTTGACGGCGCGAATTGTTGGTCAGGAGCGCGCAGTCAGACGTATGAGTGGCTTGTACCAGATATTTCTGGCAGGCATGAATCCCCCGAACCGCCCTATCGGAACGATGTTATTTCTGGGTCCGACAGGCTCCGGCAAAACTCGCGTGATTGAAGCCGCCGCCGAAGTGCTTTATGGCGATCCGAACGCAGTCGTGAAGATCGACTGCGCGGAGTTTCAACACTCGCATGAAATTGCCAAACTGATTGGCTCGCCTCCGGGATACCTGGGACACCGCGAAACTTCTCCGATGCTGACCCAGGAAAATCTCGATCGGATGCACACTGACGATATGAAAGTGTCGCTCGTGCTGTTCGACGAGATCGAGAAGGCTTCCGACAGTTTGTGGCAGTTGTTGCTGGGCATTCTCGACAAAGCGACTTTAACGCTGGGCGACAATCGTCGCGTCGATTTCTCGAAGGCGATGGTGATCATGACTTCGAATCTCGGCGCCCGAGAGATGTCTGAGTTGATCTCGGGTGGTATCGGTTTCGCGCCCGGTAAGGGTTCGAAGACTCCGAACGACACCGAAGTGGACCAGAAGATCTATCGCACGGCGGTCGAAGCAGCGCGACGCAAATTTTCACCCGAGTTCATGAATCGTATTGATAAGGTTGTCGTGTTCCGGTCGTTGAAGGAACATCACCTGCGTCAGATTCTCGATCTCGAGTTACAGGCAGTTCAGGACCGCATCATGCAGTCGGCGGGAACCAAGTTTGTTTTCCAGTGTTCTGAAACAGCGAAAGACATGCTGATGAAGGAAGGCTTGGACTACAAATACGGCGCACGTCACTTGAAGAGAGCGGTCGAGAGATTTCTGGTGTATCCGCTTTCAAACCTCGTAGCCACTGGCCAAATTGGTTTGGGAGATCTCGTGCACGTCGACGTGGATGGAATTCGCAATCGTCTGATCTTTTCGAAGAGCTCCGGCGGTGCGCTAATTCACGAGATGGCGGAGAACTCGAACACGGACGAAGGCTCAGGTGAAACTTTGTCGGGTGGTGTTGGATTGCCGATCCCGGCGGCGTCGAAAGCGGCTAAGAAGGGTCACGGCCGCGGAGAGAAGGTCGAGAATTAATCCGCGTTCATCCGCGGCTTAGTTTCTTCAGTGCTTCAGTGGCGATTTGAGCAAGATAAGGATCGGCTGCCATCGACGCAGCTCGCAACGCCGGCTCAGCCGTTCGGTCCCCGATTAGACCAAGTGATCTTGCAGACTCCCGTCGGACATCCGACGGGAGTTTTTCATTGCTCAAAACTGAAATCAGCGCCGCAGTGCCGGCGCGACTCTTGATATGACCGAGCGCCGTAGCCGCAGCACGAAGCACGAAGACGTTGTCTTCTCGCTTTCGTTTCTTCTTCGCAGGCGCCGATAACTCAGGCGCGAGCGTTCCCACGAGTGCAACAACAGCCGCTTCATCGGCGATATGCCCCAGCGCAATTGCCGCAGCGGCTTGTACACCGTCTTCCTTGTCGTTCAACAAGAGATCGCTTAGTGCGGAGGTCGCAGCGCGGCTGCGAGTCAGACCAAGCGCATAAGCTGTTTCGCGACGAACAAACTCGTCCTTGTCGTTGAGTAACGGCAGGAGAGACGAAACACTCTCTTCAGCGCCGATTGAAAGAATCGCTTTCGCTGCGGTGGCACGAACAATCGCCTCTGCATCAGTGAGTGCTGGAAGAGCAGCGCGTGAAGCAGCCGCCAGGCGCATTGAGCCGAGCCGCATGATGGCGTCGCGGCGCTCTTCAACGTCGGAAGAGTTGAGACGTTGACGCTGTCTTTCGATTTCGGCTTGAGATGGTGTGAGGTTACGAGTTTCCTGGGCCGAAGCCACAAAGGAGACCAGACACAAAAAGGCACAAAAAGCGCAAATGGATTTAACCCTTGGGCCTTTTGTGCTTCTTCGTGGCATTAAATATAAGCGCCACCTCTTGCTGCAGCTCGTTTCTCAGCCTTGCGTCGCACTGCTTCCCATTCGAATGCCTGTCTCGCGCGGCGATTCTCCTGAGCATCGGCAAGGGTCATCACGACTTCATCGTCGAGAGCACCAGAGGCTATTTTTGCTCTTTGATTGGACTCCATCGTCGAGATGTAATCCAAAACTTCCCCTAATTCGGTTTCACTCAGTGCTTCGAGTTTCGAAGCAAGAAACTGGCGTTGATTCGGATTATTGGCCATTTTCGTGCTCCTTTTGCTTGTATTCGGGGTGGGGACAGCCAATATACACGAATTCAGACAGGATTAACATGATTACACAGGATTCACATGTAAATCCTGAAAATCTTGTAAATCCTGTTTACTTAATCGATTCGGGAAGCGAGCCCATGGACCGTATCTACGATCAACACAGCAATGGGCGGGTAGAAAATCAGATCGAGAATCATGCTTGACTGCACAGCTACGACGCGGTGCCGGAACAGCAAAGCCATGTCGTTGAAAAAGTCCTGCGTGTGCCAGCCGATATACAATCCAATTCCGACGCTGAGCATATAACCCACAAGCAGAAACGTGTATGCGGAGAAGCGCGTAAACGGCTGCTCGGGCGCTGCGTCCTGGCTGAAGACCGATCCCAGGATCGGCTTGGGCTTATAGGTGTAGTGCGTGATGTATTCACGCAGGCGATTCGCGAGGTGCCAGACGCCGATCACAAACAACGTCAGCACAATGACACGGCCCATGGTCGAAAACAGGTGCCACAACTGCGGTCTCATCATCGCCAGGAAGAACGTAGACAGGAAGAGCGAGACTGTAGTGAACACCGCTCGTTGTCGCTCGCGATTCTCCAGACGATCTCGCTCGAGGACCTCGTCCACCAAACGGTCCCATTTCGCCTGCACCGCAAGGTTTCGGGCGCGCTTCGCGTGTGGATTGTTCGAATTGAGAATCGAGTAGTTGGCCTTTTTCTGTGCGTTCAACTGCTCGTCGTAGTAGTGACGTTCCTGGGGATCGATGAGCGTGTGGTACGCCTTCGAGAGGAGTGCGAACTGTTTACCGGCTTCGGAGTTGGGATTCAGATCGGGGTGACTTTTTAGCGCAAGTTTCCGGTAGGCCGATTTGATTTCGACCTGAGACGCATTCGGCTTGACGCCCAAAATTCTGTAGTAGTCGATCACTGTGCTTCTGAACTCCGAAAGCCAGCGATGGATGCCAAGGGCTGCCTGAGGACACCGCGTCACTCGCCCGAAAAGTATACCACCGTGTGCAAGTACTACGGTTGATTCAAACGTCTATTGAGATGACGAAATTGGCTTTGGGGGGTGCCAAAGGGGCGTCGGGCAAATACCTCGAGCGGCATTCGAGGGGGCGAGGACGTAACTAAGGCGACTCGCACCCTTTGGCTAGTTGTCCTTGTATTAACAACCGCCATGCCATGTCCCTCATTGTCAAAAACCCCAACAAAATCGACTTCTCGATTCCGGTCGTGACGAAAAGTGTCAACAGTCGAGGACACCAACTGTCTACCACTAACGACACTGCCTACATCATGTCATCTTGTAAATCCTGTAATCATGTCAACAACTGACTTCCCAAAGTAGTTTTTACAGGATTTCAGAATTAACAGGATTACTGCTTCTGAACGGCGCGGTCGACGATCCGCAGCAAAGTTCTGACGGCAATCCCCGTCGGGCCTTTCGAACGGTACGGCTTCGCCTCGTCGCCCCACGCCGTCCCGGCGATATCAAGATGCGCCCAGGCAATTCCATCCGCAAACTCCTTTAGAAACGCGGCGGCCGTAATTGTTCCAGCTTTCCGGCCCCCAACATTCTTAATATCCGCAATGTCCGACTTGATCTGCTTCGAATATTCCTTATCGAGCGGCAATTGCCAGAACTTCTCGCCAACTTCCCTGCCCGCCGAAATAATCTCGTCAATCAACTCCTGGTCGGTTCCGAGCACTGCCGCATTCACGTCACCGAGCGCGATCGACACCGCACCCGTCAGCGTCGCCATGTCGATGACTTTCGTCGCGCCGAGTTTCTTCGCATAAGCAATCGCGTCAGCAAGTATCAAACGGCCTTCGGCGTCGGTATTGATGATCTCGATCGTCTTGCCGGTCATCGCTTTTACGACGTCGCCCGGCTTTGTCGCCTTACCCGACGGCAAGTTTTCGGTACACGGCGCCACACCCAGAATCGGAATCGGCGGCTTCAACTGCCCGATCGCACGCATCACACCTATAACGGTCGCCCCGCCTGTCATGTCGTACTTCATCAACTCCATATTCTCGCCAGGCTTAAGCGAGATGCCACCCGAATCGAATGTCACACCTTTACCGACGAACGCGAGCAACTCTTTGCTATCTGACGGAGGTGTTGGCGGCGTGTATTTCAAGATGATCAACTTGGCAGGTTGGTCTGAGCCAGCCGTGACACTCAACAACGATCCCATTCCTTCCTGTTCCATGCGCGCTTCGTCGAGCACGTCAATGCTCAAACCAAATTCGTTTGCGATCTCGCGCGCGCGTTCAGCCATATCTGTCGGCGTCATGTAAGCGCCTGGCTCGTTCGCCATGTCGCGAGTGAAGTTCACTGACTCACCAACTATCCGCCCCACGTTGACACCACGCTGCAACGCATCTTCTTCCGCACCCTCAACCGCCACCACTAAACGATCGATCGTCTTCTCCTCTTTATCGACAGTTCGATATTTATCCGGATCAAAAAGGGAAATGTAAGCACCCTGGACAGCGGTCGCCGTTGTTTCGAACACCTCGCCGGAAGCCCGCGGAGCCACCGCAATCGTCTTCGCCTTCTTGCTGCGTAACGAACGAACGGCGGTTCCCGCCATCTGCGAGATCTCTGCATTGTTGTAGTCGCTCGCTTCACCTACACCCACGAGAAGCAGGCGACGTGCTTTCAAATTGTCGTTTCCAACGAGATAGAAATAAGCCGTCTCGCCTTCTTTGCCGCTGAACTCTTCGGCATCGAGCGCCGACCGCACGAGTCCACCGGAAAGCTCATCGAGCTTCTTCAGGAAACCGTCATCAGGTTTCTCGTTTTTGAAAACGGCGACTGCTAAGGCTTGCACATCAAGCTCTTCAATTGGACCCCGGCTGGCTTCAACTTGCATGGTGAGTAGGTTCTCCTGGGTGTTGGAAATTAGAACTAAGAAAAATTAATCAACGATTGCGTTCCTTCAACTGGGCACGCGTTTCTCTCTCCACGGTTCGCTTCAATTCGGCCTCTCTCTTGTCGTACAACTTCTTACCACGCGCAATCCCCACCTCGACTTTTATGCGACCGTTTTTTAAATAGAGCTGCGTGGGAACGAGAGTCATTCCCTGTTTGGCTGTGGCTTCGTCCAGTCGGGATATTTCGCGTTTATGAAGCAGCAGCTTGCGAGTTCGCAGTGGATCGTGGTTCTCGCGGTTGCCATGAGAATACGGCGAAATGTGTGCATTGAACAACCACGCCTCGCCCTCGCGCACTGAAACATACGCTTCTTTCAGTTGCACGCGACCATCCATGGCGCTCTTGACCTCAGTGCCTGTCAATACGAGTCCCGCTTCGTATTTATCCGAAATATGGTAATTGTGAAAGGCCGCACGATTAGCCGCCAACACTTTTTCTTCTTTTGCCATGCAGGCTGAGAGCTATTGCCCTACGTTCTTCAAGTCGAGTACGTCATGACGCGTGATGATGCCGACGATACGGCCGTATTCTTCAACCAGCACAGCCGCACTCGTCTGTAATCGTCGCGCCACTTCAGAAGAGCTTACGTCGACGTCAACTGTTGGGAAACTCGCTTCCATCACTTCACTCACAGGCGAATTCAGCAGTTCCCGGTTGCGGACCACTTTCGCTAACACTCGATTCTCGCGTAACGATCCAATGGCGCGTCCTTCTTCCAAAACAGGCACCTGTGTAAGACCGAGTTCGTCCATCTTCTCGAGCGCCTCCGCCACCGTATTCACCGGCGTCACTGACACCAACGTCTTCGGCGCTTGCGGTTTCTTAGTGCCACTGATTAGACCAGCCGTAATCTTTTGCGGTTCCAACAAACGCTTCTCTTTGAGCCACTCGTCCGAGTGATGCTTCGACAGGTAATGCTCGCCGGTGTCGCAGACTATGAAAACGACGATCGCATTCTCGTCAAGACTGCTCGCCACACGTAAAGCCGCGGCGAGATTTGTCCCAGTCGAGCCGCCGCAGAAGATTCCTTCCATTCGACCAAGCAATCGCGACAACTCAAACGATTCACGATCCGTGACGTTAACCACTTCGTCGACATACTTGATGTGTACGTTTGCAGGAACAATCTCCTGCCCGATTCCCTCGACGAGGTACGGAGTGGTCTCGATGATCTTTCCGGTCTCTTTATAAGTCTTGAAAATCGAGCCGTACGGATCTGCGCCGATAATCCTGATCTTCGGGTCTTTTTCTTTCAGATAGCGACCGGTGCCGGAAATCGTGCCGCCGGTTCCGAGTCCGGCCACGAAGTGCGTGATCTTGCCTTCAGTCTGTCGCCAAAGCTCTGGGCCGGTCGTTCGATAATGCGCCTCCGGGTTGGCAGGATTCGAATACTGATCGGGATAGAACGAGTTTGGCGTCTCGGATGCGATGCGTTTGGCTGTGGAAACGTAGTGATCGGGCGTGCCCGGTTTGGCGGAGACTGGCGTGATGACTACATCTGCGCCGAGGGCTTTTAAGTAGCGCGACTTCTCGACCGAAGCCTTGTCAGTCATCACAAAAATGCATTTGTAACCTTTGACAGCCGCGGCGAGCGCCAAACCGATTCCCGTGTTTCCCGATGTTGCCTCGATGACCGTGCCGCCGGGTTTCAGAATCCCTTCACGCTCAGCGGCTTCAATCATGGCGACGCCGATCCGGTCTTTAACTGAATATCCCGGATTCAGGTTCTCCATCTTTGCGTAAACCTGTGCCTTGACGTTTCGCGCGAGCCGGTTGAGCTTCACGAGAGGCGTATTTCCGATCAAGCCGAGAATGTTTTCCTGGAATTCCATCAGAGTCTCCGACAAGCTGATAAGAGCGGACCTATCTATATAACAGAAGCCACAATGAGGCACAAAAGCACAGAAGGGTTAGCAAAAAATTAGCCGCGGATAAACGCGGCTAATTTTTTTCCTTTAAACTGTTAGGACCCGGACGCGCTCTCCCCTTCGCATCCGGGCCCTGACAAGGCCACTCATCTTGCAATGTGTGACCGAACTGTTAACCGACGAGCTTAATAGCGTCTGTAACGCCGGTTGTCTTTATCTCGAATCCCGTAGGTGTAGACCGCTGCGCCGCCTCCACCGATGATCGCGCCAAGGATTGCGCCTTTCTTACCACCCATTGCACCGCCGAGTAGCGCGCCCGCGCCTGCTCCGATACCAGTGGTGAGCTTGTCGCGATGCTCATCCCAGAAAGATCGATCCCAGCGACCACGACGTCCGTTGTAAACTCTATCTTGATACCGCCAGTCGCCCGAGCGTTGCTCGTATCGTCTCGTACTGTCGTACCTGCGATATCGTGTTTGCGCCGCTACGGGAAGCGACGAGAACGTCAAAATTATCAAACAGAAGACTGCGATTAACCCCTTTTTCATTTTCCCGACTGACCCCTTTTTCAATTGCTCCGTTTCGTTCGCTTCCCTTTTGGCAAGGTCCGTGCCAACAAGCGGTCGCTTGAATAACGCTGATTTTTTGCAGTTTTCTCGACAGTCAGGCTACATTGATGGCGTTGACGTTAACCATTCCGTGCGGAGAGGGTGAGGTGAGTTACCTTTTGGGGTAATCTGCCTACGAAAGTCTGTTTAGATCACGATGAAAATACTTGTCCTCGATAATCGACAGATCCAAGAGCTACTGCCGATGACAGAATGCATCGAGCTGATGGCTGACGCTCTCGCGGCGCTCGCGCGTGGCGAGGTGTTTCAACCGCTGCGCACGATAGTTCGTCCACCTGATGCGCGTGGACTGCTCGGCTTGATGCCGGCGTATCGCGCCGGTGAGCAGGGCGCGTTCGGACTGAAGGCGATCTGCGTCTTCCCCGAGAATCCGGCGAAAGGCAAAGACGCACATCAGGGCGCGGTGATGTTGTTCAGCCGCGAAACGGGTGAGCTGCTTGCGCTCATGAATGCTTCGGAGATCACGGCGATCCGAACGGCATCTGTTTCCGCTGTGGCAACACGTCTGCTTGCGCGTCAAGATGCGCAACAGTTGGGAATCATCGGCGCGGGCGTTCAGGCGCGAACACATCTCACGGCGCTCGCCGCTGTGCGAACAATCACACGTGCGCGCGTGGCCGCGCGTAACATCGAACACGCGCAGCAGCTCGTGAGCGAGATGCAGCCCAAGGTTGCATTTCCGATCGAGACGGTGGAAACGAATGAGGAAGCGGTGCGAGACGCGGACGTGATCGTTACTGCGACATCGTCACTCGAACCGGTAATTGATAAGAACTGGATCTCGCCCGGCGCGCACATCAACGCGATCGGAACGCACTCGCCAAACTCCCGCGAGATCGACAGCGCGACGATGACCGCTGCCCGCATCTTCACAGATCGGCGCGAATCCGCGTTGAACGAAGCCGGCGATTACTTGCTGGCCGCGAAGGAAGGGTTAGTAACTCCTGAAAACATTTTAGGTGAGATCGGCGAGCTCCTGATCGGAACAAAAACCGGGCGCACGTCAGCGACCGAGATCACACTCTTCAAATCTCTCGGCCTCGCAATCGAAGATGTCGTCAGCGCTGATTATCTCTACCACAAAGCACAGTCGCAGAACGCCGGCACGTGGATAGATTTTTAAACGCGGACGGACGGGTGGCCACGGAGGGCCACCCCTACAGTTGATACAAGCATCTCGCCCGTTCGGACCCATCTATATCAGCCGATCGCCTGTAACAGTCACTGAGTCTTGTCGATAGTGACTGCCACGGCTTTGACGGTTATGTTGCGCCGCCTGCGCCACGATGAGCGCCACTTCAACCGCATTGCGCAATCCGATCAACCCGTCCGAAAGTTTCGTCGTGCGATAAAACGTCTCGATCTCATTCCACAAGTGCCGCAGCTCGCGAATCGCACGCGACAAACGGTCCGCGCTACGCACGAGCCCGACGTAGTGCCACATGATGTTCTGAATCGTCTGCATGTCGCCCTGGATCAACGCCGGATCCGGATCGGCACTCAACCCACTCTCATCCCACGGCGGGATGTCTTCGAACTGCGGCATGTGACCATTCCCTTCACTCAACACTCTATCAATCTCCAACGCCGCACGATTTCCCCAGACGAGGCCTTCGAGAAGCGACGTCGAAGCGAGTCTGTTGGCGCCATGAACACCCGTACAACTGATCTCGCCGACCGCATACAAGTTTCGAATAGTCGACCGCGCCCATTCATCCACCAGCACGCCACCACAAAAATAATGCGCCGCCGGCACGACTGGGACCGGCTCACGGGAAATGTCGAGACCGACCTTCAAACACTGATCATAAATAAAAGGAAAGCGCTCGCGGATCTTCTCCGCGGGCATGTGTGAAGCGATATCAAGCAACACGTATGAGTAAGCATGCGCTTCCATCTCGTGATGAATCGCCCGGGCGACCACATCACGCGGCGCTAGATCCTTCCACTCCGGCGAATAACGCTCCATGAAAGGACGCAGCTCAGGCGTCAACAACACTCCGCCTTCACCACGAACAGCTTCACTGATCAGCAAGCCTTCAGCGCCCGGAGCAGCGAGTGCGGTCGGATGAAACTGAACATACTCAGCATTCGCGATGCGCGCCCCTGCGCGATGGGCCATCGCCAGTCCGTCACCACGCGCGCCGATCGGGTTCGTGGTATTCCGATAGATTCTTCCCAATCCGCCGGTCGCGAGAACGATTGCGCTCGCGAGATACCGATGAACGGTCTTTTCAGTGCGATCGAACACGTAGCAACCGTGACACGAGACTTCGTTGTAGTTATCTAAAGGATTGCGTGAATGGTGTGGAAAAGTGATCAGATCTACGGCCGTCGCGTCTGATTTGATCTTGATGTTTGGATAGGTCTTAAGCGCGGCAACCAAGCCGTTCATTATCGCGCGGCCAGTCGCGTCGCCTACATGAAGAATTCTGCGTCGTGAGTGTGCGGCTTCCTGTCCCCAAACTGGTTTACCTTCTTCGTCGTGATCGAAAACAACGTGGGCCGTGCGCTCAAGAACCTCATTCAGCAGTTGTGGGCCTTCATCAGCGAGAATGCGCGCGGCTTTGGGTGACGTTACGCCCGCTCCGGCGGCAACAATGTCTTCGAAGAGCAACTCCGCAGTGTCTGCCGGTCCGCGGCCTATGATGCCGCCTTGCGCATAGCGCGTGTTTGATTCGTGGGCGTCCGAAGCACGCGTGATGATGGTGATTTGTCGATCGGGATTTCGAGCGAGACGTAGAGCAGCAGTCGCACCGGCAATTCCGCAACCGATGATCAGGACTTCAGCGTTTGCCATCCGCGTTTATCCGCGTAAATCCGCGGCTCAGTCTTCTTTTCCGATCTCGAGCATTCGCTGGACTGAACGTAACGCCCGGCGGCGAATGTCTTCGTCAATGACGATCTCAAACTGCTCTTTTTGCAACGACTCCAGCGTGTCTTCGAGCGTGATCTGATTCATGTGCGGGCAACGCACACTGCACAGCCGCAACATATCCTTGTCAGGATTAGCGGCCGCGATATTATCGCCCATCGAGCATTCCGTCAGCAGCAAATACCGCGGCGCATTCGTTTGCTCGACGTAACGAATCATCGCCGTCGTGCTGCCGGAATAATCCGAAGCAGCGACAACTTCAGGACTACACTCCGGATGGGCCAGGATCACGACATCAGGAAACTGCTTACGCACGTTCTGAATATCTTCAACACTAAACTTCTCATGCACTTCGCAGCGACCGGGCCAACCAATCATCTGGTATTCGAGCTCGTTCGGAAAACGCATGCGCGGCTCGCGCGTCGGAAAGATGATCTGCTTGCCCGTTTCACGCGCGACGTTGCCCGCGAGATACTCGTCGGGAATGAAGATCACCTTGTCAGTCTTCAAAGACTTAACCACCGCAACTGCATTCGAGGACGTGCAGCATATATCAGACTCCGCTTTGACGTCTGCGTAAGTGTTGATGTAAGTCACTACCGGAACGCCTGGAAAGCGGCGTTTCAACTCGCGCACATCTTCCGCAGTAATGCTTGCCGCAAGCGAACAACCCGCTTTTTCAGAAGGTATGAGCACCTTTTTCGTCGGATTCAAAATCTTCGCCGTCTCAGCCATGAACTTCACGCCGCAAAACACGATGATGTCATTGTCAGTCTCCGCAGCTTTGCGACTGAGTTCGAGCGAATCACCGACGAAATCCGGAATCGAATGAAATAGCGCCGGCTCCATGTAGTTGTGACCGAGTATGACGGCGTTTTTCTCTACTTTGAGTCGATTGATCTCCGCTGCGAGCTCGGCTTTGAGACGAAGCTCGAAGTCGGGCACGGTGTCGGACAACAGCCGGCTCAGCTTCTCGTAGATCGCATCAGTTGTCGTGTCAGTAGTAATCATCTTTTCAACCAACAAATTCAAGACTCACATCAAAGACCACCGGCGAATGCGTCAAAGCGCCGACTGAAATGTAATCGACACCAGTCTTCGCCACTTCGAGCACATTATCGAGCGTAACGTTGCCAGACGCTTCGAGTTTGGCCCTGCCGTCGCAGATCGCGACAGCTTCGCGCATCGTGTCAGGCGACATATTGTCGAGCAGTATACGCTCAACTCCGAGCGCGAGGGCTTCACGCACATCGTCGAGTGTGCGTGTTTCAACTTCGATCTCGAGCGTCGTCCCCGACGCGCGCACACGTTCGACGGCGTTCGTGATTGAGCCGGCAAAGTCGATGTGGTTATCTTTTATTAAGACCATGTCGAACAGGCCCGTGCGGTGGTTTTCCCCACCGCCGAGACGGACGGCCAGCTTGTCTGTCATACGCAGACCCGGAGCTGTTTTGCGTGTGTCGAGAATCTTAGCTTTTGTGCCGGCGACTGCATCAACGAACTTTCGCGTGAGGGTAGCGATGCCCGACATGCGGCCGAGGAAATTCAGTGCGATGCGCTCGCCGGTGAGGAGTGCTCGTGCTGGTCCTTCGACTTCTGCCAGCACGTCGCGTCGCGTGACTCTTGCGCCATCCTGTGTTTTTGCGAGGAATGTAATATCTGGATTCAAAGTGAAGAAGACGTCCTTTGCGACGTCCAATCCAGCGACGATTCCATCTTGTTTGGCGACAATTCGTCCGCGCAGCGTCGCACCAGCAGGCACAATCGTGTCTGTCGTGACGTCGCCGGCGCCGATGTCTTCCTCAAGCGCTCGTTGTATGTATTCGGAAATCAAAGTGTATCTTGCAACACGAGGAGGTTTTCAGGCAAACGCGGATTTTTACGGATCAAAATCACGGATTAACGCGGATCAGCAGATCGCGGTTTTCGTGCGCCTCGTTGCCGGAGAAATCCGCCGCGATGATTCGCAGCACGTAATCGCCTTTCGGCAACTGCGTCGTATCCCAAACACCGCGCGCAACCTGCCCATCTCGCACCGTATTCGTCACCTCGTAAAGAAACCTCGTCGACTTACTGCCATAAACAGTGATCCCGCTCTCATCCGCGTACGCAACCTTCGTCGCTTCTCTATCGGGCGGCAGTCGATTGAAGAGAATGTTGATTCGCGGCTGTTCGAAGCCGGGCGCTCGTGTTCCATCCGCATTGAGCACCTGGTAACCAAGCTTGTACAACCCGAGACGCCGCCGATCGGGATTCAGATTCGTTCGATCAAACGCATCGACAACGATCCGCACTGGCCCGCTCACCACCAATCGATCGTCCTGCATCTCCTTCAAGCGCGCGCCATTCGCGTCGAACAGTTGAATGCCATCCTTCTCGAACGTCGGTGGAATATCGTCTTTGAAACCAACCGGCGCGAGCGAAAGCGGATTGATCTCACCGCCCGGTGGGCCGATGTTCATGTGAACGTGATACATCTTGTTAATCGTGCCAACGGCGTCGCCCGGCTTAAAACGCGCGCCCCGTCTGACTCGCACACGTTCCAGTTTCCCTTCACTGTTGTTCACCGGAATGAAACGCGGATCATCAAACATCTTCGCGTCCTTATCGCGTCCGACGTGCAGGTGAATGTACGAGACAACGCCGACACGAAAGCCCTCATTGAGCGAATCGAAGCCCCAGTTTGGCTGCGGGCTGACAACCTTCTCCGAACGCACGACGCGAACAGTTTCGCCGTAAGCACCGAAGACATCGAGCCCGCTATGAAGATGATGACGGCTGTCATCAGAGTCGAAACTGCCGCGCACTTCACCCATCGTAGCAACGACTTCATGTGGACTCTGCTGCGGATCGACCGGCCAGATCAGCGACTGCTGTCCGAGTGTCTCGTTTGTTAATTTCGGCAATGGATCGACGGGAGTTGCCGCACTCGAAACCGAGGTCTGGTCCAGCTTTCTAACCAAATAGTCGCCACTGTCGGCGACGAAAAGCTCTGTCGGTTTGTTGATACGTGGCCCAATCGCGATTCCGGTCGGTTGATTGAACTGCGTCGCAATAACACGCGCAACGCCATCCGGCGCGACTTGTACAACTCGCGACCGATCCAGCTCAGTGACATAAAGAAAGTGATCGTGAGAAAACGCCAGACCGATGGGCCGCGAAAGCTCCTCACCCGAGATCGGCAGCGTAGTCACATTACCTTCCGCACTGACCTTGCGAAGCCGGCGATTACCGGTATCGGCAACGATGAGACTGCTGTCCTCGACTACGATGATCCCCGATGGAGTATCGAAGAGCGCTGCTTTCTGCTCACCATCCGCATATCCGGGCGTGCCGCCACCGGCGATCGTGGTAACTTCGCCCTCGGTCGTGATCATGCGGATCACGTCGTTGTACGTGTCGGCGACGTAAATGTCGCCCCTTACACTAACAGCCACGCCAATCGGCCCATTGAACTGTGCCTGCGCCGCTGGCCCATCAACGTAACCCGCGCTTCCGTTACCTGCAAGCGTCGAAACCATTCCGTCAGGAGTGATCTTGCGGATGCGATTGTTTCCGGTGTCGGCGACGTAGAGATTGCCGTCGGGTCCGAGCGCGAGCGCGGAAGGCGTGTTGAAAGACGCGGCTGCTCCGGCGCCGTCGGAAAATCCTTCGCTGCCGCCAGCGAGTATCGTGATGTTTCCGTCAGGCGGGATCTTGCGAATGCGATTACTCTCCCCCGCGTCGGCAACGTAGATCGTTCCGTCAGCAGCGACCGCAACTCCAAACGGATCGGAGAGAACGAGTGGAGATCCATCGCCGGCAATGGTTGTGACGTTAGCCTTCCAACCCAGCGGCGTCGGTACGGGCTTGTTTTTATAACGGTAAACCAGGAAAGCAGTTGCGCTGCCGAGAACGACGAGCACGATGAGGGCGAGAATGATTTTGCGCATTTAGTCGAGAAAGGTTTCCGGCTGCGCGAGCAATTCTTCGATGCGCACAATGTAACGGCCGACGTGCAGGCCGTCCATCAATGAATGGTGTACTTCTACAGAGAATGGCAGGAGCGTGCGATCGCCGTTTTTGATGAATTTGCCAAAGGAGATTTTTGGGACTGAATCCTCGCGCCCCCAGCGGCGTGCGTGCGAGAAGCTCGTGAACGCGATCCACGGAAGCGTAGTGCAGTGAATGCGCGCGTCGTCTTCGTGTTTTGGCCGAAACGCCCAGTCGCCGTTTTTAATCTCCTCGACTGCCTTCGTTGCGCCTTCCATAAACTTCGAAAAGCTCACGGCGTGGTCGAAGTAGACGAGTGTGAATGTTTCGTTGGGGAGAATTACGGTAGTGCCGCCGTTGATAACCTCATGGACCAGCACCTTGCCCTGTCGCAGTCGATAGCGAAATTGTTCGATCTCGTTTGCGACGCGTAGCGCGAGATAATGGTAAGTCAACCAAACGCTCGTGCCCGGGCGTTTCTTCAATTCTTTGAGCAGGGTCGTGACGTCGAGTTGCGTGCAGACGTTGAAGTAAGGCTTGTCGAATGGAAGATAAAACTCAAAGACGGCGCGTCGCGGCCAGGTCTCTAAATCTATGTAATGCGGCATGCATCGGGATTGTACCTGATCGCGGTATGATTGGGTGACGGCGGGTTTCGAAGGCGTGTCTAAAATCAAGGAGAGTGCAGCCTGTCCCCCGACAGGCCGCACCCTGGTGCGGTTGAATTAACCGCCAATCTGAGATCTTACGGTGTTAACCGGAAGATGCCCCCAGATGCCGCCATTCGATGAAATGATTCCTGCGTGCGATATAGGTGTCAGCGGCCACTCTCCGACAACACCAACTCGATTCACCCGGATCACTTGTAATCCGAAGACGGACCAATGCCATACATCACCCCTTGAACTTGAAAAACACGAACTCATGGAAAGACCATGCCCATCTGACTTCGCGATCATGAAAAACTTTAACTTCATGGACCGTCCAGTTGACTTCGCGCTCATTGTCTTTGCAACGCCCGTGCCCACACGTTTTCGCTCACCACAAAAGGCGCAAGACGCACATAAAGACCGGAAAAGCTTTTGTGCTTTATGTCTAAGTGTTTTCGCTATGTCTCAGCGTGAGACATCGACGAGTCGGCATGATTCACAGTGAATCAGGGGTTGGACCATGCACGTGTGAATTGATTACTCTGAGGATTTCAGCGGGTGGAAATGGTTTCCAAAGCGCACCAATCGCGCCGAGTCTTTTTGCTTCGGCGAATACTTGCGGGCTGCCGTGAGCAGTGATGAGAAGAATCGGAACCTGCGGCTGTAAATTGTGAATGTCTGTGATTACCTGGAACCCGGAGATGTCGGTCAGAAATAGATCGACGACACTGAAACCAAAACGCCGGTTGCGCGCCTGATCTATTCCGTCCATCCCTTTTGTCACAAGCACGACCTCGTAGCCGTTCGACTCGAGCACAAGCCTGAGCGCGTCGCCTACGGACGGTTCGTCATCGACGATCAGAATAGTGACTTTATCCTCTGTTACAGCAGGCACTTATTAAGATTTCGCCGCCACAGGCGGGACTGGACGTTCAACCTTGATGCCCAGCTTCTTGAGTTTGCGATAGAAAGTCGGCCGCGGGAAACGCAATATCTGCGCGGTCTTCTTAATATTGCCGTGAGTGCGTTCGAGAGTTTGCATTATCGCCTGGCGCTCGATCTCTTCCATCGGTAGCAACGGTGGAATCACAAATGTAGAGCTCGAAGCCCGTTCTTGAAATTCTTCCGGCAAACAGTTCGGTTGCAATTCGTTGCCCGAACAGAACAGCACCGCGCGCTCAATCACGCTCTCGAGCTGCCGTATGTTGCCCGGCCAATCATAACTTACCAGACGCGCGACCGTTTCCGGTGAGATTTCGCGAATGTCTTTACCATACTGTTCGTTGAATCGAATCAGAAAACGTCCCGCGATCACCGGCACGTCATCAAGCCGCTCACGCAAAGGTGGTACCTTGATTTTGATCGTGCTGATGCGGAAGTAGAGATCTTTGCGCAGAAGACCTTCCTCCAGCAGCGCCAGCGTGTTGCGGTTTGTAGCTGACACGAGCCGGAAGTTAACGTCGATCTCCTTTTCATCACCGATTCGGCGTAATCGTCGCTCCTGTAAAACCCGCAGCAACTTTGTTTGCAGGTGCGTCGGCATTTCCGCGATCTCATCGAGGAGCAGCGTGCCCTGGTTCGCGGCTTCGATCAGTCCACGCTTGTCGCGATCGGCGCCGGTGAATGCGCCTTTTTTATATCCATACAACTCCGATTCGATGAGCTCATTCGGAAGCGCGGCGCAGTTGATCCGAATGAAAGGTCCGTCCGCACGCTGGCTCTGCGCATGGAAAGCCGTAGCGATCAGCTCCTTGCCCGTTCCGCTCTCACCTTCAATCAAGACTGAAGCATCGGAAGGCGCCGCCGTCCGGATCGTCTCAAAGATCTGGTGCATCTGCGGATCGCGGCCAATCATGCCGAACGTTTCACTGTCGCCCGCGATCGTGCGTTTCAGCGACTGATTCTCATGTTTCAATTCGATCAACTGTAAAGCACGATCCACGAGCGTGAACAGACGATCGGCCGTGTAAGGCTTCTCGAGATAGTAGTAAGCACCGGCCTTGATGGCTTCGATGGTGATATCGAGCGAGCCGTATCCAGTCATGAGGATGACTTCAATATCCGGCGTGTCTTTCTTGATGTGTTTGATCAGGTCGATTCCTGACGCATCCGCCAGCCGCAGATCAGTGATTACCAGATCAACCTTGGTCTGGTTCAAAATCGCCGTTGAGGAGGCGAAACTGTTTGCAGTTAAAACTTCAAATCCGCCCTCGCTGAGGATCAATTCCAGCGATCCGGTAACGCTTGGCTCATCGTCAACGACCAGTATTTTCCTGGAGGGTCGAGCGATCATTTCTAATTCCTCTCGTTTGCCGGTAATTCGATTCTAACGTCAGTTCCTTTTCCGGGTTGGCTTTCGACAACGATTTGTCCGCCGTGTTGTTGAATGATCTTTTGTGCGTAGGGCATTCCCAGACCGAGGCCACGGCTTTTAGTCGTATTGAACGGTTCGAAGATCTGTCTGATCTGATCGGCACTCATTCCGGAGCCCGTATCGCTAATAAGCATCAACAGTTTGCCTTCGCTGCTGCTGGTGGAAATCCTCAAGTGTCCACCGGCGGGCATGGCCTGCACCGCATTGAGTAGGAGATTGAGCGTGGTCGCGCGAATCGATGGCTCGTCCAGCATTCCCGCAACGGGTGAACTGTCGAGATCGAGTTTGGTTTCGATTGAATGAGCCGCGATCTCCGAGCTCAAAAGCTGAGTCGCGTCTCGTGCGACTTCATTGAGGTCAACTCTTCTCGGCGCCAGCGTTACCGGCCGCGCATAATTCAGAATCTGTTCGGTGGTTGCGGTGAGGTTGTTGATCGTGTCGATGATCTTGTCGATCAATTGAGCATCGCCGTTTGGTAACTTGCCGTCGATCTTGCCCTTGAGGTGTTCTGAGTAAAGTAATAAACCGGCGAGCGGGTTTCTCACTTCATGAGCCACCTGGGCCGCGACCCGGCCGAGCGTCGCAACTTTTTCATTTTGTGCAAGTTGCTGATTCACTTCGACTAATCGTCTTTGTTTACGGTTCACAATCACCAGCAGAATGCTGACAACGATGACGTCAACGGTCATCGAGATGAAAAAGTGCTCGCTTCGCTGTTCGATTTTGTCGCGGTTTTCGGCGTTCGCAAGTCCGGGATAATTGCGCTCGATCCACCTGTAATAAGGAGGCTTCAGCACCTTTTCCCAAGTCAGAATCACGGTCGCAGTCAATACCACCGTCAAGACGGTAAAAAGGAGCACCAGACGTATGCTGAAACCCTTTTTAAAGGTCACCATCTCGCCGCGAGGTTCGTTAAGAAACATTTTTGAAAGCACACTCATAGGCAGTTTCCCGGTTAAAAGACTGTCTCGAACAGCCTTCTGGAGAAGGGACCTTTTTATTGATTTTGGGGTTGGACAGGTTCGCTAACTACAACACCCAAAAACGTGCTTGAAGCCTGCAAGAGTTGTTGCGAACGGCGCGGACAGTGTCTCATATTGAAGCAAACTTCGCACGCTCTAAAAGAGGATTTTTGCCGCGTTCCTCGCGCGCGCCTAAGTGAGGGTGGATTATGACAGCCTATCTGAAGTCACTCGTATCTCAGCGCCACTAACGGATCTACGCGCGTTGCTCGTCGGGCAGGGATCAAACATGCAATCAACGCGACCAGCGAAAGGCTGATGGGAACGAGAATAAAGGTGGTGATGTCGGTTGCTGTGACACCAAACAACAAACTCGTCATCAGTCGCGTCAGCGCGTACGCCGCGACGAGTCCCAGCACTACACCGATAATCGTCAGTCGCATGAATTGCACCAACACGAGTCGCAGAACGTCCGTCGCGCGCGCGCCCAACGCCATCCGGATCCCGATCTCCTGAGTTCGCTGTGTCACCGAATACGAAATCACACCGTAAATTCCAGACACCGCCAACACAAGCGCGAGCACCGCAAACAGAATCAGAATCGTCAACGCAAAGCGACGAGTGCTAACGGTGCTGCCAATCAGTTCATCTATCGTTTGAATCTGATATACCGGCTGGTCTTTATCGACCTCACGAATCGCCGCCTGAATTGCAGGCACCGCACTCTTCGGATCGACACTCGTGCGCACCGCGACATTCATACGCCGATAGCGCCAGGCCAACTGTCCAAGAGCAAAATAGATCTCAGGTCTGGTTTCGCGGTCGAGCGTTAACTGAGCAGAATCTTTGACGACGCCCTTAACATAAAACCAGGAGCCCTTCGAATCAGCCATGCCAATCTTGAGTCTCTTCCCAACCGGATCCTGGTTGGACCAGAACCGGTTGACCATCGACTGATTAACAATGACGACCGGCGTCGACTGTGCGCCATCTTCAACCGCGAAGAATTGCCCGGCGACCAACGGGATCTGCAAGGTGTTGAAGTAGTCGGAACTGACAGTGCGCGTGTCGATGCTTTGCGTTTGCATTCCGGCATTCGCGATACTCTCGACTGTGATCGGAAACTCCTCTGTCGATGAGAAAGGCGGGTGTGACATAACACCCACCGACTCAACGCCCGGCAACGTCTTGACTCGATCGATCACCTGTTGAAAGAAGACCCCGTTCTGTGAGCCGTCTTTCGACTTCGCCGGCGATCGATTGAGCCGCATAGACACGACGTTTGCCGTGCTCATGCCCGGATCGATGTTCGTCAGCTTCGCAAAACTCCGTATCATCAAACCCGCCATCACCAGCAGCACCAGCGAGAGGGACACTTCCGCAACTACCAGCACACTCTGCGCGCGGCGAGCGCCAACGCCGGCGGTTGATCGTTTACTCGCTGCCTGCAATGCTTCGCGCGTCTGTGTTCGCGAGCCCTGAATCGCCGGCCATAGACCAAAGATGAATGCCGTTACGAGCGAAACGGCTAACGTGAAGAGGAGTATCGTCGTGTTCATCGTGATCTCGACGCCAGTGGGAAGTATGCCGGTGGGCATCAGTTTGAAAAGAAGTTTTGTTCCCCACGAAGCGATTAGCAGACCGAGCCCACCGCCGAGTAAACCTAAGACAGCGCTTTCGATCAGCATCTGGCGAATGATGCGCGCGCGACTTGCTCCCATCGCATTGCGAATCGCGATTTCATGCGAGCGACTCATCGATCTCGCGAGTAGTAAGTTTGCGATGTTCGCGCAGGCGATCAGCAGGACGAGACCGACGGCGCCCAGCAAAATATAAAGCGCTCTGCGGACCTGACCAAAATAGAACTGGGCCATCGACTGCAAATAGATTCCTCGACCGGCGTACTCCTGGTTTGTGCCACCGAAGTCCTGTTCGTTTTGTCGCGCGAGGTTGGCGAGTGCTGCATTTACCTGTTGGTCGGTCGTAGCAGAGCTAGTGCGGGCCATGATCAAGTAAGCGCGGCCGTCTCGCGCGTTCTTAGCGAGATCAAATGGAAACGGAAACCACGCTTGTGATTCTTCAAACCTGAATTGCGGCGGCATCACGCCGACGATCGTGAAAGGCTCGTCGTCGAGGAACACCTTCTGGCCCAAGACTGCATTGTCGCCACCGAAACGTTTCTGCCAAAGACCATAACTGATCACGAGGACGCGCTGACCGTCAGGACCTTGCTCGTTGGGCGCGATGGTGCGGCCGAGCACTGGCTCGACGCCGAGGATGTTGAAGAACTCGGTTGAGACTTTCGCCGCCGCGAGTCGTTCCGGTTCAAAACTGCCCGTGAGATTACGACTGACAGGTTCAACGGCAGCGACACGTTCGAAGATGCCGCTGTTTGTGAAGTCGGCAAACTCCGGACCTGAAGATCGAATCTGTTCCTGCACGCCGAGCTTCGGCATACTCTGGCGCACGAAGAAGAGTCGTGAAGGATCTTTATAGGGGAACGGATTCAGCACTACGATATTGACGATGCTGAAGAGCGCTGTGCTCGCGCCGATGGCGAGTGCAAGAGTGAGCACGGCGACGATCGTAAAGGAGGGCCGCTTACGCAGCATACGGAAGCAGTAGATGAGATCGTGCATACAGGAGAGACTCCTCTAGGTGGTCTCGGGCACGGGTGCTTCTTCAAAGACTGTGCCAAGCGTATGAATGAGAGATCTGCGTAGAAATCGGACCAAAGCTTGTATTTTGATTTCACTTGCGGGACTAGCGATCCCACTTTCGAACACGTTTACTGTAATCGCATTCGTAGTCGAATCGTTTTCGATCCGCGTCTGACATTCAACACGCGCTCGCCCGCCTGTGTGAACAATCGTCTCAACTCTCTTAATGTAAGGCTCGTGGTTGGCTGACCATCGACTGCGACAATCGTGTCTTCCTCTTGCACTCCAACCGCCGCCGCCAGACTATCTGCCGCCACACTATTCACCACGTAAGTTCTGAAGCGCGGGGGTTCTGCGACAATGTCTAGCCCACTCAAGTCTCTCGTAGTCGAGACGCTTTGACTTCGTTCGAGGATCATTTGCGAACGTGAGTAGTCGAGGATCGTCTTGAACTTGCTGAGGAACCCAGCGCCGAGCTCACCGTCATACTCAGTTTTACTTTCGCTTCCCTCGGTCCCCTGTGCGAATACAACCAAGGGATTCTTTACATCCAAACTTCCGAGCTCGACCGCAGGCACGTGCGCCTTTACAGCCTCCGCTGACCCACCTACACCGCCCAGTTTACTTTGAGATTGTTTGGCCAGCGTCTCGAGCATCTTGTGCTTGTTAACAAAAGGAGTATTTAGATTCAGGATTCCAGTCGCGCCGCTGTCGATTTCAAATTTGCCTTCGATCGGTTCGCGTCCATTCAAGACGATCCGGACGCGTACGAAAGGCGTCTTCTCTACGAGCTCAAGGGGAATTGACTCACCCGCTCCGGCATATTTATAGCTGCCCGACTCGTACATACTCATCAAACCTGCCGCGTAATCGATTTCGACGACGAAGTTGTTGATGAAGTCGTAGCCGATGACGCCGTCGATCTTGTAACCGAATAAGGGCGCGAAGGCGTCGAGATCTATCGTGGCGAGTCTTTGCTTGAATACGGTCACGCCTGCCAGCGACAAAGACACTGGCCCGATCAATCCGCTTTGAACCGAGCCGCCGGTAGCGTCGAGGTTTAGCTTGCCTTTCGCGCGCAATCCCAGGGCTCTTGCGGTCTGCGGATCGATTACAGAAATGCTCGCGCCCGTGTCGAAGATGAAGTGGAGTGGTCTCGAGCTGTTTACGCGGACTTTCAAAACAATCAGATCGTTCGCCAACTCGATCGGCACTCTGACTGAGCTCTGGCCCGCAGTGAATCGATAGGCAGGACTTTGCGCCGGCGTGAGAATCGCCGGCGTTAGCAGACATACTGTAATCAAGATCAACCAGCGGATGTAAACTAACATCAGCAATCCCTAATCAGCCACTTTGCCGGCGCCCTTCTGCTTGGTCAGCTCCATCCGGAACGCCTGCTCTCTGTCGTCGACAAAATTCTTGTAGCCGGCGGGATCGAAGAAGGCCACCTCTCCTAATTTAAATCGCGGATACTTGGATTCCAGATCGAAATAACTACCGTGTGCGCCAAGGAAATAATCAACCGGCAGTGACTTCAGCACGCGGAACGTCTTTTCGAAGTCTTCAGTGATACGTGGATAGACTGTATTGCCGACGAGCTTGTATCCGGGATTCACATTCGGACTGCCAACGATCACAACGTCGCGCAGCTTCGATACGTCAGCCACTCTCATGGTCCACGTCGTGCAGCCTTTTGTGTGACCCGGCGTCAGACGTGCGGTGAGTGTCGCATCTCCGAGTTTCACGTGATCGCCGTCATGCAATACCCGATCGACTTTTGTTGCCGGGTAAAGTTGAGTCGGGTCGTTGCCATACTGAAAATCGCTCTTGCCACCAGATTCAACTACATCGACGTCGCCTTCCATCACCATGTATTTAGCGCCTGTGAGTTGTTTGATAGCAGCGCTCCCGGCGCAGTGATCGTAATGGGCGTGACTGATGAGAAGAATTTTGATGTCGCTGAACTTGAAACCCAGCGACTCCACACTCTTCCGGATCATCGGCACGTTAGCTTCGAGATCGCTATTGATCAGAATATGTCCTTCGGGCGTGGTGATCAGATAACTCGCGAGTCCCCTGCTGCCCACGTAATAAAGATTCCCAGCAATGCGGAATGCGGGAAAGGGCTCGGTCCAATCGTTCTGCACGTAGGCCGACGGCGCATGCCCGGCTACAACGATGAGCGTGATGATCATCGAGAAGGCGATACTGACTATTATGGTGGTGCGTCTTTTCATGTTAGTTTTTACTTGAATATTTTCCGCAGATCGACGAGATTCTACAGCCTGATCGTCCATCTGCATACCAAATGTTAACTGAATCTAAGCCCCTTCCTTCGCTATCGAAATCGATCGTCACGGGCGCGATCGGATTCGGCCTCGTCAGTCTGTGCGTATTCGCCACGGTCGCCTTCGCCGAGAGATGGATGTATCAAAATCTCGGATTGACTGGCTCGTATATCGCCTGGATCGTGCTGTTCATACTGCTCAGCGGTGCGGTGTTTGGATCGCTCGTCGTGGTCGATCGCTGGCGACTGCCAAAGTTCTACCTGCTCTGGGCCGTCGCCTTCTTCGCGTATGCGGCGATTTGGATGATCGCGTATTTCAGTATCGGGCGAACGAAAGGTGAAGCCGTTGGATCGCTCGTAGGATCCATTTTTATGGCGTTGGTCCTTGCGGCAGGTTTCAGATCGCTAAGCTCAACTGTAAAACTTTCAGCGCTGCTCTTCGTATCAAACTTTCTCGGCTACTTCCTGGGTGCTGCGCTATTCGATTCTTTAAGCGAACCCACGGGAATGTTGTTGTTTGGAATCGTTTACGGATTGTTATTCGGCGCCGGCATCGGAGCCGCACTTCAAATCGTACAACGAACCAAAAATTTGTAGCCACAAAGAAGCACAAAATCCAATCAAGTTTGAGAGGACACTATGAGCATGCGTGTGCGATCACTTTTTCCACTGCTCATCATCTTCGCCTTCGCGTTAACCGGAGTGCAGGCGCAAACGGTTTCATTAGCCGCACTCGATCTGATCGTTGGGTTCGGCTAGCATGGACCACTGGCTGTGCTGCACTTGTTCTTCACTTCATTTGCGCGTTCAATTTTTATCACGGCTGGAGTCAGGAATCGGCGTATTTCAATTGAACCAGCACGGGAATCTGCTTCTGCTTTCATTAGACGACAACTCCCTTTAACATCACCGCACAAGGAGTCGCTGATGAAGTTGAAGATCGTCCAAGCCGGGGATCCGGTGTTGAGGGAGCGGGGTCGGGAATTAACGAAAGATGAGATCAAGAGTCTGGAGGTGCAGCGGCTCATCGAGCTCATGCGAGAGACGATGCATGAGGCGCCGGGGGTCGGACTGGCGGCCCCGCAGGTCGGCGTGTCGATTCAGCTCGCAGTGATTGAGGACCAGCCGGATTATTTAGCGCATCACTCCGCAGACGAGCTTGCCGCACTGCAAAGGTCGGCAGTTCCCTTTCACGTGATCATCAACCCGAAGCTCACGTTACTGGGCAATGAGTCTGCACAGTTCTTCGAAGGCTGCCTCAGCGTGGAAGGCTTCCAGGCGATAGTCGATCGGTCACTAAACGTCCGCGTTGAGTGTTTGAATGAGCGTGGCGAAGAAATAACGATCAACGCGCACGGCTGGTACGCCCGCATTCTTCAGCACGAGATAGACCATCTGAACGGAACCCTCTACATCGACCGGATGAAAACACGCACCTTCACGACTTCAGAAAACCTGCTTCGATTCCGGAAAGACGTGTAAGCTTAGTACGAATGCGAACCGTAAATGCCTCAAGATATGTGACTCCGCTGCGTGAAGGCGGATCGCTGCCTGCCATCATTGAAGCCGACGATGACGGGATGTACGTGCTCAAATTCCGCGGCGCCGGCCAGGGGACCAAGGCGCTCATCGCGGAGTTGATTGCAGGCGAGCTCGCGCGGGCAGCGGGCTTGCTGGTCCCGGAGCTCGTCTTCGTTTCACTCGATCCTGAGATCGCAAAGACAGAACCTGACCCGGAAATACAAGACCTCATCCGCGCCAGTGGCGGGCTGAATCTCGGACTCGACTACCTTCCCGGCTCAGTGATGTTCGACCCGGTTGCCGATCAGCCGGACGCTGATCTTGCTTCACGTATCGTATGGCTCGACGCGTACGTCACGAACGTCGATCGCACGCCGCGCAATGCAAACATGTTGATGTGGCATCGAAGGCTATGGCTGATCGATCACGGCGCCGCACTGTACTTCCATCACGCGTGGACTGACATGGAACATCGCAGCAAAGATCCGTTCCGTTTAATCAAGGAACATATCCTCCTTTCCTTTGCGAGCGCGCTCGAAGCAGCGGATGCGGCAATGACAGCAGCGATTACTGAAGATGTAATACGCGGAGTTGTCGAGCTCGTCCCTGACGATTGGATGGATGATCACGAGCCATTTAGTACGATTGCGGAAAACAGGCAAGCTTACGTCGATTATTTGACGAGGCGACTTGTTTCGCCGCGCCACTTCGTTGAGGAGGCGATTCGTGCCCGATAAGTTCAGGTATGACTATGCGGTGATTCGCGTCGTACCGAAAGTAGACCGCGAGGAATTTATCAATGCCGGCGTAATCGTCTCGTGCCCTGAGTTGTCGTTTTTGGAAGCGCGGATCAAGTTGGATGAGACGCGGCTACTTTCTCTCGATCCTAGCGTCGATCTAGATCTGGTGCGAAAACATTTGGCCAGCATTCCAACGATCTGTCGCGGTGGCGATGGCTCGGGCTCAATCGGCCAGCTCCCGCAGCGCCAACGTTTTCACTGGCTCGTCGCTCCTCGCAGCACAGTCATTCAACCCTCCCCAGTTCACACCGGTCGTTGCGGCGACCCCGCCGCGGCCCTCGAACATCTTGTCATGACGATGGTGGCTCAGTCGACGTAGCGCGGTTGTACCAAGCGCATACAGTTGAGAGTCGTTTTTCAAACGTAAACCCCGCACGCACAACGCACAACAAGCACTTTCTTAACGGCCCTCTGTTTGCTAGGTCGATCTCGATATTCAATCGAACAAGGGAGGGATTCATGGACGCCTTTAATTTACTCAAAGCCGATCACAGGAAAGTTGAGGAGCTTTTTAGTCAGTTAGAGAGTGCGAGCGGCCAAGCGAAGATGCGGGTGTTTGAACAGATCAAGATGGAGCTTGAACTGCACACGCACATCGAAGAAAAGATCTTCTATCCCGCGTTGGAGAAGCCGAAGCAGACACACGATCTGACCCTCGAAGCTTACGAAGAGCACGACGTAGTCAAGAAGCTGCTGCAACAAATGAGCAGAGCCAAGAGCGCCAACGAAGAATGGGAAGCGCAGGCTAAGGTGTTGCAGGAGAATGTGGAGCACCACGTCGAAGAAGAGGAGAATGAGCTCTTCATAAAGGCCGAGGCTGCGTTGAGTGAGGAACAGATCGAAGCTCTCGGAGAGCAGATGGAAACCGAGAAGGAGCGCAAGCAACGCGGCGCTACCAAGTCTTCGAGCAAAAAGAAATCGGCTGGCGCGAATAAGTCGGCTTCCAAATCGAAATCGGCGTCGACCGCGCCTAAAAGGGCGCGCGCGAGCAAGAAGTCGGGTTCGAAGAGCAACTCGAAGTCGTCGTCAGGATCAAAGCGATCTAAGAAATCGGCGAAGAAGAGTCGACGATAAGTGTGAATTCATCAATTGAGAAACACGGCCCGGCGGATGGTCGTGACCTATACGACTGTATTGTCATAGGCGCCGGGCCCGCTGGCTTGTCGGCCTCACTGTTCCTCGCGCGCTACCTGCGCCGCACGCTCACGTTTCATCACAACAGTCCGCGGAATGAATACGCGCACGGCATACACGGATTTCTGGGTCATGATGGAATCCGGCCGCTCGAGCTATTGGCCCGCGGTCGCGATGAAGTGACGAGCTACGGTGGGCTAATCATCGAGGCGTGTGTAACCGCGGTGGAAGCAGTTTCGCCCGAACACTTTCGTGTGTTCATCGGTGGCGAAAGAGTCTTTGACGCGCGGCGGTTGTTACTGGCGACCGGTCTGCGGGATCTGACGCCAGACTGTCCGGGGTTCCGCGAGTTCTACGGTTCGAGTGTGTTTCATTGCCCTGATTGCGACGGTTATGAAGTGAGGGACAAACGAGTGGCCGTGCTCGCACATGGAGACAATGCGGCTGGTTTTACTGAAAACATTCTGACCTGGACCAGACACGTTACTCTGTTGACCGACCAACATGAGATTTCGGACCGTGACAAGCTGGACGCGCTTGACGTCGCCGTTAGGACCGAACGCGTAGTCGCGCTGGAAGGCGACCCATCGACAAGACAGTTGCAGCGCGTTATGTTTGCGGGAGATGACGCACTAGAATGCGATGCGCTGTTCTTTAATCTCGGCACCGAGCTCGCCACCGACTTCCATGAAACACTCGGATGCCGGTTAGATCCCGAATGCGGTTTATTGTGGGTAGATGACACGCAGCAGACGAGCATTAAAGGAGTCTATGCGGCGGGCGACATCACACCGCAGTCTCAACTCGCAGTCGTCGCAGCCGCTAAAGGTGCAATGGCCGCCATACATATTCATAGATCTTTGAGTTCGTGAAAACAACTGTAGGGGTGGCCCTCCGTGGCCACCCGTT
>DASYFE010000029.1:0-7319 GCA_036498585.1 Pyrinomonadaceae bacterium | reverse complement strand
TGCACGCCTTCGACGAAGAGCTGTCCCTTGCGCATCACGACACGCGTATCTCCGTACCAGGGACTGTCGTTGTTGTAGTGACCAACAAAGCCCTCCCACTCTTTCTTCGTCTCGAAAGTCTTCGGACCAGTGTACTTCTCGCCGAGATACCAGTTCGCGCCGTGATACGCCTGCGTCACTAGCTGGTTCTCGCGCACGAAGCCCAGCAGATACGTATCCAGGTCCGGATGCTTGACGATAAAGCGATCGCCACCGGCCCGCTCGAGCACTATGCGACGATTGCCGTACACGAGAACCAGCTTGGTCCCATCAACCACGAACTCGAGTTTCTTACCGTCGAGTGAAGTGTAAGCGCCCACATAATCGGCGGCGTTCTTTACCTCAGTCGGCGAAGGCGGCGGAGGCGGAGCTTCTGGCAGCGGCTTATTATCCGCCGAGGCATTGAAGAGCTCGACGGCATACTTCGTCACCGATACCGGACGATAGCCACGCAGGTTCGCGTTGACTGACGCAAACGCACCGATGTTCCCCGTCACGTCCACATCAATCGAGGAGCTGAAAGCAACCATGCCGCCGGTGTGGCGCAGGCGGGTGTGTCCATTGATATCGCTCACCCACAGTCCGTAGCCATACCCCGCAGGCTCACCACGATAAGGCGAGTCGATCAACGGCTTCGTGAACAACGCAAAACTCTCTTCAGAGATCAAACGGCCCTTCGGTAGCGCTCCGCGATTGAGCAGCATGCGCATGTATTTCGCCATGTCGGCAGGCGTCGACGCGACGCTACCCGCAGCGATATCGACTTCGAGCCACTGCGCTTCAGCCAGTGGGCCATTAACCGGAAACGGCTTGCCTTCCTGAAGCGGTTCGTAACCGATCGCCATCAACTTGCGCAGATCGTTGATGATGATTGGCGAGCTCGCCGACATTCCGAGCGGCTCGATCATTCGCGCGCGCATCGCTTGTGCAAAGGGACGCTTGTCGATCGCTTCGATCAGAAAACCGAGAATGTTGTAGCCGGTGTTTGAATAAAGAAAACGCTTGCCGGGCTCGTATGCGGTCCAAAGCTCACCGAGAAGCGCGTCGAGCAGAAGCGGTGCGCCGGGCAGTCCGGCCGAATGCGTCAAAATGTGATGGGTAGTGATCGCCGCAAACTTGGAGTTAATCTTCAACCACGGCAGATACTCGACAATCGGCTTGTTGAGATCGAGTTTTCCCTCGTCGCGTAACTGCATCAACGCGAGACTCACGAACGACTTCGAGATCGATCCGATCTCAAACATCGTTTCCGGCACGACCTTTGATCCCGCCTTCAGATCGGCATAACCGTAAGTGGAGACTCTGATCAGGCCATCGCGGTTTGCGAGCGCGAGCGTCATTCCCGGCGCGCCCGTCTCATGCATGTGCCGCGTGATAAATTCATCGAGCCGCGCGAACAAAGGCTGCACAGCCGCCGCCTGCGCCAACGCACGCGCCGGCACAAACGAGTGCAAAAGCGTCACCGCCACCGCCGACTTCGCACTACTTGATAAAAAGCTTCTTCTAGAAATCATCATTTTTTGTGTTTTTGTGCCTTTTTGTGGCTACTACTATCTGGTCAAATTTAAGCTCTTCGACAATTCGATAAACCGTGGCTCTGCGCGCAAATTCTTGAACACTGGATCGACCGCGATGAACGGCAACCAGTTGAACCGCTCGTCACGCGACTTCTCGAGCCAGTCGAGCGCGAGCTTGCGCTCGTCCATCCCCGCATAAATCACCGCAGTTTGAAATGGCGAAACGTACTGCCGCTTTGATAACTCCTGAAGCCTCGCGATCGCCTTTTCGGCGTCGCCTCGTTTCCCCGCGCGCGCCTGTGCATGGCCCAACGCAGTCAGCGCCGCCACGTTGTCAGGCAGTGCTTTCAATCCCAGCCTGAACTCGTTGATCGCTTCGTCAAACTTGCCTTCCTCTTCGGCGACTAGGCCGAGCTCGTAATGCGCGCGTGCGAAACTCGGATCAGTTTCCATGAGTTTTAGCGACTCTTTGCGAGCTTCGTCAAGCCGCCCTGCATAATACAGTCCGCGGATGTAGTCGCTGTAGATCGTGAGGGAGAACGGCTCGAGGTCGTGCGCGGTCTTCGCCTCGACGACGGCTTCGTTCAATCTGCCGCTCGCGGCGAGATAACTCGCGTACCACTGGTGCGCTGTCGCGTAGTTTGGATTGAGCGCGATCGCTTTCTTGAAATGTTCCTCCGCTTCGGCCCACTTCAGATGATAACGATAAGTAACAAAGCCGAGCGCGGTGTGAGCTTCAGCGAGACTCTCGTTGATCGACAATGCCTTTCGTGAAGCAGCTTCAGCTTTCGGAAATGAGTCGTCAGCCGACGTGACGTTGTAGACGTTGAGCAGCAGGTAGCAGTCGGCGAGTCCGGCATATGCAAGCGCGTAATCCTGGTCGCGCTGGATTGCTTTGCCGAAGTATTCAATACCGTTTTGTAGGCCCTGCACAGTTCGCTTGTTCCAGTTGTAACGTCCCTGCAGGTAGAGACGGTACGCTTCGGAATCAGGCGAATAGTTTCGCGTCAATTGCGCGTGGTCCACGTTGTCCGTGCGCGAGCGCAGTCGTTGCGACACGTCGCGTGAGATCTGTTGCGGCAGCGCCACCACTTCCGAGACCTTTCGACCGTAACGTTCACCCCAGATATGACTATCGTCGCGCACGTCGATCAGCTCAACGCTGACCGACAGATCGTCACCGACTTGCGAAATCGTGCCCGATAACAACGCGTGTACGCCGAGCTCGCGTCCGATCTTCTTCGGATCGGTCTCGCGTCCTTTGTAGTGAAAGACGGTGCTGCTCGACTTCACTTTCAAGTTCGGCATTCTCGAAAGACTGTCGATCAGGCTTTCCGTGATGCCGTCTGAAAGGTATTCGGTGTTGGGATCGCTGTTGGTGAACGGCAAAACAGCGAGCGAGTTGATCGTCGAATCTGACTCGGCCTGCGGATTACGGCGCAACGCTAGCAGCGTAATTGCGACAAGCACGAGCAGCGCGAGGGCGGCAACGGTGATCTTGCGCGGCGTGCTCCAAAATGTGTTTGGTGCGATTAACCTCGGTACCGTCGTTGTCGCAGGAGCGTCGGTCAGCGTTCTCCCGACGCTGGTATCGACTTCGATCTCGCGCAGCACTTCCTGAAGATCGCCGCGCATGTCTTCGATCTTCTGGTAACGATCCTGCGGCGCTTTGTCGAGTATCTCCTGAATTCGACGCAACGCGGGCGAGTCTTCACCACGCGCTTCGACGATCGGTTTTGGCTTGTGATAGACGACTGCGTAACGGACGTCGAGTGCGGTCTTGCCGCGAAACGGCCAGGTGCCCGCGAGCATCTCGTAAAGCAACACGCCAGTAGAAAAAATGTCGGCGCGATGATCGGCTTTCAAGCCTTGCGCCTGCTCGGGCGCGGCGTAAGTCGACGTTCCGTACGGTACTCCCGCCTCCGTGAGATGCGGATCGCTCGACGTAGACTGCGGGCTCTCGATCAGTTTTGCGAGACCGAAGTCGAGCACTTTCACGGTTCCCGAGCGCGTGACCATCACGTTGCGCGCCTTGATATCGCGGTGCACGATGCCGCGACTGTGCGCTGCTGCGAGCGCGTCCGTAACCTGGATCGCGATCGAGAGGGCGCGGCGCAAATCGAGTGGTTTACCGTCGACAATCTCGCGCACGTTTCGCCCTTCGACGAACTGCATCGCGATAAACTGAACGTCGCCGACTTTATGCAGACCGAAGATCGTGCAGATGTTTGGATGATCGAGCGAAGACGCGAGCTTGGCTTCGCGTTCGAAACGTACGAGGTTGGAAGCGCTGTCAATGAGATCGGGCGGGATAACTTTTATGACTGCGGGCCGATCGAGCGTCGTATCGAAGACCTTGTAAACAGTACCCTGTCCACCCTCACCGATTTTTTCGACTACACGATAATGGAGGAGGAGTTGCCCGAGCATAGGAGAATGGGGATCGAACCGGCGCGGGCGTATTCTGGACAGGATTCGCGGAATTTACAAGGGGTAGATTAATCCTTCTGGATAACAAACGTATTTGACACCTCTTTGACTCGGAGTCCGGTCCACGTGTCGTCTATGACCTCGAGCACGCGTCCTCCCGCGCGTTGCGCGATCTCAAAGACTTTGCTTTGCGGTAAGACGTGCATCTCCATTCCGCCTTTCGCCGCGTCCTCGGCTAAATATTCGGTTAAGGAAAAGGTGTAGCCGCGACGGTAAGTTGGGACCTGGAAGAAAGCGACGCCGCCGGGATTAAGTGAGCGAATCAACGATTCGACAATGAAGGCAATCACGGGCGGTGGATTGTGTTGCAGCACGATCATCGAGTAACTCACGTCAACTTTCGGAAGATTCTGAATGTCCGAAACACGTTTGAGGTGATTGAGCGCGACATTCGCGACGTTCTCTTTTGTCAGGTAATCCTCTGCAGTTTGTAGATGAGGCAGCGAGATATCGTAGGCGTGAACTTTCTCGAATCGTTTCGCTAAATGGCGGGTGATGCGTCCGACTCCGCACCCGTAATCCAGACAGGTCTTAAATTCGCGATACTGCACATGATTTCTTTCGAGACTGCCGAATAACTGGGCCACATGCTGTTCGCCGGTTTGATAGAACTCCTTCTCATGAGCCTGGATGTTGGCTTGTTGATACTGTTCCGCCACGACTACGGACCAGTGCGGCTCTCTCTTTCCAAGCTCTTCCCAGTTAGACTGAATATGGTCGAAAAGCTTTTGCAGGTCGTTTTCGGTACTCACCTCCTCAATCGCCATTGCCGGCTCATCGCCGGAAAGGACAGGCACATGCAGGTTAGGGTTCTTGTCGCGAAACTCGGTTGAATAGATGAAATTGGCGCGCAGTTGTTCGGTCGAGGTGCATTTGCGTAAGTGTTCTTCGATGACCTGATCGCTTTCCGGTTCACGATCGAGGTATAGCCGGTAAGCCCATACCACGGCTTCCCTCGTCAGTCCTTCTGACTCCGAATGCTGATTGCTACCAGTGACTTTCGATTTGGCGGTCCGATAGAATCGCTTCAACATAGGAAAATAGAAATACGATAGTCTGATCTATTAATTCAACTCTGCACGGAGGTTCGGCTTTGAAAATCGTTTGTCTCTCAATTCTCTTAATGACTCTCGCGCCGCGTTGGACTGTGCAGACAAGCGGCGTCAATCAGCGGCTGCGGGGCGTGAGCGCCGTGAGTGAGCAGGTGGCGTGGGCCAGTGGAGCGGGATCGACCATACTCCGCACTGATGATGGTGGACTCTCGTGGCAAAAGTTCATCGTAGGCTCTGACACTCTCGACTTTCGCGACATCGACGCAATCGACGCGCAAACTGCTTACGTGATGAGCATCGGCAATGGACCTGCCTCGCGAATTTACAAAACCACTGATGGCGGCGTGACCTGGAAAGTGCAATTCAGAAACAAAGACGAAAAGGCGTTCCTCGATGCGATGTCGTTCTGGGATGCGAACCACGGCATCGCCTTCGGTGATTCAGTCGACAAGCAGTTTTACATACTCACGACTACTGACGGCGGGCGCACGTGGTCGCGGGTGCCAGCCACAAACTTGCCGCCTGCGCAGGGGAATGAAGGCGCGTTCGCAGCGAGTGGGACTAACATCGCGCTGTTCGGGAAATCGTACGCGTGGATCGGAACGGGCGCAGCGGCTAAGTCGCGTGTGCTGCGAACGACTGACGGTGGTCGCACCTGGCAAGTCGCCGATACGCCACTCGCTTCCGGGCCATCCAGCGGGATCTTTTCGATTGCTTTCCGTGACGCGAAGCATGGCGTGGTCGCCGGTGGTGATTACAAGAAAGAATCGGAAGCTGTAGACAATCTGGCGGTAACGAGTGATGGAGGCGTTACGTGGACGCTTGTGAAGGGGTTGTCAGGATTTCGGTCAGTCGTCGCTTATGTGCCGGGTGTGAAGACACCGGCGCTGATCGCGCTTGGACCGTCAGGTGGCGATTACTCGCTCGACGATGGTCGTACATGGCAGCCAATCGACGGTCCTGGTTTCGATACTTTTAGTTTTGTGCGCGGCAAACAGCTCGGTTGGGGCGCCGGCGCTGAAGGCAAACTCGGCAAGTTAACTTTCAGCGATTAGCATTCTCTGTGCAACCTCTGTGTTCTCTGTGTCTCTGTGGTTAACCATTTCCAGCACACTACCTAACCACAGAGACACAGAGAACACAGAGGTTGCACAGAGAAATCACCTTGCATCGACGCTCTGCGTGGCGGCTCGTATTTGCCTCCTGACTGCAGCGTCGAGATTGGCGGCGCCAAAGCCGGTGCTTTGGAAGCGAAGAATTCCTTCGTGATCGATAATGATGTAAGTAGGAAACGCGCGGATACTAAACGCCTCCAGAATACGTCGATCGGTATCGCGATACTGCGGCCAGAGCATCCTGTTCTTGCCAGTGAAGTCACGCCACTTCGCCTCATCGAAATCAGAGCTGATTCCGATCAACACGAATTGCTCTTTCGAATAGCGCCGGTACAGATTCTTAAGCTCCGGCACTGACGCGACACACGGAGGACACCACGTCCCCCAAAAATCCAGCATCACAACCTTGCCCTTGAGATCTTCAAGCGTGATGAACTCCCCATCCGCCGACGTGAACGAAAAATCGGGAGCAAAATTTTCACGCGCGCGACGCGGGTTCTCCACCAGCTTTTTTGCAATCCCCACATAGCTGCCCTTGGGCTGCAATTTCATGTACTGCTGAACTTCGGCCACGCCTTCTTCGTCGCGATACAGTTGCATCAGGACCACACCGAGATTGTAGCGCAGCACCGGAGGGGCATTTTTCAGTTTCAGTGCTTCCCGAAACGCTGCCTCCGCAGCCTCCAGCTTCGTTTGATCTTTCTTATTTGCCTGGGCGATGAGCGCCAGGCCTTTATTGTTGTAGGCCTTCAGCAGGAACTGCGTGTCGCCTCCAGCCAACGCGATCGACTTGTCGGCTGCAGCGATAACGTTTTTGTAGGCCTCCAGGTTGAGATAGGCGTCCGACATCAGGGCATAACACTCGGCGGATTTTTTCTCGCGCATCTCGTTCGCACGTCTGAACCCTTTAACCGCTTCGTCATATCGATACTGGCGCAACAAGTCTTTTGCGCTCGCGAGCCGCTCTTCGTAAGTCGTCTCGGAATCCTGTGCGACGGCGATGCAAGGCTCTATAAGTCCCAGGGAAATGAAGACCAGCAGGGTTGTGAGTCGACCAGTTCGGGTAGTCAGCATGGTCCGGGCCTCCGATTGTGGCGCATCATATC
>DASYFE010000028.1:0-5991 GCA_036498585.1 Pyrinomonadaceae bacterium | reverse complement strand
GGCACGGGCGGCCACGGAGGGCCGCCCCTACAGTTGCTTGCCAACAGTGATCTTTGTCAACGAGAAAGGATCTCATCATGCGTGTGTATCTACGTCTGAGTCTAATTGTGATTGTCGTTTTGGGAAGTGCGCTGGCTGTTTTTTCGCAAAGCGCTGATACGAATGATCCGTTAGTGCGAGTGCTGCAAGCGAAAGGAATCCTTACGGAAACCGAAGCACGCGCGATCACGACTAACGCATCGCCTGCGGAACAAAGAGATCGTCTCGCGGCGCTCTTGCGCGATAAAGGCGTGATCTCGGCGACTGAATTCGAATCGATACGCGCGCCCTCAGCTTCAACCGAGATAAAAACGATCACGGCTGAGTACAAGACCAGCACGCCACCACCAGTGGAACAACCAGTCGAACCCAAGCCACAACCGACACCCGCTGTGATCGCCGCAATCGCGCCAGTCCGCTTACAAGGCCTCGACGTCCCGAAACGAGAAGGACTGATCCCCGATGTCAAACTGGGCAGCGGCGCGCGGCTCAAGTTCTACGGCATCTTCAAGACGAGTGTCGTTCACGATTCATCATCACCGCAGGGAAATGATTTTCCACTGCCGCTGCTCGCACAGGACACTGGCCCGAACAACTCACCGGAGTTTCACGTACGCGCCCGCGGACTGCGACTGGGCGCAAATTTCGAATGGCTTGATCCGGCGCCGAAGACGAGCATCACCGGCAAAATCGAGTTTGATTTCGAAGGTGATTTTCCGCGCGCCAACAATCGCAACATCACCTCGATTCGATCGAGCCAGCCGTCGTTACGCCTCGCCTGGGTCAGAATCGATCGTCGCTTCAATGATAAGGACAGCGCCTTCGTTCTTTTTGGGCAGGACTGGTCGCCGTTCGTCTCATCGACGTTGCCGAACATGATCGAGAACACAAACTTCGGCGGCGTCGGTTACGGCGCTGCTTACACGCGCATACCGCAGGCGAAGTTTGGTTTCCTTCATAAATTCGGCGGCTCGCGCAATCTCCAGTTTGAGCCGGAGATCGCGATCGTTCTGCCGGCTTTCGGAAATCTGCCGAGCGACGTCGCCAATCAGTTAGCGTTCGGTGAGCGACAGGGAGTTGATTCGCAGCAGCCGGGCGTTCAGGGACGCGCCGTACTTCAATGGCAACTCGATAAAGCAGCGAGCGTGGCTCCAGCGCAGTTGATCTTCAGCTTCGAACATCAGCAGCGCACCGCGATCGTTACCGCTGCAGGCGTGCCGGTCGCATTCAGGTCGGCGTTTCCGAATGGCGTCGAAGTTGACAGCGACAGCGACGGCTACTCGGCCGAGTTTCAACTGCCGACGCATTTCATCACGGTAGTTGGGAAGTATTACGGCGGTTCCGATCTGCGTTTCTTCCTCGCCGGACAATTGCTCTCCAACTTCAACGACACTGCTGGACTGACAAGCGTCGCCACTGCGACTTCGATCGATGGCGCGTCGGCGGTCGCCTTCGGGCTGGACAACGGTATTCCCGTTGTAGCGCCACAGCGACCCGTGCGCGCGCAGGGCGGCTTTATCCAACTTGGCTTTCCGTTGTCGCGAGTATTCGATGCCGATCCGAAAGGACGCAACGCCGGTTGGACTGCGTTTCTCTACTACGGCTTCGATCAAGCGAAGGCGCGTGACGCGCGACGGTTTGGTCTGCGCGGCGGCCGCAGCGATCTCTTCTCCGGCAATATCCAATACAAATGGAACCAGTGGATCACGTTTGCTTACGAAGAGGGGTACTACCGCACACGCGCGGATTCCCGCGTGGGCTTGTTGCCGCTGTTTCGTGGCATCCCGAGTTACACCACGCACAATATTCGCTCGGAGTTTGCAGCAATCTTTACGTTCTAAGACAGCTTTCTCTGTGCAACCTCTGTGTTCTCTGTGTCTCTGTGGTTAGTTAGCACCACAGAGACACAGAGGACACAGAGGTTGCACAGAGAAGAAGGATTTAAGATGGAATACGAAGAAGTTGCTATCAAAGACACGGACGTCCCAATCGCCTCGACTCGCGTTTTTCAACACCTCGTGAAGACTTATGCGAGTGAAGTAAACAAGCTCAATTCCGTGTGGCGGGAATTCAGCGCGGAAGATCTTTCTTTCAAACCACATCCGCGCTCGAGTAGCGTCGGACAGATCATCGAGCACGAGCTGCTGTCCGAGCGCCGGTTCTTTGCCGAGTTTCTGGGCTTGCCGGAAGTGCCGGCGAACGAAGTACTACCGCAGGACCGTACTCCTCACGGATTAGCGGTAAGAATGGTCGAGCTCTCGCGCGCACGTTTGCACTTTCTGGCACAGCAGCACGAGGACTGGTGGCTTGAAGTTGTTCCTTTCTTTGACGTGCAGCGCGAAAGAATCTGGATCTTCTGGCGACGCGTTTTGCACACGGCGCATCATCGCGCCCAACTCGGAGTGTATTTGCGTATGCTGGATAAGTCGGTGCCGTCAATCTACGGTCCAACGGCCGATGTTCGTTGGGAAGGAGCAGATCCTACAACTACCGTAGCTGCGGCGAGCAGAAAATAAATCGTCCTTAACATCAACTACCTCCTCCCGTCACCCAGGTATTTGTTGTGGCCAAACTAGCGTACAAGTGGAGAGTAATGCTCACGATCGTCTTCGGCATTTCGATGATCGTGCTCGATTCCACTGTGGTCAATGTCGCGTTCCCGACCCTGCGCCGCGAGTTTGATGTAGGTCTCGATGAAGCACAGTGGATCATCAGCATCTATGTGCTCGCCTTAGGTATCGCAACACCGCTCGCCGGGGTGCTCGCCGACCGTTTCCAACTCAAGCGTGTTTACATCCTGGGGCTGTGCATCTTTCTCCTCGGATCGCTGGGGTCTGGTCTCGCTCCGGGTTTTTGGTTGCTCGTTGGCACACGTGCTCTTCAGGGAATTGGCGGAGGTATCGCGCTGCCTTTGAGCACCGTGATGCTTTTCACGACATTTGATGATGAGGAACAGGGACGCGCTTTCGGCATTTATGGCATGGTCATGGTAGCTGCTCCCGCTGTCGGCCCGATACTCGGCGGACTGCTCGCGGACGCTAACCTCTGGCGGTGGATCTTCTTCATCAATATTCCGATTGGCTTGATCGGCATCGGTCTCGCCAGCAGAATTCTTCGTGCGACAGAGCCGAAACGCTCAATCAAGTTCAATCCGATTAGTTTCATTACGATCATTATCGGCTATGGCTGCGTCCTTTACGCCGCGTCAATCGTGAACCATTACGGTTGGCTTTCTGTGCCGGTACTCAGTTTCTTAGCCGTCGCTGTAGTGGCTCTCTCAGTCTTCGCCGTCTATGATCTGAAGTACGCTCGTGATCCGCTGCTGGAACTAAGTCTTTATAAAAACCCTACCTTCCTCAAAGCGAATCTTGTTGGTTACGTCGCCGTCATAGCACTTTTTGGCGCGGAGTTTTTGATGCCGGTTTATCTCCAATCACTTCGCGGTCGAACTGCGATGCAAACAGGATTCATCTTGTTGCCGCTTGCTGCTACTACCGGTCTGATCAATCTGATCGTTGGCGGTATCTACGACAAAATCGGTCCGCGTTTGTTGGTTATAGCGGGCGCAGCGATACTGCTTATCAACACCTGGCAATTCACCCGCCTGTCGAGCTCGACTCCAATCAGCCGGATTATTTTTTTGCTGGTGCTACGCGGTCTTGCGATTAGCCTGATAATGCAGCCGACGTATACGACTGCGCTTGGCATCGTGCCAAAGGAAAACGTGCCGCGTGGTTCGTCCCTCGTTAACTCGACGCGATTCGTCGTACAGGCGCTCGGTGTTGCGGTGTTGGCGACGATTTTGGGAAGCACGTTCTCGCCGGAGGACTTTGCACGCGCTTACCGTTTCACGTTCTATGCGGCGTTTGTTGCCCTCGTGCTGGGCGCTCTTTTACCCGGCTATCCTTTTGAGTGGGCCGGTCGAGGAGCGATCAAAGCCTGGGTCACGGCATCTCGATCATACGTATCCCGACGTTTCGGTCGCCGCCGCGCTTGAACTCTGCGGTCCTCTGCGTACCTCAGCGTTCTCTGCGTTAAATCGCAAACTTAGCGCAGAGAACGCAGAGATACGCAGAGGACCGCAGAGAATAATTTCCGCCAATTGACAGCATCTGAAATCGCGGTGGTTATTGGAGGTAAACCCATTTCGCGAAGAAGTCTTTCAGGCTTTTTCCGTTGGCTTCTTCCATTGCAGTGACGAAGTCGCTTGTGACTACGGATTTTCCGAAGTGTCTGCGAGTGAAGTGGCGCAGGCCGTTCCAGAAGGCGCGCTCGCCCATTTCTTCGCGCAGCAAGTGCATTACATAAGCGCCCTTGTCGTAGACGAGCGTTCGATCTTCGCGGGTCGGACTCTTCCAATCCGGAAATACGAGCGACTTATCTTTTCCAGCCGCGCGCACTTTCTCGTAGTTCGTCTTATAGGTCTCGATTTCCTTCATGTAAGCTTCTCGTCCGAAGCGATGTTCGAGATACGCCGCGGCCATGAACGTCGCGATGCCTTCGTTGAGCCAGAAGTGGTTCCAGTCGCGGCAGGTCACCATGTTTCCCCACCACTGATGCGCAAACTCGTGCGCCCCAAGCCAGAGGTCCTGCTCGTTTTCAAGTAGCTCCTTGCCATACGCCTCTTTCAACGCCGTGAAGCTGCTCATTTCCTGTTCGACACCGCCGGCAGCCAGCACCTGCGTGTACGTTCGATCGGTGTATTTCACACCCGCACGGTCTTCGAAGAAGTCGAGCATGTCGGGTGTGTCGCGAAAGATGCGGCGCACTTCGATCGCGGTGTAGTTGGTGGCGAGATATTGAAGCTCGACGTTTCTTCGTTTCTCCTTCACGACGTGAAATGGTCCAGCGGCGAAACCGAAGATGTACGTTGGAATGGCGGTGCTTTGTCGCCATTCAGAGACACGTTTGTTGTCGGGCAGCTCGTGTTGTGAGACGAAGTTGCCGTTCGCGATTGGTGTTAAGTTCGCTGGCAGGATCAGTTTGAATGTCAGCGTTGCTTTATCAGCCGGATCGTCTACACAAACCATCCACTGGCTCGTTGAAAAAATCGTGTAGACCTGTTGTCGATCCGGAAAGAATCGAATGCCGTATTTTGGCGTGCCGTGAAACTCGATCTCGATCTCTCGCACGCGCTTGTTCGCCCGTAACGAAATACTCAACCGTCGCTTCGCCACTGAGAATTGCAACGGCTGACCACTTTCACGAACCGCATCGATCGTGAGCGCGCCACAGTCAAACTCCACAGTCGTCGCCGTCGTTGAAATGCGGATTAGAACGGAGCCCTTCACCGATTTTGCCGCGATATCGGGTTCGAGTGTCACCGAGTAGTCCAGCACATCCATCTGTGCAGATCCGTGACCTGCTACACTCGCAAGCAGGATCAGCACGAGACATACAAGCGCGTTTTTTGTCATACTCAGCATTCTATGACAGTTCTTGAAACCGAACGATTATCATTGCGCAAATTAACCGTCGACGATGCGGAGTTTATCCTCGCGTTGCTCAACGAGCCGTCATTTCTTCGTTACATCGGAGACAAGAAAGTCCGCAACCTCGACGATGCTCGCCAGTATATTCTGAATGGTCCAGTTGGGAGTTATGAGCGACACGGGTTCGGGCTTAATTGTGTTGAGTTGCGAGCGTCGCACACGCCGATCGGCATGTGTGGATTGCTCAAGCGGGAAGAGCTGCCCGATCCCGACATCGGTTTCGCACTGCTACCCGACTTCTGGAGTAAAGGATTTGCTTTTGAAGCAGCCGAGGCGGTGTTGAAGGACGCGCGTGAAAGACCTCAGATTCAACGCATCCTCGCGATCACATCTCTCGATAACGATGCGTCGATCAATCTTCTACAACGTCTCGGATTCAGGTTTGAAGAGGTTGTGCAACTGGCTCCAGATCGGGAGCCGTTAAGATTATTTAGCTCGGAAAAATGAACTGTAGGGGTGG